>PLHK01000107.1 GCA_003139955.1 Limisphaerales bacterium
GAAGGATGTGGATCCGCGCGCTCCATGTATGGGTTGGTGTTGATCTCAAAGACCTGAAGTCGTCCCTGATAAAAACCAAAATCAGCCCGGCCGTATTCGATGCCAGCGATGTCAAAAACTTTCCGTAGATGTTCGGCAAATGGATTCTCTTCCAACATGACATGTTCCTCCTGGTAGAGGCTTTCGATCGCGTCGAAGGTCTGGCCGTATTTGACCAGCCACCCGGTATCATGCACCGAAAGATGTGGAACGATGGCGTTGCCGATGCGAAAAGCGGAGAGCTTGCGATACAAACCCGGGCGCACCGGTTCGGCGACGCATTCGATCACCACCAGATTTTCTTCCGGTGTGCCGGAGCCAACCGCCGACTCCACCGCCCGTTCGGTGTCCGCCCGCGTTTCGAGCAAACCGCTTAAAGGTTCGCGATGGCCTTGAATCTTTCTCAAGAAAACCGGGAAGCGTTTGATCGCCTGGATTTCATGCAGGCGATAAGCGTCAAAGTTGTTCAAGCCAGCCGCGTACAAGGCTCGGAGCAAAGCATAGCGGTTCTTAAATCGGGCGGGATTATTCAAAACCGTAAGGCCGGCACTTTTCATTTGCAGATAGAGATCGGCCGCCAGTTCAAGATCCCAATAACTTAAACGGTCGAGATCGGCAAAAATCTGTGTGGCCTGCCGGATCCGATGGGAACGGAACAGGCTGTCATAACTCATCGTTATCAGGGTCGGTGCCAATGGTGATTTCTTCACCTTTTTCAGCGTGTAATCGTGACCCCGATTCAGAAAGACTTGAATCATTTTTTTCAGCGGCCAGCGTCCGCTTTTAAGCCCCGGGAGGCGAGGCATAATCTGGCGTTGACAAACTTGACGGGAGAAACTCTAATCACGCCGAAAGGAAAATTCAACCATGAAACAAAAACCAGCGCACATTAAACTCGATCGGAGCAAACTGCTTGGCTTTAAACTCGAACCCTTAACCCCCTCGGAAAAGACGGATGGCAAAACATCGTCCAAGTTGGGCGCCAAGTTTGGAGCCAAGATTGGAGCCAAGCCGGGCATCCGCGCGGCCGGAAAACTCTGACCTCGATTTAAGCGCAGAAAATCCCGGCCGACCTTCCCTGAAAGCTGGCAAAGCCCTCCGGGAACATTTTGACGTTTTTCCAAGCAAGGACAATCTGTGGATTCCGTTCTTGATACCAGCCATCGTGTCTTTGTCGATGGTGATTTGAACGCCTTCGAGCCAAGTGGTCGGCGGGCGCTTTTTCTTGACCAGCGAATGCGCCGGGATTTGGCGGACAGTCTCCGGTATATTTTTAATCAGTCCCAAGGCCTGCTCACCGTTCCTGAAATATCAATCCAATCTTTCCTTACGCAACTGGAGAAGCACCCGGTTTCGCCGTTGGCGTTCAGTTTTTATTGCGATGCCGTTCTGGCTATTGAAAAAAACGATCTGGTTGAGGCTTCCCGATGGCTCAACGAACTGGTTCGATTTCCGGTGCATCCGGGCGGCCCGGCGGTGACCGCATTGGCCGACCCGACACAAGATGCGCTGGCTCGACGCATTGTTCGCTACATTGACACCGACCCGACCATAACTCTGGAAGTGTTTGCCCCTTCCCATGCCGCCGCCGAAAATTGCCGGGCATTGATTGCCGGAGCTTTTGAATTACTGGAGGCAGGCGATCCTGAACAGGCCGCTGAAATCCGCGCCTTACTGCGCGAGATTGTTTTGGCCGCCGGTGCCGAGGATCCCAAGGCACTTACCTTCGACGGCGCCTCCTCATTCATGTTATGGGGCGGAATAATAATCAATGCCAATCGGCGGGATGATGAACTAGCCATGGCGCAAATGCTGGTGCATGAAAGCACCCACAATTTATTGTTCGGACTTTGCGCCGACGAGGCGTTGGTGGAAAATTCTGACGAAGATCTTTATTCCTCACCCCTGCGACAAGATCAGCGTCCGATGGACGGCATATATCACGCCACGTTTGTTACCGCCCGAATGTATCGCGTGGTTCAACGACTTCTTGACCGCGGTGTTCTCTCCTTGTCATCACAGGAAAAGGCGCGCAAGGAATTGGCCGAAATCCGACGGTTGTTCGATCAGGGTATCAAAGTGGTTCGCGCGCAGGGAAAACTGACCCCGTTGGGCGAGGCGATCATGCGTGGCGCGGAACTTTACATGGGCTGAAATTTGCCACCCGCCAGAACAACCGCGCTCACGACCTGTCCCAGATGACACTCCTCTGATCTTTTATGGAACAGCTTATCCCCATCTTCCCGCTCGCAGTCGTGGTGTATCCGGGTGACGGATTGAATCTGCACATCTTTGAACCCCGCTACCAGCAATTGATCAATGACACCGTGAAGACCAAAAAGCCGTTTGGCATCCCGACGGTGGTGGGCCGGAAGATTGGCAATTTGGGAACGCTGGTGGAATTGACCAGTGTCACCAACGTCCAGGCCGATGGCCAGATGGACATCAAAACGCACGGAAAGCGGATTTTTAACGTCGTGCGCCTGGAGAAACTTTATCCCGGCAAGCTCTACAGCGCGGCGGTCGTTAAGTATCCCGACAGGGATGAAACCGGGGATGCGGCGCTGCTGCGTAAAATTGTTGCCGGCATGAAAAAATTGCACGGCTTGCTCAACGTGAAAAAGAAACTTCCCAAACCGGAAGCCAAACTGACCAGCTACGATGTGGCTCACCATGTCGGCCTCAATCTGGAACAGGAATATGCCCTGCTGGGAATGTTTTCCGAAACCGAACGCTTGAAATACTTGCACCAGCATCTGGAGCAGGTGTTGCCCGTGGTGGCGAACATGGAAGCGCTGAAGGAGAAGATTCAACTCAACGGCCATTTCAAAAACCTGCCCGGGTTTGAGGTCTGAAGGGGACAGTCCACGATGTGCGGGCGATATACAGCGGCCAAAGATTTTAGCGAGTTGATAAAGCTCGGCGGCGTCATCATGGCGCGGATGCCGATTCTCACGCCGCGCTACAACATCGCGCCGACGCAGCTTAGGGATACCCTAAAATGGGCCACGACGAGATTAAATCATTGTCCTTGAAAAAAGGTTCGAGCGAAATTAAAGAGAGGCCCCATATTTCGTTGAGAAATCAGGAGATTCTCAAAATGTTTGCACAAAATAACGTCCGAACTGCTGACCGTCGCGTGAGATTCCCCGTCACCATCCGTCATCGCACCAGCAAGGCGAAAATATACGCGCCTGCCGGAAAGTTTGCTTACTACCGCGTTTTACTGGCCGTCCGTCAAGGCTGCGTTACCAAAATCCGCCAAGCTGAATATTTTTTCAACAATTGACATTATACGCCATTAGCGTACGCTCTTACCAATGGTCTTTGAAGAATTTGCGCCGTTCACCCGTCGCGTTCTGGAATTGCTGGACGACGAGGAGTTGGCGGACGTGCAAGAATTGTTGCTGACACGACCAGACGCGGGAAAAGTGATTCCCAAATCCGGCGGGCTGCGGAAATTGCGCGTTGCCGCCAAAGGCCACGGCAAGCGCGGCGGGGCGCGGGTGATTTATTATTGGGTGGTTGACCGCGACCGAATTCTGCTGCTCGACATTTGCGCGAAGAACGAAAAAGAAGATTTGTCCGCCGCCGAATTGAAGCGGTTGCGGACGCTGATCAAGGAATACTGACATGAACAAAGAACGATTTAAAGAATTGAGCGAAGCCATCCGGCAGGCCAAGGCCGTGCGCCGGGGCGAAGCCGCGCCGTCGCGCGTGTGGAACGTCACCCGCAGCAAAGACGGAAAGCTGCACCGTCGCCAGCTTGATCCCAAGGTGTATCAGCAAGAACGCCGCGCCGAATGGGAAAACACCGTGGCGGACACGCGCTCGAAATTGCGGCTATCACAGGGCAAGTTTGCGGAACTGTTGGGCATCTCGGTCAAGACGCTGCACAATTGGGAACAAGGCCGACGCAAACCAACGGGGGCGGCGCGAGTGCTGTTGCGCGTGGCGTCACGCCATCCCGAAGTGGTTTTGGAAGAATCATTGGCCTGACGGTTTGGCTTTGTCGTCCCCATAAATTTGCCGGAAAGGACGATGGAATCTGTTGGGATTGTTTTCCGGTATCCTTTCAGGACGGATGATTTTATGCGGCGGGCAACCACCCACCTTGTGCTGGCTGATTTTCGGCGGTCGCTCCGGGACTCATTCAGACTGTTTGACCTTTTCGACGACGAGCATTTCGATAGTTTGATTTGTGGAAATCAGTTCAAAACCAATTTCGTTAAGAGCCTGTTTCAATTTTTTACCGTCTCGACTCATTAAATCCCAATCCAGATCGAAGTTAAAACTTTGCAAATTCGTCACACTTGTTTCATCAACAACGGGTATTTGAAAAAATTGTTCCAATGAATTGGCTAATTGGCTGACAGGCTGGCCACGCCAAACAAATTTTCCACCTTCAGTCCAATATCCCGCTTTTTCTCCAAAGGATTTTCTGGAATTAAGTTTTGATTTTAGCCTGTTTGCATCCTTCACTTTAAGAACCAAGACGCCTTTAGACTGCAGTTCAAAACGCCCGACAATGCCAAATTGTTTTTTTATTTCCAGCTGCAAGGCTTCCGCTGAACCCGAAGGCAAATTGGCAATGTAGTCATATTTGCCATCTGGCAGCTTGGTGGATATGACCAACTTAAGATCATCAGGCAATCCGTAAGCCCTTTTGATAAGTTCTTTCATCGGCATTGAAATCCCAACCGTTTTGTCATCTATCCCAAATCCACCACCGTGAGAATCAGGGTATTTTGTTGGCACGATTTTAACTTGCGGACTGGTGTCGGTAAGCGTGTGGGAAATTCTATCTAAAAAAGCTTGTTCAGATAGACCATTTGGATTCACTTCCCAAACATAAACTGCTGCACCACACGCAACCAATAGACTTGTGCTGATTAAAGCTGCTGATTTCGCTTTTGCCCATGCCATAAGATTTATTGCTCCTTTCACTAAAGCCAAAGTTGAAGCGCTGACCGCCGCGCCTTTGGCCGCTGCCGCCGTGACGTTCGCCGCCAAACCCACCGGCGCGGCCTGGACGGAATTGGCCGAGACCGCGCCCGCAATCGCCGCCGCCGTCAGCGTCACGCCGCGCTTCGCAAAGAACGCGCGCAGTTTTTCCACCGCGCGCGTCACGCGCTTTTGCGCCGCCGGTTCGTCCAAGTTCAACGCCGCCGCCATTTCGCGCGCGGATTTGTTCTCAAAATAGCGGAGCAAAATCGCGTTGCGGTCGCGCTCGCCGAGTTTGGCAATGGCGTCGTCGAGCAGCGGCGCGATCTGCGTCCACGTTTCCGATTCGCTGAAAGCTGATTGCATGAAGGCCTCCTGTTCGCGGTGCTGGCGGCGGATTTCCGCCCGCAAAAAATTCGCCGCCGTCAGCCGCGCGGTCGCGTGCAGCCAGCCGGTCAAAATGGTTTTCTGCGAAAAACTTTTCGCCTTGCGCGCGAGGATGATGAAGACGGCCTGCGTGATCTCTTCCGCCGCGTGCGGATCGCCGGTGCGCCGCAGCGCGACGGAATAAACGAAGTTGACGTGCCGCCCGACGAGCGCGGCGAACGCCGGTTCGGAATCTTCCCCGGCATATTGGCGCAACAGTTCGATGTCGTCCGCTTCGGTCATCCACTAATAAATGTCCGCCGGAACGGATTTGGGACAGATTATTTTTCAGTTGGCGGCCCGGACCGTCCCGCCGGGATTTTCTATTTTCATTTCTGATTTGACGCCGTTGCCCAAAAGCGCGACAACTGCGATACGATGAATCTCAAACGCTGGTTCGCGTGGCTGTGCCTGGTGCTGATGGTGTGCGCGGAAGCCCTGCTCTTCCAGGCCATCCGCGAGAAGGACGCGGCGCAGACCGACGCGCGCGCGGCGCAACTCCAGATGCGCGCGCTGCAGCAGGAACTGGACGCCTCCAATAGCTCCGACGCCAGCCTGCAGGCGGCGGAACTCGCCGGCTTGCGCCGGCAGAATGAAATCCTGACGAACAAGCTCGCGGCGCTGCAGGCGTCCATCGCCCCGCTGATCGCGGAGAACCAGTCGAACGCGCAGCACCTCGCCACGGCGCGGCTGGCGCTGGAGTTGCAACAGCAGCATCTCGCGGAACTCGAAAACGCCAACCACCAGATGCTCGCCACCAGCACGAAGGCGCTGGACACCAGCGCCGCCATCATCGCGCGCAAGACGTGCCTGAACAACCTGCGGCTGATTGACGATGCCAAGCAGCAGTGGGCGACGGATTTTGGCAAACCCGACAGCGCGGTGCCGTCAGAAAAAGACCTGGCGCCGTATCTGAAGAACGGCGTTTTGCCGGTCTGCCCCAGCGGCGGGATTTATTTCATCAACGCCGTGGGCGAACTGCCGACGTGCTCGATCCCCGGCCATGTGCTGCCGGAATAATCGCGCTTTCCCGATTTTCATTCTTGGCTTTCGCGGTTGGTCGGCTAACCTTGCGGCTCTTAAAATTTATGATTGATACGGACATTGAACTCTTGAAAGGCATCGCCAACACGCTGCGCATCCACTCCATCGAGGCGACCACGGCGGCGGGCAGTGGCCATCCGACTTCGTGCTGCTCGGCGGCAGATTTAGTTGCCGCGCTGTTCTTCGGCCACATGAAGTATGACGCGAAGAATCCGCATTATTACAACAACGACCGTTTCATTTTGTCCAAAGGCCACGCCGCGCCGCTGCTGTATGCCGCGTGGGCGGAAAATGGTTTTGTCCCGATCCCCGAACTGCTGAAGCTCCGCAAATTCGGCAACGACCTCGAAGGCCATCCCACGCCGCGCCTCGCGTTCGTTGATGTGGCCACGGGTTCGCTCGGCCAGGGACTGGGCGTCGGCGTCGGCGTGGCGCTCGCCGCGCGGCAGGACAAGCTGGATTACAACACCTACGTTTTGATGGGCGACGGCGAAATCGCCGAAGGCGCGGTGTGGGAAGCCGCATCGCTCGCGGGCATCTACAAGCTGAACAATCTCATCGCCATCGTGGACGCCAACCGCCTCGGCCAGAGCGAAGCCACCGCGTTCGGCCACGACATCGGCGTTTATGCCAAACGGTTTGACGCCTTCGGCTGGCGCGTCGAAACGATTGACGGCCATGACCTCGAGGAAATTATTGAAGTGCTCGGCGGCATCGGTCTCGACGACAAACCGCTCGTCATCATCGCCAAAACTTACAAAGGCGCGGGCGTTTCCTTTTTGCAGGACAAAGACGGCTGGCACGGCAAACCGCTCAACAAGGAAGAAGCCGTTCAAGCCATCGCTGAACTCTCGCCCAGCGCGAAGTCTGGACTCGGCGTGCCGATCCCCGCGCCGTCGCCGCTGCCCGCGCCAAATCTCGCCGCGCCCGCGAGCTATCCGGCCATCAGCTACCAACTGGGTGATTTGATCGCCACGCGCGAAGCCTACGGCACGGCGCTCGTCCGCCTTGGCGACGTGGATCCGCGCATCAATGCGTTCGACGGCGACACAAAAAACTCCACGTTCGCGGACAAGTTTTTCAAAAAATTTCCCGAGCGCTCGACGGAATGTTACATCGCGGAACAAAATTTGGTCGCCGTCGCCATCGGTTACGGCACGCGCGGTCATGTGCCGTTCGCCTCGACCTTCGCGGCGTTTTTCTCGCGCGCGGCGGATCAGATCCGCGTCGCCGGCATTTCGCAGTCCAATTTGAAACTCGTCGGCTCGCACGTCGGCATCAGCATCGGCGAAGACGGCCCGTCGCAGATGGCGCTGGAAGATCTGGCGATGATGCGCGCGGTCGTCGGCAGCACGGTGTTGTATCCGGCGGACGCCGTCGCCACGGAAAAATTGCTCGAACAGATGGCGATCTTGAAAGGCGTCGCCTTCCTGCGCACCTCGCGCCCGAAGACACCGGTCATTTACGGCAACGACGAACAATTCCCCCTCGGCGGCGCGAAAGTGCTGCGCGAAGGCACCAAAGTCACCATCGTCGGCGCGGGCGTCACCTTGTTTGAAGCGTTGAAAGCAGCGGACGCGTTGAAAGCCGAAGGCGTCAGCGTCACCGTCATTGACGCTTACAGCATCAAGCCGCTGGGCAAAGACGTCATTCTCGCCGCCGCGAAAAAAACCGGCAACACGGTCATCACCGTCGAAGATCATTACGCCGAAGGCGGACTCGGCGATGCGGTCGCGGGCGAACTTTCGAGCGAAGGCATCAAGGTGCACAAGCTTGCGGTCGTCGGCATCCCGCGCTCCGGCCACGCGGCGGAACTCATGGCCGCGTTCGGCATCGACGCCGCCGCCATCATCAAGAAAGTCAAATCGCTCTAACCGCAGGGCGCAAACGCCGCCGGAACGTTTCAAAAGCGCGGAGAATTTTTTCTCCGCGCTTTTTCTTTTGTCGCCACGATTCCTTTTTGCAATAGTCGAACCGTGCAAATTCTTGGCAGATGTCTGTTCCTCATCACCCTGACAGTTTGGTTGGCGACAGTGGCGGCGGCGGAAGACATTTGCGCCATCTGCGGCCAGCCGATCGTCGGCCCGATCTACCTCGTCACGGATGCGGTCACCGGCAAAAGCCAGATGGTCTGCTCCAACTGCCTCAAATTGCCGCGCTGTTTTATTTGCGGCCTGCCGGTGAAAGACGACGGCGTGGAATTGCCCGACGGACGCCACCTGTGCGCGCGTGACGCCAAAACGGCGGTGCTGAACGCCGATGACGCCCAACAAATCGCCGCCGGGGTTCACGATGACTTGGACCGGCTGTTCGCCCGCTTCACCGCGTTTCCCACGAATGTGGACGTGGACGTGCTCGACCGGATTGACGTGGACAAGCTGTTCCAGCCGGACGGACACGATTTTGAAAGCCCAGACCTGCTTGGCTGCATCGCGGCGAAGACCAATGGGGTGCAGAAACGCTATGCCATGCGGCTGCTCACCGGCCTGCCGCTGGTGGAACTCAAGGCGACCGCCGCGCATGAATTTTCCCACGCGTGGGTCGGCGAAAATGTGCCGCCCGAACGGCACGCGCGCCTGGCGCGCGACGCCGAGGAAGGTTTTTGCGAAATGGTCGCCTATCTTTTGATGGACTCGCAAAATGAAGCCGCGCAGAAAAATTTCATTTTGCGGAACCACTACACACGCGGACAGGTGGAACTGTTCATCGCCGCCGAAAACAACTATGGGTTCGACGCCATCCTCGACTGGATGAAATTCGGGACGACCGGAAAACTGGATAAAGATCATGTGGAAGCGATCCGCGACATCAGCCCGCCGGTGGCGAGCAATGTTGTTCCCGGGCCGACTCGCATCAGCAAGCTTGACGAGTCCAATGACATCGCCACCAATGAGCCGGAGCCGCCGCCGTCCAGCGTTTCAGCGCCGGCCACCTTACCAACATTTAAGCTCCAGGGAATCATCTGGAGTCATCCGCCGCTGACCATCATCAACGGCTGCACCTTCGGCGTGAACGACCAAGGCGAAGTTCCGTTGGGCAAAACCAATCTGGCCATCCGCTGCCTCGCCATCGGAAAAAATTCCGTCCGCATCCAGGAAATGGATTCCGGCAGGCAACAGGAACTGGCGCTGCCGGCGAACTGAAATCCGGCGGCAAATAATTGTTGGCATCGCCGGATTTCCTGGTGCAAATTGAACCAGCGATGGCCAACAAGCCGAAATTTCTGCAAGGCAAGCTGCTGCTCGACAGCGGACAGCTCGGCGGCTCGTTTTTTCAGCGCACCGTCATCCTCGTCTGCAAGCACGACGCCGAGGGCGCGTTCGGCCTCGTCCTCAACCGCATCGTCGGCAAGACCGTCGGCGACCTGATCATCGCCGACCTGCCCGAAACGCTCAAGACCGCACCGCTGTATCTCGGCGGCCCGGTGCAACCCGGCGCGTTGAGCTATCTGCACACCGACAGTTTCATTCCCGACGCCGACGTGCTGCCCAACCTCGCGCTCGGCCATTCGCTCGACGACCTGCTGGAGATCGGCGAGGGTTTTTCCGCAACCAAAAAAGTGCGGATGTTCGCCGGCTACGCCGGCTGGAGCCCCGGCCAGTTGGAAAGCGAAATGAAACGGAAATCGTGGCTGACGTTTCCCGCGTCGCTGGAACTCGTCTTTGAAACGCCGCCGGAACAGCTCTGGCAAAAAGTTCTGCAAAGCAAAGGCGGCTGGAAAAACAAACTGCTCTCGCAAATGCCGGAAGATCTGTCGTGGAACTGACCAGGAAAAACCGGTTCGTCGCCGATGGCCACGTTCGCTGGTCAGCCGCGCGTGAAGAAAAAATCCGCGCCGCCGTCCGCAAAAATAATCCGGTTGGTTGGCTTGGAAAAATCCGGCATTGGTTCAAAACCGAACTGGCGGTTTTGCGAGAACAGAAGAACGGCGAAAAATCTTCCCCGAAAATTCTCTGGTGATTTCAGTTCGCCTCGACGCAGAGAAACGACGTGTCCGCCGCCGCCTTGATTTCCACATTCTTCAAACAGGCAGGAATCAGACAGAAGTCGCCGGATTTTAGTTCCGCCACAATCCCACTGCGGTCGTCAGAAATTTTTGCCGCACCTTTCGTGACCGCGATGATGCGCAGATAGCTTCCCGCCAATTTCACGGAGCCGGCCTTTTCAAAAACCAATTCCTGCACGTTGAACAACGGATCTTCCACGAGTTGCCGGAATTTGAAATTGGCCGCGCTGCGATAATTGGCCAGCACCAGCTTCGGCTCGAAGTCATTGAAATCAATGCTGGCGAGCGATTGCGCGATGTGCAGTTCGCGCGGCCGGCTGTCGAGGCCGACGCGATTCCAGTCGAACACGCGATAGGTCGTGTCCGAGTTTTGCTGGATCTCAAAAATCACCAGGCCATCGCCGATGGCGTGGACGCGGCCGCTGGGCAGAAACATCGTGTCGCCCGCGCGCACGGAGATTTTATGAAAACAATCCGCTACGCGGCCGTCGGCAATTTTCTTTTCAAATTCTGCGCGCGTGACTCCTTTTTTCAGGCCGACATACAAACTCGCGTCCGGCGCGGCGGCGGCGATGAACCACATTTCGGTCTTCGGCTCGCCTTTAAGTTCGGCGGCCTTGCTCGCCGGCGGATGCACTTGCAGCGACAGTTTTTCGCGCGCGTCGAGAATTTTACACAGCAGCGGGAAACGTCCGGCGGCGGCCGGTTGGGCGTCACCGAGAATTTCCGCCGCGTGATTTTCCATCAGCCAGCGCAACTCTTTTCCGGCGAGCGGGCCGCTGGCGATGACACTGGCGTCGCCGGGCCGGTCGGAAATTTCCCAGGATTCGCCGATCGGCTGGCCGGCGGGGATTTTTTTGCCGTAAAGCCGCTCCAGTTCGCGTCCGCCCCAGATGCGATCCTTGAAGATCGGTTGAAAAACAAAGGGATACAGCATGAAATCAGCCGGCGACGGCTTCAATGTCCCGCGGTGGTTTCAGTTCCGAAGCATCCTCGGCCTTTTCCGTGAAATGCCCGTGCGCGCGGAATTTTTCGTAGCGTTTCTTGAGGCGCTCGGCGACCGGCAGCGCGAGCATCTCTTCGAGATGTTTGAGCAGGTGCGTTTTCAAAGTCGCCGCGATGGCATCCGGATCTGTGTGCGCGCCGCCGAGCGGTTCCGGCACGATTTCGTCCACCAGTTTCAACTCCAGCAAATCCGTCGCCGTGATGCGCAGCGCGGCGGCGGCCTTGGCGGCGTTGGCGCGGTCCTTCCACAAAATCGCGGCGCAACCTTCCGGGCTGATGACGGAATAATAGGCATTCTCCAAGATCAAAACGCGATCCGCCACGCCGATGCCCAACGCGCCACCCGAACCGCCTTCGCCGATGACGGCGGTGATGATCGGCACTTCGAGCAGCGTCATCTCGCGCAGGTTCACGGCGATGGCCTCGGCGATGTGGCGTTCTTCCGCGCCGACGCCGGGATACGCGCCCGCCGTGTCAATGAGCGTGATGATGGGCAGGGAAAATTTGTTCGCGAGCCGCATCAGGCGGAGCGCCTTGCGATAACCCTCGGGATGCGCGGAACCAAAATTGCGCAAAATATTTTCCTTGGTGTCGCGGCCTTTCTGGGTGCCGATGACGACGACGTGATGTCCGCCCAGCCGGGCAAAACCGCCGACCATCGCGCGATCCTCCGCGAACAGCCGGTCGCCATGCAACTCCTGAAAATCCGTGAACGCGCCGCCAATGTAATCCAGCGTGTAAGGCCGGCGCGGATGCCGCGCCAGCTGGACGCGCTGCCACGGCGTGAGATTCAGAAAAATCTGCCGGCGCGTCTCCTGGATTTTTTTTTCGATGATGAGGATTTCCTCCTCAAAGCGGATGCCGAGCGAATGTTGCTCCGGATGCGCGCGGAGTTCATCGAGCTTGTTCTGCAGTTCGATGATGGGCTTTTCGAAATCGAGCCGGTGTTTCATGCGCCGGAGAAAATACATTTTTGCCGCCCGCCAATCAATTCCTAAACCCCGGCTCGAGGCGGGCCGGGCAGCAGACGATTCCGATCGAAATACGAAGGCATCATTCTCAAGAACAAAATTACGCTCCGAAAATAATAGTTGACTGTTTAGTAAAGTCTGATAATTTGGTCTCATGCTTCTTCAATAAATGTTGAAGCCCACAACTAAAATAAATTTATGGGCCGGGTCAGTGATGCCAAACAAAGATTGATGGACGCCGTGCTGGAGTTGATCTGGTCCGGCTCCTATGGCAGCACGACCATTGACCACATCTGCGACAAGGCCGGCGTCAAGAAGGGCAGCTTTTATTATTTCTTCGATTCCAAGGCGGAACTCGCGGCGGAAGCGCTCGAGGCCAGCTGGCAAAACCACCGCAACGAGTTTGACGGCATTTTTTCCGCGACGGTTCCGCCGCTGGACCGGCTGAAGCAATTCAGCGATTACACCTATAAATTCCAGCGGGAAATCAAGGTCAAATACGGCCGCGTGCTGGGCTGCGCGCAGGCGTCGCTCGGCTCGGAAATCTGCACGCAGGAAAATGTCTTGCAGAAAAAAATCCAGGTCATCATGGAGCATAAGCGCCAATATCTCGAATCCGCCGTCCGCGACGCGCACGCCGCCGGGCTGGTTCACGCGCCCGATCCCGCCGCCAAGGCGCGGATGATTCTGGCGTATTACGAGGGCTTGCTGACGCAGGCGCGGATCCAAAACGACGTGGAAGTGCTGCGCGAAATCGCCAGCGGCATGTTCGCCATGCTCGGCGTGAAGGAAAAGAAAGCGCTGGCCGTGGCCGCTTGAAATATATTTTTTGAAGACATTCTTTACTAAACAGACAACTATAAAATCAAAACACATTATGAATACGACCAATGAAAATACGGACAACGCCAAGCAGACCTTCAGCAATCGTTGCCGGCAAGCTTGCAAGGTTTTTTTGACGGAGATCGAGCAGGCAAAAAATACGATCGTGAACGATTTTCATGAAACATTGGAGACGCACGGAAACCTGTTCCGGCTGGCTTTGAACGAAGCGGAGGCGCTCGCGGCACAAACGGAGTATCCGCACCTGGTCTATCCGACACTGGCAATGGAAAGAGTTCAAGCGGTGGTGGCGTGGCGCCGGCGGCAGCAGTCAGTTTTGCAGCCACGTCTGGCTTTTACCGAGGCAGCGTGATTTCCGAAATTCAAATTTAACCATTCAAAGCAGGATGAACAAAATCATGAACCAAAAACTTTTTTTGCCTTTGACCGTTGCGACTTTGGCCTTGGGCGCGCTGGCGATGCTTTCCAGCGGTTGCAGTCATCCGGTCAGCCAGCAAGGTCCGCCGCCCGCCGCTGTCACGGTCGCGCCGGTCGAGCAGAAGGAAATCGTCGAGTGGAGCGAATTCACGGGGCGCACCGAGCCGGTCGAGTCCGTGGAAATCCGCCCGCGCACTTCAGGTTACATCCAGGAAGTGCGTTTTCAATCGGGGCAGATGGTGAAAAAGGGTGACGTGCTGTTTGTGATTGATCCGCGCTGGAACCAGGCCGTGTTCGATCAGCGTCAGGCCGAGTATGACCAGGCCAAGAGCGAAAATGACCGCACCGCGAAATTGCTCGCGAACAACGCCATCTCCGCCGAAGAAGCCGAGGGGCGCAAGGCGCGTTACGAGGAGGCGAAAGCGGCGCTCGATTCCGCGCGGCTGGATCTGGAATACACCGAAGTGCGCGCGCCGATTGACGGTCGCGTGAGCCGCGCGCTGTTGACCGAGGGAAATTATGTCAGCGGCAACGCCGGTTCGGCCTCGCTGCTCACGACGGTCGTTTCGGTGAATCCGGTTTATGTCCATGCGGACATTGACGAAGACACGCTGCTGAAATTCAACGAGCTGGTTTATTCCAAAAAACTGGACACGACCGCCGACGGAAAAATTCCCGTCGAACTGGAACTTGCCGACGAAGATAATTTTCCGCACCAAGGCTACATCGAGTCGTTCGACAACAAGCTCGACCCGGACACCGGCAGCATTTTGTTGCGCGCCGTTTTTCCAAATGACGACGGCCGCATCGTGCCCGGATTGTTTGCGCGCATCCGCATTCCGTTGAGCGAACGCCACAACGCGCTGCTGATCGACGAGCGTGCCATCGGCACGGACCAGGCGAACAAATTTGTGCTCACGCTCTCGCCGACGAACACGGTGCAATATCAGGCCGTCGAACTCGGCCCGCTCGTGGACGGCAAACGCGTCGTACGCTCCGGTTTGGAAGTGGGCGAAAAAATCGTCGTGAACGGCCTCGCGCGCGTCCGTCCGGGAATGCCGGTGACGCCGCAGGATGAAGTCGCAAACACCGCGAACAGCGACGGCACGAAACTCGCGCAGAAGTGAGATTTTTGCGCGCGAAAACTTTAATCCGGGAAGGTTGAACCCAAAACCGTTATGAACTTTTCACATTATTTCATCAAGCGCCCGATTTTTGCCGGCGTATTGTCCATCGCGATTTTCGTGATGGGGTTGCTCGCGCTGTTCAAACTGCCGATCAGCGAATATCCCGAAGTCGTGCCGCCGACGATCGTCGTGAAGGCGACGTATCCCGGCGCGAATCCGAAGACCATCGCGGAGACCGTCGCGTCGCCGCTCGAACAGGCCATCAACGGCGTCGAAGGTTCGCTCTACATGTTTTCGCAGGCGACCGGCGACGGTGTGATGACGCTGACCGTGACGTTCAATCTCGGCACCGATCCCGACAAGGCGCAGGTGCAGGTGCAAAACCGTGTGGCGCAGGCGCTGCCGAAATTGCCGGAGGAAGTCCGCGACCTCGGCGTCACGACGACCAAGCAATCGCCCGACCTCACGATGGTTGTCCATTTATTTTCGCCCGACGGCCGTTACGACGACGTTTATCTGCGCAACTACGCGACGTTGCAGGTGAAGGACGCGCTCGCGCGCATTCCCGGCGCGGGCGACGTGGAACTGTTCGGCTCCGGCGATTACGCGATGCGCGTCTGGCTCAATCCTGACAAAATTGCCGCGCGCAATCTCACCGCGAGCGATGTCGTCGCCGCCATCCGCGAACAAAATGTCCAGGTCGCCGGCGGCGTCATCGGGCAGCAGCCGGTCCAATCGCCGGTGAATTTTGAATTGCAGGTCAACGTCAAAGGCCGGCTGATCTCCGAGGAAGAATTCGGCAAAATCATCGTCAAGGCCGGCCCGAACGGCGAAAAAACGTTGCTGAAAGATGTCGCGCGCATCGAGCTCGGCGCGGGCAGTTACGGCTTGCGTTCGTTGCTCAATAATAAAACGGCGGTGGCCATTCCGATTTTCCAGACGCCCGGCGCGAACGCGCTGGAACTTTCCAAAAACGTCCGCGCGAAAATGGAAGAGCTGAAGAAAAATTTCCCGGAAGGCATCGACTATTCCGTCGTGTATGACCCGACGGTTTTCGTGCGGCACTCGATTGAAGCCGTCATTCACACGTTGCTCGAAGCGATTCTGCTCGTCGTCATCGTCGTCATCATTTTCCTGCAAACGTGGCGCGCGGCGATCATCCCGCTCGCGGCGGTTCCGGTCTCGCTCATCGGCACGTTCACGATCATGCTCGCGTTCGGTTTCAGCATCAACGCGCTGTCGCTCTTCGGACTGGTGCTCGCCATCGGCATCGTCGTGGACGACGCGATTGTCGTCGTCGAAAATGTGGAACGAAACATCGCGCGCGGTCTGTCATCTTACGACGCGGCGCGGCAGGCGATGAACGAAGTGACCGGGCCGATCGTCGCGACGGCGCTCGTGCTGTGCGCGGTGTTCGTGCCGACGGCGTTCATCAGCGGCCTGACCGGCCAATTTTACAAACAGTTCGCGCTGACGATCGCGATTTCCACGGTCATCTCCGCGTTCAATTCATTGACGCTTTCGCCCGCGCTGTGCGCGGTGCTGCTGAAAGATCATCACGCGCCGAAAGATTTGGTCTCGCGCATCATGGACAAAGGGTTGGGCTGGTTTTTTAATCCGTTCAACAAAGTTTTTGCGTGGGCGGGAAATAAATATTCCGGCGGCGTCGCCAGCGTGCTGCGCAAAAGCGTCGTCGCGCTCATCCTTTACGGCGGACTCGTTTTGCTGACCGGCTGGAGTTTCAACAAAGTGCCGACCGGCTTTGTGCCGGGACAGGACAAACAATATCTCGTCGCGTTCGCGCAATTGCCCGATGGCTCGTCGCTCGACCGCACGGAAGCCGTCATCCGCCGGATGTCCGACATCGGCATGAAACTGCCCGGCGTGGATTCGGCGGTCGCGTTTCCCGGCTTGAGCATCAGCGGCTTCAGCGTCGCGCCGAACGCGGGCATTGTTTTCTTCACGCTGAAACCGTTTGAAGAACGCACGGCGAAAAATTTGAGCGGGCCGGCCATCGCCGCCGCGTTGAACCAAAAATTGAGCGTCATCCAAGACGCGTTCGTCCTTGCCGTGCCGCCGCCTGCGGTCATGGGCTTGGGCACGATTGGCGGTTTCAAACTTTACGTCGAAGACCGCGCCGACCTTGGCTACGACGCGCTGTATGAAAATTTGCAAAATGTCATCGGCAAAAGTTACGCGACGCCCGGACTCGCCGGGACTTTTTCCGGCTTCACCGTCAACGTGCCGCAGCTCGACGCGGACGTTGACCGCGTGAAGGCGAAGACGGAGGGCATCCCGCTGGATAATCTTTTCGAGACGATGCAGATTTATCTCGGCTCGCTTTACGTCAATGATTTCAACCGTTTTGGCCGCACCTACGAAGTCATCGCGCAGGCCGACTCGCAGTTCCGCGCGCACGCCGAGGACATCACGCGGCTCAAAACGCGCAACGACAAGGGCGAAATGGTTCCGCTCGGCGCCGTCGTGAAAGTGACCGAATCGCACGGCCCCGACCGCGTGATGCGCTACAATGGTTATCCCGCCGCCGAAATAAACGGCGCGCCCGCGCCCGGTTACAGTTCCGGCCAGGCCGAGGCGTTGATGTCAAAACTTGCGGAAGATAATCTGCCGCGCGGCATGACGTATGAATGGACGGATTTGACTTACCAGCGCATTCTCGCCGGCGACACGGCCCTGTATGTTTATCCGCTCTGTCTGCTGCTCGTGTTTCTCGTGCTGGCCGCGCTTTACGAAAGTTTCCGTCTGCCGCTCGCCATCATCTTGATCGTGCCGATGTGCTTGCTGTTCGCGATCACCGGCGTGTGGCTCAAAGGCAGCGACAACAACATCTTCACGCAGATCGGCCTGATCGTGCTCGTCGGTCTCGCGTGCAAAAACGCCATCTTGATCGTCGAGTTCGCCAAGCGCAAACAGGACGAAGGCCTGACCCCGTTCGACGCGGCCATCGAAGCGTGCCGTCTGCGTCTGCGGCCGATCTTGATGACGAGCATCGCGTTCATCGCAGGCGTTTTTCCGCTCGTCGTCGCCACGGGCGCGGGCGCGGAAATGCGGCAGGCGATGGGCATCGCCGTGTTCTCCGGCATGATCGGCGTGACGCTGTTCGGATTATTTCTCACGCCGGTGTTCTACGTCACGCTGATGAAACTCGGCTTGAAGAAAAAAACGGCGACAACTCCGAAGGCAAAAAACATTTTGCCCGGCTCCAGCGCCGCCGCGACGGGCATCGTGACCATCGGATTGCTGTTCACGATTGTTTCTGCGCAAGCCAATTGGTCAACCGTCGGACCGGATTACAAAACGCCAAGCAATTCCGTTCCGGCAAATTACAAAGCCGTCGAACTCGGCCATTGGAAAGAAGGCCGTCCGCTCGACAACGTGCCGAAGGGAGATTGGTGGGAAATTTTCGGCGACACCCATCTGAACGCGCTCGAAGCGCAGGCGCTCGCGTCGAATCAACAACTCAAAGCCGCCGTCGCGCGCGTGGACGAGGCGCGCGCCACCGCCCGCGTCGCGCGCGGCGATTTATTGCCGAGTTTGAATTTTGACCCGAGCTTTGAGCGCGAACGTTATTCGCCCAACGCCAATCCCAGTTTTGGAAATATCACGGCGAACACGTTCAGCACACCGCTCGATTTGAGCTACGAGGTGGATTTATGGGGCCGCGTGCGCCGCAGTTTTCAAAGCGCGCGCGCCGACGCGCAGGCGTCGCTCGCGGATTATTACAATGTGCTGCTGACGCTGGAAGCCGACGTCGCGCAAAATTATTTTCAACTGCGTTCGCTCGACGCGGAAATCGCGACGGTCGCCAGCACGGTGGATTTGCGCCATGAACAAGTCCGGCTCGTGTGCAGCCGACTCGAAGGCGGCATCGGCAGCGAACTCGACGTCGCGCAGGCCGAAACCGAACTCGCGACGACCGAGGCCGACGCCGCGGCGCTCGCGCAACAGCGCGACCAATTGGAAAATGCGATCGCGATTCTGGTCGGCGAAAACCCGGCGAACTTCAAGCTCGCCGCGCTGGAAAATGCGGACACCAATTGGAATCCGCCGCCGCCGGAAATCCCCGCCGGCCTGCCCGCCGATCTGCTCGAACGCCGGCCCGACGTCGCGCAGGCCGAACGCCAGCTTGCGTCCGCCAACGCAAAAATTGGCGTCGCGAAAGCCGCATTTTTTCCCGTGCTGACGCTGACCGGCTCCGGCGGTTATTTGAGCGGCGACATTTCGACCTTGTTTAATTGGGACAGCCGCACCTGGTCCATCGGGCCGAGCTTGTCGCTGCCGATTTTTGCCGGCGGACGCAATCGCGCAAATTACCAGCGCTCGCAAGCCGCGTTTGCCGAGGCGACCGCGCTCTATCGCCAACAAATCCTCGTCGCGTTCGGTGAAGTCGAGGACAGCCTTTCGGGCATGCACCATCTCGCCGTGCAGTCCGAAGCGCAGGAACGCGCCGTGAACAGCGCGCGCCGCGCGGCGGAGCTCGCGACCGACCGCTATCGTTCCGGCATCGTCGCCTACATCGAAGTCGTGGACGCGAGCCGCGACGCGCTGACCGCCGAGCGCGCCAACGCGCAACTTGCCGGCCAGCGTTTGATCGCCTCGGTGCAACTCATCAAGGCGCTTGGCGGCGGCTGGACTGAACGGGAAATATCGGCGAACCATGCGCCTGTCAATTCGCAGTTGGCAATTGGGGATAAAAAGTGAAGAACGGCCTTTGCCAAAAATTTTCGAAGCGCGTCACGTTCAGTGACACGCCAGCAAGTAGCTTTTGAACTTCTCGTAATCCGCGCCCAGGCGGTCAAAATCTTCCGGCAGTTTCAGCGAGGCGAGCATGTTGTTCGGCACGTCCGGCTCCCAGCCGACAACTTTTTGGACTTCAACCGGAAATTTCGCCGGGTTGGCGGTTTCGACAATGACCGCCGGTGAGTTGCCGAGCGGCTCGGCGGCGTTCCAATCCTGAAAACCCTGCCACGCGACGGAGCCGTGCGGTTCCAGCAGCAGTTGAAAATTATTCCAAACTTCACGCACGCCAGCGACCGTGCGTTCGTCGGAAATTGAAGTTGAAAAAATATCACGACGCATCGCGGCCAGGTCGGGCAGCTTGAGGATCTTGCCCGTTTCGTCCATTTGGCCGCCATAAACGGCCACGAGTCGCGCGAGGTTGCTCGGATGGCCGACATTCATCGCGTTGGAGAGCGAGTTGCGCGACGGCGAAATTTTTTCGTAATGGCCAGTGGCCAGAAATTTCGGGAACGCGTCGTTGTCATTGACCGCGCAAATAATTTTTTTCAGCGGCAGACCCATTTCGCGCGCGACGACGCAGCCCATCATGTCGCCGAAATTACCGCTCGGAATGGAGAAAACCACCGGTTCGCCCGCCTGCGCCACGCGTGACGCGGCGTAAAAATAATAGACGCTCTGCGGCAGCAAGCGGCCGATGTTGATGGAATTCGCCGACGACAGCGGTATATTTTTTAGCGCCGGATCGGCAAAAGCCTGTTTCACCATCGCCTGGCAGTCGTCAAATTTTCCATCAATCGCCACGGTGCGGATATTATCCTTGAGCGTGGTCATCAGCTTGCGCTGGCTTTCGCTGACTTCATCCATCGGGAACAGCACGATGACGCGCACCCCGGGAATATTGTGGAACGCGTGGGCGACCGCCGCGCCGGTGTCGCCGCTCGTCGCGGTGAGGATCGTCACCTGCCGGTTGTCTTCTTGCAGAAAGCGTCCAAACATCCGCGCCATCATCTGCGCGGCAAAATCCTTGAACGACGCCGTCGGCCCCTGATCCAGCCGCATCAAAAAAACGCGGACGTGGATGATTTCCAGCGGCACGGGAAAGTTATACGCCTCGTGGCACATCGCGGCGAGGACGTCGCGCGGAATGACGCCCTCGGTGAATTTGGACAAAACTCGAAACGCAATTTCGTGATACGGCAGGCGCGCGAACGCGGCGATTTCATCCGGCGCCAGCTTTGGCAGTTTTTCGGGAAAATAAAGTCCGCGATCCGGCGCCTGACCGCGCAAAAACGCCTCGCGCAGGTTGACTGCGGGTGATTGTCCGTTGGTGCTGCGGAATAACAGGCACATAAAATCAGGTGGCGCGCGAAGGACGCGAAGGTTGCGAAGGCGAAAAAAAAGTTTTTCTTTCCAGGCCGTTCACGATGCGCGTGATGCCGTCCTTCAGATGAACCTCATTGAAATTCACCAGATAGCCCAGCTTCAGCGGAATCAGTTTGAGATAGTTGGTGGTGATTTTTTTGAACAGCGGCGTGATCGTTTCCACCGATTTTAATTCGATCAAAACTTTTTTCTCCAAAATCAGATCGGCGCGAAAGCCGACTTCCAAGGTTTCGCCTTCGTAGCCGACGGCGATCGGAACCTGTCGTTCGACGTGGAAACCACGTTTTTTTAATTCAACCAGCATCGCCGCTTCATAAACCGATTCCAGCAAGCCGTGGCCAAGCACGGAATGCACATGAAAGGCCGCGTCGAGGACGGCCTTGCCCATGCGTTCAATGTCGGAGTCGTTCATGTTTATTTCCGGGTCGCGCGAAGCACGCGAAGATTGCGAAGGGCAAAAAGGCTTTGCCTTTTCGTCGCCGCCTTCGCGTGCTTCGCGCGACAATTTTATTCAAAACTTTCCACGCGGATCATCACCGGCTTGCCCTTGACGGCGGGCAGTTTCGCGATGTTAGCGAGGGCTTTTAGAGCCGCGCCATTCGTCGCGTAGTGCAGCATGAAAATCAGCGGCACGCTTTCGCCTGCATGGCCTTCGGGCTGGATCACGGACGAGATGCCGATGTTGGCTTCGCCGAAAATCGTCGCGATTTTTGCGAGCACGCCGGGCTTGTCCGCGACGTTGAGCCGGACAAAATACTGCGACACGACTTCGGCGATCGGCGCGACGGCGCCGGAACATTCATGCGGCACGAACGGCGGCAAACGATGCTTCGTGCCAAATTTCAGATCGAGCGCGGCATCGGCGAGATCGCTCAAGACCGCGCTGGCGGTCGCGTCTTTACCCGCGCCGCGTCCATAAAACAGCGCGTCGCCCACGATGTCGCCGCGCACAAACACGGCGTTGAAAACGCCGTTGACGCTGGCGAGGACGTGCGCGTTCGGAATCAAAGTCGGATAAACGGAAACTTGCACGCGACAGCCGCTCTCCAGTTTTTTAACCATGCCGAGCAGCTTGATGGTGTAGCCGAGTTCGCCCGCAAATTTAATGTCGAGTGCCGAAATGTAACGAATGCCTTCGACGTGGATTTTTTTTGGGTTCACCCAAAAGCCATGCGCGAGCGACGCGAGAATGCCGATCTTGTGCGCGGCGTCGTGACCGTCAATGTCGAGGTCCGGCGGCGTCTCGGCGTAACCAAGTTTCTGCGCGTCGGCGAGCACGGCGGCGAAATCCGCGCCTTCGAGTTTCATGCGCGTCAAAATGTAATTGCAGGTGCCATTGACGATGCCGTAAAGCGCCGTGATGCGGTTGCCCACAAATCCTTCGCGCAGCGATTTGATGATGGGAATGCCGCCGGCGACGCTGGCTTCGTAATAAAGATTGGTGCCGAATTTTTTGGCGGCGGCGAACAGTTCCTCGCCGTGCGCGGAGAGCAAAGCCTTGTTCGCGGTGACGACCGGCTTGCCAAGTTTTAACGAAGTCAAAACGACTTCACGCGCAATCGTGGTGCCGCCGATGAGTTCGGCGACGAGATTGACTTCGGGGTCGCACACGACTTCGCGCCAGTCGGTCGTGAGCAGCGCGCGTGGGATTTTGACCGCGCGATTTTTTTTGAGGTCGCGCACGGCGACGCGGGTGACCTGCAGGCCGACGCCGAGGCGCGAGGCCATGAGCGCGCCGTTGCGCTGCAACGCGTCAAAGACGCCGCTGCCGACGGTGCCGCCACCAATAATTCCAAGATTGACCTGCTGCATACGAGCGAGCAGCTTGCCGCGAAAACGCGCAGGGGACAACTTCAAAGAATGCAGAAAGATGAAGACGGCATTATAAATTTAATTTTAGCCGGATCCGAATCGGGCCGTTCCCGGTTCAGGAATTTTTTGCGAGCAGCTTTTCCCATTGCCGCCGCCAGCCGATGAACAGCACCACGATGACCCCCAAATGCGCCGCAACGGTGTAACATTGGAGCGACCATTCCGAACCGTTCCGTTCGGACAGGGCGACAAATCCCGGTGACAGCAGCGAGGTGTGGGCGACGACCTCGCTGGAAAAAACCCCGGCGAGGATGAACGGAATCACGCAGAGGATGAACAGCCAGAGCGCGACGAAGCCAAGCGCACGGCGCTTGTGGCGCAGGCGGCAGAATTCGAGCAGCAGCGCGAACACGACGAAAATTTCCGCAAGGTTGATGGCGGTCACGATGAAAATCTGAAATGAATCCGCCAGCGAAAACATGACTTGAGTCAGCAAGCCCGCACCGGCGATGGCCGCCAGCGCGAGGGCGAGCGCCACGGCACTGCGCGAAAAAATCGCACCGGAATTTTTGAAGCCGAGCCGCAGCGACTCGATGCGCACGCGTTCCGGCAGCGGGCTGGCAAAGGCGAGCAGCAAAATGCCGATGAAAATTGTGCCGCCGTGCACGATGGCCAGCAGCGCTTCGAGGTCGAAATCATCAAAGCCGTAATACGCATGCGCCGGGCTGGGAAATTTCCCGCGCCACAAATCCCACAGCAGCGCGTGCTGGGACGCGATCAGGATGACGAACAGCGCGACGGCTTCCCAACGCAGCAATAGTGGCTGGAAGGGATTTGCGGTTTTCCGCACGAGCGCGCGCCAGACAAAAATGCCGATGATTAGTTGCAGGCCGAGGCTCAACAGAATCGGATAAACCGGCAGGCCAAAAATTTCCGGCCGGTCGCTCCAGTTCATGTCAGAGCGGTAATTTGTGCAATCATGGCCGTTGAACAAATTACCGATGCCGTAAATCGGCAGCAGAAAATTCGTCAACATCCGGCTTGGCGCGAAGAGCGAAAATGGACACGCGAACAGGAACACGAGAAAAATCAAAATGCCCTGCGAGCGTTGAAAGGCCATGCCGGCGAGAATGGCGAGCAGTCCGAAAAACAACGCCGTGCTCGCGATGAGGATTTGCGTGCCGAGCCAGAGCGTGATGGGCAAACCGCCGGTGAGCACGATGATCAGGCCGAAGGCCGCCAGCACCGCCGCCATGTAAAATTCCCGCAGCGCCGGGCCGAGCCAGTAGCCGATGACCAGATCGCCTGGTTTCAAGGGCGTCAGCCGGTTGCTGTCCCACAGCCCGGCCTTGCGGTCGTCGGCCAGCGTGCGCGCGATGCGGCTGAACCCGCCGATGACGAGCACCAGAATTTCGATGCCCATGTCCCACCCGTAAAACACTTTGCCCGCCACCGGCGGCGGCCGGAAGTTGGAAGCGCCATTGTGCTGGCTGCCCACGAGGCCGAGCAGCAGGCAGAAGCCGACCAGCACGGCGATCAAAATGGCCGCCAGCACGCCGGTGCGGTGAACGAGGCGTTTTTGTGTGATAAAAATTGGGTTCTCGGAAAGTTTCACATCAACTCCTTCGCGCCGGATTGTAAAAAGATTTGTTCCAGATCGTCGCCAAGGCCGCGCCACTCGCAGACGCGCACGCCTTGAACGACGAGGGTTTTCAGCAGTTCGTCGAGCGCGTCCGCTGCGCCTTCAAAATCAAACGCCGCGCCGAGGCCGGCGGCTTCCAGATTTTTAACCGCGCCGCTGGCGGTCAAAATTTGCAGCGCATTTTTTTCTTCCACGCGCCATTTTACCGACATCCGGCGCTTGCCCATTTGCTGGCCGAGTTCGGCGATGGTGCCGAATTTCACGAGCTGGCCGCGCTCCATGATGGCGGCCTTGTTGCAGAAGCCGGAAAGCTCGGACAAAATGTGCGACGAAATCAAAACCGCTTTTCCCGCGTCGTGGAGTTGAAGTAAAATCTTTCGCAACTCGATGCGACCCAGCGGGTCGAGGCCGCTGGCGGGTTCGTCGAGCAACAAAACCTGCGGGTCGGGCAAAAGCGTTTTGGCGAGGACAAGCCGTTGCTTCATGCCGCGCGACAATTCTTCGCACAACGAATCGCGCTTGTCGGTGAGCCACGTTAGTTCGAGACATTGCTCGATCCGTTGCGCGCGGTTCGACACGGCGAAGGCACGCCCGAAATGTTCCAGAAATTCCGACGCGGTGAGCTGGTCGTAAGTCGGGCAGAAATCCGGCATGAAGCCGAGACGTTTTTTGAGTTCATCCGGCTCGCGCGCGAGTTCGTGGCCGCCGACGCGCACGGAGCCGCGCGTGAATTCCTGCAGGCCGGAAATCGCGCGCATCGTGGTGGTCTTGCCCGCGCCGTTCGGGCCGATGAGGCCGCAGACATCACCGGGTTCCAGCACAAGGGTGAGGTCATTGACCGCGACCACTTCGGGAAAATCCACGCGCAAGTGCGCAATGGCAAGCAGTGGGTCGGGCATGACGCGAACAGTAATTCCAGCGACGGGAAACGCAAGCGAAAATTATATGGGTAATTTCGCCGCCAACGAATTGGCGATGTCCTGGAGCGAATTGATCTCCGCCGCCGAATACTCGTGTTCGCGCCGGGTGCCGATGCCGAAGGTGCCGATCACGGTTTCGCCCGCGCGGATCGGCACGCAGAGCGCGCCTCTGACACCGGTTTGTTTCGCGCCGGGCTTGGCCACCCCACTGGCATCGGTCTGCAAATTACATATCGTCACCGGAAGATTTTTGGCCGCCGTTTCGCCGGCGATGCCTTTGCCGATGGGAATGGTTTTGACGATGTCCAGCATTTGCGGCGGCAGGCCGATTTGCGCGACGAGTTGCAGCAACTGTGTCGGCGCATCGAGCCGGTGGATGGTGCCGGTTTCGGAATTAAATTTCGCGATCGTGTCGCGCAAAATTGTTTCTAGCGGTTCGTTCATGGTAATTTCGCCGGCGCGGCGTTGCCGGTCAGGGCTTGATACACCGTGGCCGCCATCAAGCCGGCGCCGGCGGCATTGGGATGCACGGTGTCGGGAAACAGGTTTTTCTTGTCCGCGAAGGGCGTGTTCAGGTCAATGATGCTGGCGTTGGCAGACTTCGCCACTTGGCGAATCAGTGGGATGACTTCGTCGTGGATGGTTTTGTCGTTGATGCCCCAGCGTCCGGGAAAACAGGGCGTCGGCAGGCAGAGATAAACTTTCACCGCCGGATTCGCCTTGCGAAATTCCGCGATCATCGCCTCGTAATCGGGAACGAAATCCGCCTGGTTCGACCAGTTCATCGGCGCGTTGTCGGCATCCAGGCTGCCGTCGCCGCGATGTTTGCTGTCGTTGGTTCCCAGCATGATGACGACAATGTCCGGCGCGAAGGCCACCGCGTAATCATGCGTCTTTTGTTTGACGTAGGGCAGATCGCTCTTGGTCAGCATCGTCGCGCCGCTGACGCCAAAATTGCGCACGTCCCAGCCGGTCCCAAGCAGCCGACCCAGCACGGCGGGATAGGAATCATGCGGCCAGTTTTGGAGACAAACGCCGAAGGTGATGCTGTCGCCCACGCAGGCGACGCGAACCGGCGGTGAGTCCGCCCACAGCGGCAACGAACTTAAAACGCACAGGGCAGAAAAAAAACGCAGCAACCTCGCGCATCGTAACCAGCGAATGATTTTTTCCATGGTTTAATTTTATGGTTGGGTTTCGCCGGAACGATAATGCAGCACCTTCACTTTTTCCAGCGTGACCAAGCCGCCGCCGAGCATTTTATCGAGCGTGGGCAGGAAGGAGTTTATTTTTTCCTCGCGGTCCACGATTTCAATGACGAGCGGCAAGTCCAGCGAGAGCCGCAAAATTTTCGCCGTGTGCAGGTGACTGGATTTGCCGAAACCCATCGGCCCGCGCAAAACCGTCGCGCCCGCGAGCTGTGCTTCGCGCGCGGCGAGCACGATGGCTTCGTAGAGCGGCTTGTGTTCCCACTTGTCGCTTTCGCCGAGGAAAATTTTCAGCGACACCGCGTCGGTTGGAGTTTGCATAATTTTATTTTGCGGAGTTAAACAGCGAGCCGAGCCAATAGCCGAGCCACACGGCGACGAGGCACAGGACGACGGACAAGATAACATTGCCGCCGGCATAAAGCCATTCGTCGTCCTGCACGAGCCGCAAGGTTTGCAGGCTGAACGACGAAAACGTCGTGTAACCGCCGCAGATGCCGACCATCAAGAATTGCCGCGCGCCGGGCGAGATCAGCGCGCGCCCGTCCGGATCGGAAAACGCCGCGAAGATGCCGATGATAAACGAGCCGGTGACGTTGATGACGAGCGTGCCCCATGGAAATGTTTCGCCGAAGCGCGCCGAGATGAGGCCGTTCAGCCCGAACCGCAGGACGCTGCCGAGCGCACCGCCGATGGCTACCCAAAAATATGCGAGCATAAATTCGACAGGATTTTGTCTTTGGCGGCGTGGCAGCGCAACTGAAATGCGTCGCGTCACATTTGCGGCTTTAAACCGGATTTAATCATGTCTTAAATCGGCATTTCACCGCCAGCCGGCATTGGCCGCATCAATGGCGGCTTGGGATGCCAAAATAGATTGGTTTCATAAAATAAATCGTTCATATTCATATTATTATGAATTAACGATGAACCACCTGGGCAACTTCCGCGTCTGACACTTGTTAGATTGAACCACGGACAACATCAACCAGACATTTTATGAAGAAACATTTCGCCTCCAAAACCTTGATTGCGCTGGCGGTGGCCATCGCCACCGCCGGTTACGGCAGCCTGGCCAACGCACAACCGACCGCGCCACCCGCGAACGGCAGCGCATTGCCGGAAAATATTTTGCCCGGCACACCGGCGGCGGAAGTCGTCAAGCTCGCCCAAGCCGGCGTGGACGCCAGCGTCATCCAGACTTACATTTCCAATTGCCCCAATGCCTTCAACGTTGACGCCGATAAAATTATTTCACTGACCGATGCCGGGGTTTCGTCCGACATGGTGAACGCCATGATCGCGCATGATAAAACTTATCTGGCGTCGCTCGCCCCGGCCACGCCGCCCGAACCTTCCAGCCCACCCGCGCCAGCGCCAACGGCCAGTGCCGACAGTTCTGCGGCAACGGCGCCGGCAACAGACATGACCCTGAATGATTTTAACAACACGCTCGCGCCTTATGGCCAATGGATCGAGGTGGCTGGCTATGGCCGCTGCTGGCGGCCGACGGCCGTGGCGTATGATGCAACGTGGCAACCTTACTGTGATCGCGGGCAGTGGGTCTATACGGATTGCGGCTGGTATTGGGACTCGGATTATTCCTGGGGCGTGACGTTTCATTATGGCCGCTGGTTCAAGAGCGCGAGCTACGGCTGGTGCTGGTGGCCAGACACCGTCTGGGCGCCGTCGTGGGTGACATGGCGTTCGAACGGCGACTACTGCGGCTGGGCACCGCTGCCGCCCTACACCGCGTATCAGCCGGGCATCGGCTTCACCTATTACGGCGGCAATGTGTCAGTGGGCTTTGGTTTCGGACTGGCGGCCAATTGCTTTACGTTCGTCTCCATCGGCCATTTCTGCGAACCGCATCCGCGTAATTACTGCGTGCCGCAGCAGCAGGTCGTAGAGATATACAACCGGACTACCATCATCAACAACTACAATTCCCACAATCGCACCATTATCAACAACGGCGTTTCCGTGACGGTCATCGGCACGGCGGCGCATCATTCGATCCAAGCAGTGAGCATCGGCACGCTGGTCAACGCCAACCGCCACGGCTGGCGCGGTCAGAGCGTGACGCATCCGGCGCATCCGTTCGGCACGGATACTTCTAACGGTTCCGCCGTGCGACAATCGGCCAGCAACGACGGCAACGGTGTGAATGTGAATCATTATTCAACTTTCAACGCGTCGGCGCAAAAGTTGACGACTCCGGAAAATAATTTTGCGCCCGCCCACAATGAATCGCGCTACGACGGTTCCGCCGCCAGCGTTGAAAACCATCAAGCCACGCGCACTTATGTCGCGCCCGCCGCAACTACCACGGTGCCGGGCAACTGGTCGCCCGCCGCCAACCAGCATGCCGAGCCGCGTTCGGATTTGCTTGAATCACCTCGGCAGACGGCGACGCAGCCTTCGTTCACCACGCCAGCAGCAACCGATGAACATGCGCAGCACAGTGAGCCACATGAGAATTTTGGCCAAGCTGAATCGCACAATCTCACCCCCGCTGCTCCGAAAATAGCGTCGCCCGCGCCAACTCAAAATGTTTCGCCGAGTAATGGTGGCCATTACGAGAACTGGACGCAGCAAAATCACTGATCTGGTGGATTCAACCGACGCCGGGCGACCAACCGCCCGGCGTTTTTCCTTTTGCCCGTCCGCGCGGGCTGGCAACCTTTTCGCGTGGGCATTTCCCGGCAACAATTCGAGCAGATGCAGCAGCGCCTCGGCGGAAAAAAATCGCGCGCAGTCGCGGTTGCCATGCCTGTCACTCGTCACTCCTCACTCGCCGCTCAAACCATTCTCGGCATTGATCCGTCGCTGCGTGGCACGGGCTACGGCATTATTCGCACGGAAAAATCCAGTCCCGTTACGCTCGCACAGGGAACCATTTCCTGTCCGAAAGATTGGGAACGCTCGCGCTGTCTCGCCCAGATTTCGCAGACGCTCCGCGACCTTGTGCGCGCGCACCAGCCGACGGTTTGTGTCGTCGAAGGATTATTTTTTGCGCAAAATCTAAAAACCGCCATCGTGATGGGCGAGGCGCGCGGCGCGGCGATGGCGGCCATCGCCGAAGCCGGCCTGGACATTTTTGAAATTGCCACGCGCAAGGTGAAGCTGGCCATCGTCGGCTACGGCGCGGCGCAAAAAATCGCCGTCGCCAAAATGGTGCAGCGGATGTTGAACCTCGCCGAACTGCCCGCGCCCGACGCGGCGGATGCGCTCGCGCTCGCGCTCGCGCATGCACAGGAAAATTCGCGGCACGGATTGACGTTATTGAAGAAAATTTGACCGGCCGATGAAAAAACAAAAAACAACTGGCCGCGAAAAAGCACAAAAAGCGCAAAACCTTTCAAAAAATTATTTTGCGCCTTTTGCGGTTTTTTGCGGCGGTTTCAATCTGTGTTCATCTGTGTTCTTCTGTGGCTTATGATCACTTTTCTCCAAGGCAAACTCGTCGAAGCGCTGCCCACGCAAGTCGTCGTGGACGTGAACGGCATCGGCTACGAAGTGCTGATTCCGCTGTCGTCGTTCGACAAAATCCCCGCGCCCGGCCAGCCAGTGAAATTGCTCACGCAACTCGTCGTCCGCGAAGACGCGCACATTCTTTACGGCTTCGCGACGGCGGCGGAACGCGATCTGTTCCGCCTGCTCGTCCACAGCGTCAGCGGCATCGGCCCCAAAACCGCGCTNNAAATCTCCGGCGTCGGCAAAAAAACCGCCGAAAGAATCGTCGTTGAACTGCGCGACAAAATCGGCGCGGCGGGCGCGCTGGAAGCCGCCAGCGCCAAACATGCGCTTTCACCGGACGACCAGAAAATCAACGACGCCGTGCTCGCGCTCATGGCGCTGGGCTTCAAACAAATCGAGGCGCACGATGCCGTCCGCGCCGCGCAGGCGATGCTCGGCGCCGCCGCCACGGTCGAACAACTTGTGCGCGCGTGCCTGAAAAAGGGAGCCTGATGCCCGAAACCAATTCGCAACCGCCCGCCGCGAGCCGCCACGCGCGGATTGTCAGCGGCGTGGTGATTCCGCATCCGCCGAGATGGCATCAACGGTTGCTGGCGGCGCTAATTTACGCCGTGGCGCGAGGCATCACCGCGACGCTGCGGTTCAAGCTGGAAGATTTATCCGGTTATTTTTCCGGCGTGCCGCAGGAGAAAATCATTTTTGCCATCTGGCATAATCGCCTTGCACTGTCGCTGATTTTATATCGCCGTTATGTCGCGCGCCGCGACCACAGTCACCAACTCGCGGCGCTCGTCAGCGCCAGCAAGGACGGCGGCTTGCTGACAGGAATTCTTGAGTTGTTCAACGTGCAGCCCGTGCGCGGCTCGTCGTCGCGGCGCGGCGCGCAGGCCTTTCGCGAAATGGTCGCGTGGGGACGTCGCGGCCATGATCTGGCAATCACGCCCGACGGCCCGCGCGGCCCGTGCTACGTCGTGCAGGAAGGCGTGATCTCCACCGCGCAGATGACCGGCCTGCCCATCGTGCCGGTGACGTATCATCTCAACTGGAAAATCCGCGTGAAGAGCTGGGATCGCTTTCAGATTCCGCTGCCGTTCGCGGTCTGCACCGTGACGACAGGCAAAGCCCTGCGCGTGCCGCGCGAAACGGACGAAGCCGGGCGTGAAACATTACGGCTGCAATTGGAAACGGAATTGCGCGCCATCACGCGCGATTGAAAGATGATCGCCCGCGTCAGTCTGGAGATCGCGCTGCGGAAGGAATTTGATTATCTGATTCCGCCGGAACTCGCCGGCCAAATTGAAGTCGGCTCGCGCGTGCAGGTGCCGTTTGGCACACAGAAGTTTGGCGAACGAAAAATTTTCGGAACGGTTACTGCGCTTGCCGAAGAATCTGCACAGATAAAACTCAAACCGATTCTCAAAGTCATCGGCGCGCAAAGTCTGGTAACGCCGAAAGTGTTGAAGCTCGCGCGCTGGATTGGTGAATACTATTGCTGTGCGCCGGAGACGGCGTTGAAAAGTGTTTTGCCCGAGGCGATTCGCAAGGAAAAGGACGGCTGGAAAAAACAATTGTTCGTCCGCGCGCTTAATTTGAGCGGTGACTTTCCGAAATTGCCGAAGCGTCAGCAGGACGTTTGGAACATCGTCGAAGAACGACGAGAGATTTTACTGTCAGAACTGCTGGAGCTGGCGGAAACGACGGCAGCGACCGTTCGCAAACTCGAAGATCGCGGCCTCGTCGAAATCACTTCGGAAATTTCCGAGCGCGATCCTTATGCGCGCGAAACTATTTTGCCGACGCAAAACATCGTGTTGAATCCGGCGCAGTCCGTGGCGCTCAAAAAAATTACAGGAGCGATGGACCAGCCGCTCTCAACTTTCAACTCTCAACCATCAACTTTTTTGCTTCACGGCGTGACCGGCTCCGGCAAAACGGAAATCTATCTGCAAGCGCTCGCACACGCACTGGAGCAAGGCAAAGGTGCGATTGTGCTCGTGCCGGAAATTTCTTTGACGCCACAAACCGTCGAGCGGTTCAAGGCGCGGTTCAGTTCGGGAAAATTACAGACACTCGTCGCGGTTTTGCATTCTCATTTGTCGGCGGGCGAACGGCATGACGAATGGCACAAAATCCGGCAAGGCCGGGCGCGCATCGTCATCGGCGCGCGCTCGGCGATTTTTGCGCCGGTCGAACCGCTCGGCCTCATCATCGTGGACGAGGAACACGAGACGAGTTACAAGCAGGAGGAAGCGCCGCGTTATCACGCACGCGACGTCGCCATCATGCGCGGGCAGATGGAAAACGCCGTCGTCGTGCTCGGCTCGGCCACGCCGTCGCTCGAAAGTTTTTACAATTGTCACCGCGGCAAATTTTCGCTGCTCGAATTGCCGGAACGCGTGGACCATCAAAAAATGCCGCACGTCCGCGTCGTGGATATGCGCCAGGCCGCGACCAAAGAAAAAGGCACCCCGCTGTTTTCACCGCAGCTCAAGGAAGCCATCACGCAACGGCTTGAACGCGGCGAGCAGACGATTTTATTTTTGAACCGGCGCGGCTACTCGACTTCGCTACAATGCCCGACGTGCGGTTACGTCTGCGAATGTCCGGATTGCAGTATTTCGCTGACGTATCATCGCCCCGAACAAAAACTCGCCTGCCACATCTGCGGCCACGTCGAAAAAGTGCCGTTGGTCTGCCCGAACGAAAAATGCAAAAATCCCGCGATCCGATTTTCCGGCACGGGCACGCAACGCGTCGAGGAGACGCTCGCCAAACTTTTTCCCAAGGCGCGCATCCAGCGCATGGACGCCGACACGATGAAACGCAAGGATGATTACCGCAAAGTGCTCGGCGATTTTCGCGCGGGCAAGATTGACATCCTCGTCGGCACGCAGATGATCGCGAAGGGGCTGCATTTTCCAAACGTAACGCTCGTCGGTATCATCTACGCCGACCTCGCGCTGCATCAGCCGGATTTTCGCGCGGGCGAACGCACCTTTCAGTTGCTCACGCAGGTCGCCGGGCGCGCCGGTCGCGGCGATGTGGAGGGTGAGGTGTTTGTGCAGGCGTTCGCGCCGTTTCATCCGGCGATCCAATACGCGCGCCGCCACGACTTCAACGGTTTTTACGAACAGGAGATCGAATTCCGCCAACAGCTGAAATATCCGCCCGTCAGCCGCGTCGCATTGCTCACGCTAAAAGGCCGCAACGAGGAAAAAGTGAAATTCTCTGCCGAACATTTGAAACGGGAGCTGGAAAAGACTTTGAAGGAATTCAAAGATTTGATTCTCGCCGGGCCGGCGCCGGCCCCCTTGCTCCGCGCAGAAACGTTTTACCGCTACCAGATCATGCTGCGGACGCGGGCGATGAGCGCGTTGAGCCGCGAACTGGCGCGCATCATTCAATCACTGGCGCTGCCCGAAGACGTCACGCTGGCCGTGGACATTGATCCGGTGAATTTAGGCTAATTTAAAAAGTTTCGTTGAATTCTTGCCAACAAGCTTGCCAATATCGTTGAAATGAAAAATTTCCACGAAGAAAGACTTCGCGATGGAACAACCAGACGACAAACACCGTTCCAAAGAAAAGAAACCGTTGTAATCCCATCGTCCAAATCAAACCGAGGCGATTACGGTTGGAACGCAATTTGAAAAGTTGCTCCGACTGAAATTGGACGTGTTTGACTTCGTCGCGAAGAATTTGATCACAAAGTCCAATCAGGATTTTGGACTTTGTCGCTTCACGCAAAGCCGCGTAATAAACTTTGGCAATGATTTCTGCTGTAATAAGAATAGCGATTGAAATTTCCAAGCCACCAAACAAATGCCGTAGCTTGCGGAAAACGACATCTGTAAAAGTAGTTTTGACCAGTGAAATTTTATTAAGCGTCGGAAATCGCGCTAAATCCCGAGCGTGACGTTGTTCCTCTGCGATGAACATTTTAATAGCCAAGATATAATCTTGGTCGCCTGTTCGCTCTGAATACTTTTGCGCGTCTTGATATAAATGTTTTCCTTCGGAGTTCTCGCCTGCCTGAAATTCTTTTACAGATTGGGATATAGCAATCGCTTCTTCAGGCGTTAATTCACCGCTGAGATTCCAAGGAATTTCCAATAATGAATGTGCATTTTGTTGATAGTAAAATTCCACTCGGTTGACGATGGCATAATTTATTTCACATTTTTAATTCCCCGCTGCCACAGCTCAAAATAATACAGCGCGACGATGACGAGCGGGTGGCTGATTTTTTCGTCGGCGACAAGTTGCGGGATTTCCGCAGCCGGCACGAGGCGCGTGCTAATGTCTTCGCCGCGGTCGAATTCCACGCCGTGTTTCAACTGGCAGTTTTCAATCAGCACGGTGAAGGTGCGGTTGTTCAAGATGGCGGGGTTCGACCAGACTTTGCCGAGCAGGCGCGCGTGCTCGCCCGCGTAGCCGGTCTCCTCGCGCAATTCGCGCACGGCGGTCGCCACCGGGTCGGTCTCGCCCGCGTCCATCATGCCGCCGGGAATCTCCAGCTCGACGGTGTTCGAGCCGTGGCGATACTGCTCGACCATCACGAGCTTTTGATCGGGCGTGACGGCGATGACGTTGACCCAATTTACGGAATCGAGAACGTAAAAATCATGTTCCTGGCCGGTGCGCGGCGAAAGCTTGAAGTCCGAACGCAGCTTGAAAATGCGGAAATCACCGATAGGTTTCGAACGAAGGGTTTTCCAAGGCTGAATCATTTGCGATTGATGATTTACGATTTATGATTGGCGTCAACACAAACTGCGGCGCGGCGGTCAAATCATCAATCCCAAATCATATGCTTTTGTTCGCCGCCCAACCCTGTTTCATCAGGGTCAGCAGATGTTTCAACGCTTCCTCGTAGCTGCGATTTTTTTCGGCGGCCAATTGCTTCGCGCGCTTGTCCAGTTGCGCGGCCATCTCCAGAGATTTTTCCGCCGGGCAGCCGAGGGCGACGAGCACCCGGGCGAGTTCAGAAATTTGCATGGGTTTATTTTAGCCGCGAAGGTTCACGATGCATACGGATAAAACAGTGGCCGGGAATTTTTCTATGCGTGGCGAATCATTCAGTGCAGCTTAAAGCCGCCTCGAAAAATCACCTCGGCCGCCACGACGACGAGAAACACCGTGCCGACGAGCGCGTTCAGCCGGAAGAAGGCGAGATTGATCCAGTTCAAGCTGCGCCGGCGCGCGATCCAATGTTCCAGCACGAGGCAGCCGAGAATTATCAGCCAGCCGATAAGATACGCGAGGCGAAAATGGCAAAGCAGTCCGAACGCGAGCAGCAGACCGCACATGACCATATGCGCGAGAAACGCGGCGGCCAAAGCATTTTGCGGCCCCCAGGCGACGACGAGCGAGCGCAGGCCGTGCGATCTGTCGAACTCGTAATCCTGTAGCGCGTAAATGATGTCGAAGCCGACGAGCCACAAAATCACGGCGAACGCGAGAATGGTCATCTGCAGGACTTCCAAAATGGAGACGGCGTTGCCGCGCACGGCCAACCACGCGCCAACGGGCGCGAGCGCGAGCGCGAGGCCGAGAAAAACGTGCGTGTAATCCGTGAACCGTTTGGTCAACGAATAGAAACAAACCAGCAACAGCGCGACGGGCGAAAGATAAAAACAGAGCGGATTTAGAAAATAGCTCGCGGCAATCAAACCGGCAGCGGAAATTGCGCAAAGCAAAATTGCGCTCGCCAAGGAAATTTGTCCACTCGGTAGGTGGCGATTAGCCGTGCGCGGATTGAGCGCGTCAAATTTGCGGTCAACAATGCGATTAAACGCCATCGCGCACGTCCGTGCGCAAATCATCGCGACTAAAATCAGTCCGAAAGTTTTCCAGCCGGGCCAGCCGCGATTGTCTCGCGCGGCCACGAGCATCGCCGCCAACGCGAACGGCAGCGCAAAAACCGTATGCGAGAAACGCACGAACGAACCCCATTTTTGAACCGTGGAAATCATTTTTGAATCGGTTTCAGAACAAAATTTATTTTTTGTCTTTTTTGACGTAAATAAAAAGAACCGCCACAAAATAAAGGAAGCCAAAAAAATTTACTGGAAGCAATAAACCCCAAGCCATAAAAGCATCTCTATTCCCTGCCCGCCAAGAAAAATAAGCAATTGCAGCGACCACCATTGACCAAAGAGCTTGTAGGCCGACTCCAATCAGCATCAGTTTTCTGGCCTTGCTATGCCCTTTATTGAAAAAGAAGAACAGCGCGGGAATCAGTAAGGCTCCAAAATACAAGAGGCAACCAAGAAAGATTTCTGGTGAAAAATTCATTCTTTTTCCTCCGCCCAGCGCGGCGCGATCTGGTTCGGCAGGCCGATGTGATCAAGCACGCGCGCGACGACGGTGTCCACGAGTTCGACGATGGTTTTCGCGCCGGAATAAAAACTGGGATTTGCCGGAATCAAGGTCGCGCCAGCGAGCAGCAACAGTTCCATGTTTTTGACGTGAATCAGATTCAGCGGCGTTTCGCGCGGCACCAAGATCAATTTTTTCTTTTCCTTCAGCACCACGTCGGCGGCGCGCTGCAAAACGTCCTCGCTGTAACCGTGCGCGATGCGGCCCATCGTGCCCATCGTGCAGGGAATCACGACCATCGCGTCAGGCGGATTCGAGCCGCTGGCGAACGGCGCGTTCATGCTTTTGAGGCCGTGCGGTTTTACGCCGGCGGGAAGTTTCAAACCGCCGGGCAGTTCCTCGGCGATAACCTGTTGCGCGTAATTGCTCAACACGACGTGGATTTCGTGCTGGCGTGGATCCAGATTGTCCAGCAGCCGCTGCGCGTAGAGCGCGCCGCTGGCCCCGGTGATGGCGACAAGAATTTTCACTGCGGAAATAATGCCGCAATTCGCCGCCGCAAACAAGTCGCGCGCAAAACAGCTTGAGTCCGCATTTGCGTTGCGCACAATTGGCGCGTGTTCAAATATGCGGGAATCATTTTTGGCGGAATGCTGCTGTTACTGGCGGGCTGCACCAGCATTTATCAAGGCTCGGAATCGGGGCCGGTGCCGAAGGAATGGTCACAGACCAGCGCGGCCGTCCAACCGCCAGCAACCAATAAAATCCCGCCCGCCGTTAAAATCATTCCCGCACCCGCGAGCCATGCCAATCCGCCGCCGCTGAAAACTTTCCCGCCCGCGCCAATTCTGACGTGGACTTCGCTCGACCGCTGGGCGGCGGCAAATAAAATTGCCGGGCCGCGCCGGATGCCGGATTCGCCGGTGGCCAGCTACGCCGTCAGTTCGCCGCGCGGCACCATGATTTTGGAAATCGGCAGCCGCGAGGCGACGTGGAACGGCGTTGAACTGCATTTGGGTTTCGCGCCGGAAATCATTGACGACCAGCTTTTCATCCACGGCCTCGACCTGCAAAAAAACCTCGAGCCGCTGCTGTTGGGCAAACCGCTCGCGTTCGGCGCGAACCGCATCATTGTAATTGATCCTGGCCATGGCGGCGGCAATTCCGGCACGGTGAGCGTGCGGGATGGCCGGATGGAAAAAGAATTCACGCTCGACTGGGCGCGCCGGCTCAAGCCACTGCTCGAAGCCAACGGCTGGACGGTTTTTCTCACGCGCACGAACGACTCATATGTCACCAATTCTAGCCGTGTCGTTTTCGCCACGGCACATCATGCGGATTTGTTCATCAGCCTGCATTTCAATTCGGGCGCGCCGGACAAAAAAGCCGGCGGGCTGGAAACCTATTGTTTCTCACCAACCGGCATCCCATCAACCGTCACGCGCGGCTACGCCGATCCATGGATGGAAAAATTATCGAGCAACGATTTCGACGCCGAAAATCTTCAGATCGCCTTAAAATTGCAGGGTGCTTTGGCACGCGCAACCGGACTGGAAGACCGAGGCGTGCGCCATGTGCGATACATTGAAGTGCTGCGCGGTCAGAAGTGTCCGGCGGTTCTCATTGAAGGCGGCTATCTCTCGAATCCGCACGAGGCGGAGAAAATTGAAAGCGCCGCATTCCGCCAGCAATTGGCGGCAGCCGTGGCCGGCGCGCTGAAATGAAAAACGGCAAGCCCATTCTCGTCACTGGCGGCGCCGGCTTCATCGGCGCGCATCTCGTCGAGCGTTTGCTAAAGGACGGGAAAAGCGTGGTCGTCATTGACGATCTTTCCACCGGCAGCCGGGACAATCTGCGCGCGGTGGCGCAGCACAAAAATTTCCGTTTCATCCAGACCAAGATTTCCGCCTACGCGGAACTGCCCCAACTCGCGGCGGAGGCGGAATTTATTTTTCACCTCGCCGCGACGGTCGGCGTGGAACTCGTCGTCAAATCCGCACTGCAAGTCTTGGAAGCGAGCTTTCACGAAACGGAAATCTTGTTAAAAGCCGCCGCAAAAAATTCCACGCCGCTGTTGCTGACTTCCACCTCGGAAGTTTATGGCAAGAGCGCGAAGCCGGAGTTCAGCGAGGACGACGATCTGCTCATCGGGCGACCCGGCCAGTCGCGCTGGAGCTACGCGTGCTCGAAGTTGACGGATGAATTTCTCGCACTCGCCTACGCGCGCGAAAAAAAACTGCCCGTCATCATCGCACGGCTGTTCAACACCGTCGGTCCGCGACAAACCGGACGCTACGGCATGGTTTTGCCGCGCTTCATCGCGGCGGCGAAAAAAAACGAGCCGTTGGGCGTTTTCGGCGACGGTGCGCAATCGCGCTGCTTTTGCCTGGTGAACGACGTGGTGGAAGCGCTCGTGCGTCTACAAAAATGCGACCAGGCGCACGGCGAGATTTTCAACATCGGCGGCACGGAAGAGATTTCCATCCTGGAACTGGCCCGGCTCGTCGTGGCCACGCTCGGTTCAAAATCAAAAATTGAATTGATTCCCTACGACCAAGCCTATGCGCCGGGCTTTGACGACATGCGCCGCCGCAAGCCGCTGGTGGAAAAACTGGAACGCTGCGTGCAGTTCAAGCCGCAGACGCCGCTGCGCGAGATCATCCAGCTGACGGCGGGATAAAAACTTCCTTGCGTCTGCGCCGCTTTGCGTGAAATTCTCCGCGTGCAAAAACTCGGAAAAAATCTCGGCGGCTACCACGGCGAAACCATTGACATCCGCGCCGTGCTGGGCGACGTGAAAGCCGCTGCGCCTGCCCACGGCTGGGATTCCGAAGTATTCCACAAAATCAACGATCTGGATTTGTTTGCGTTTCATCGCAAATCAGAAGCGAAAAACCCCAAGCCACCCGCAGCCAGAATATACATCTCGGCCGGAATCCATGGCGACGAACCCGCCGGGCCGCTGGCCGCACTTAAATTGATTCAAGTAAACCGCTGGCCGGAAAACGCGGAGATTTTTTTGCTGCCGTGCCTGAATCCCGTCGGCTTCACCTTGAACCAGCGCACGAACGCGGACAGCATTGATTTGAACCGCGATTATCGTGATCCGCAAGCCGCCGAGACCCGCGCGCACATCGCGTGGCTGGAACGGCAGCCGCAATTTGATCTGTATCTCTGCTTGCATGAAGACTGGGAGTCGCACGGCTTTTATCTCTACGAACAAAACCCGGATAACAAAATTTCGTTTGCGGAAAAAATGATCGAGGCCGTCAAAAAAGTTTGTCCGATTGATCCTTCCGAAATCATCGAGGATCGCCCCGCGCAAAACGGAATCATCCGTCCGAACATTTCACCGCACGAACGTCCGCTCTGGCCCGAAGCGCTCTGGCTTATCACGCAAAAATCGCGGCAGGGCTACACGCTGGAAGCACCGTCGGATTTTCCGCTCGCAACGCGCGTGGATGCGCTGGTCGCCGCCGTCAACGTAGCCCTAAATTTTTAACCACGGATGCACACGGATTTGCGAATTGCAAACCGAACGCGAAGATGCGGGGGAAATCAAAAATGTTGATTAAGCTGTGCGCGCCCCTGCGTTAAGGTGGTTTTTATCCGTGTGCATCCGTGTGCATCCGTGGTTTAATTTTCGCGCATGAGCAAACCGGCCAAATCGCAGTGGAACTTCGGTGAATTATTTTCACCGGCGGAGATGCGGAAAGTTTTGTCCGTCTCAGAACTAACGGGAACGGTGCGCACGCTGTTGGAAAAACAGGTCGGCGCGGTCTGGGTCAACGGCGAGATCACGAACTTGCGAACGCAAAGTTCCGGCCATATTTATTTCACGCTCAAGGATGCGAACGCGCAGTTGAGCTGCGTGCTGTTCAACCGCGAAAAAGTGACGCAGCGCGAACTGCTCGCGGACGGCCAGAAAGTATTGCTGCAGGGCGACGTGACGGTTTACGAGGCGCGCGGGCAATACCAGCTCATCGTGCGCGCGGTGGAATTGCAAGGCATCGGCGCGCTGCAAATTGCGTTTGAAAAATTGAAGCAGCAGCTCGCGGCGGAAGGTTTGTTCGCGCCGGAACGCAAACGTGCGTTGCCAAAATTTCCGGCGCGCATCGGTTTGGTGACTTCGCCAACGGGCGCGGCGATTCGCGATGTGCTGCATGTTGTTCAGCGCAGAAATCCGGCGCTGGAAATTATCCTCGCGCCGTGCCGCGTGCAAGGCGACGGTGCGGCGGAAGAAATCGCTGTAGCCGTTGCATTATTGAACCGTTATCATCTAACAACAGCGCAGACCCAACGATCCAACGATTCAACCAAGCTCGATTTGATTTTAGTCACGCGCGGCGGCGGCTCGCTGGAAGATTTGTGGGCGTTCAACGAAGAAATTGTCGCGCGGGCGATTTTTGAATCTGCAATTCCGGTCGTGTCGGCGGTCGGCCATGAGATTGATTTCACTATCGCGGATTTTGTGGCGGATGTGCGGGCGGCGACGCCGAGCGCGGCGGCGGAAATCATCACCGAGGGCGTGTTTGCCAGCCGTGAATTTGTCGGCGGTGCGCTGGACTTAATGCGGTTGCGGGTGCGGCGGCGAATGGCGAATGAAAAAGAAAATTTCGCTTCGCTCGCCGGCAGATGGTCGCGCTTGCATCCGCGCCGGCGGCTGAACGATTCATTGCAACGGCTGGACGATTTGCAGTCCGGTTTGTTGCGCAATTTGAAAACAGCGGTGCGCGCACGCCATGTGGTTCTGCAAAATCTGGCCGGCAGATTTTTGCGGGCCAAACCGTCGGTCGCCCTGAAAACGCGGCGTGAATATTTGCGGCAACTGGAAAAACGCCTGAATTCATTGGGGCCGGAGCAGGTTTTGGCGCGCGGCTATTCGATCACGACGGACGCGGCGAGCGGCAACGTTTTGCGCGCCGCGGCGGCGGTCAAGGCGGGGCAGAAATTGAAAACCCGGCTGGCCAAGGGCGAAATTTTCAGCCGCGTGGCGGAGTGATTCGCCTTTCTCCGCGCTGGACGCGGGCGCGTTTTTTCCCTATTGTTTCCCGATGTCAAAACCAGCCAGGGCCGGTGACGCGGCCAGGGGCAGCGTGCCGTTTGAAGACGCGCTCAAAAAACTTGAGGGCATCGTGGACGCCATGGAGGCGGATGATCTGCCGCTGGAAACGCTGCTCGCCCGTTATGAGGAAGGCGCGCGGCTGGTGAAAATCTGCCAGGAAAAACTCGCGGAAGCGGAAGTCAAAATCCAGCAACTGGAAAAAAACGCGGCGGGCGAATTGAAGCTCAAGCCGTTTGAATCGTCGGAAGAATAAAATATGAGCCGATACTTGGACATGGTGGATTCACCGGAACACGTCAAAAAACTCACGGTGCCGCAATTGCAGGAACTCGCCGGCGAAGTCCGGACCGAGTTGATTGAGGGCCTCGCCAAAGGCGGCGGCCATCTCGGCCCGAACCTCGGCGTCGTGGAACTTTCCATCGCGCTGCACAAAGTGTTCACGACGCCGAAGGATAAATTTGTCTGGGACGTGAGCCATCAGGTTTATGTCCACAAAATTTTGACCGGTCGCAAAAATCGTTTTCGCACGATTCGTCAAACCGATGGCTTGAACGGTTTTGCGTTGCGCACGGAAAGCGAGCACGACAGCTTCGGCGCGGGTCATGCGGGCACGGCGCTTTCCGCCGCGCTCGGCATGGCGGCGGCACGCGACAAAAAAGGCACGGACGAAAACGTCGTCTGTATTTTCGGCGACGCGGCGCTGACGAACGGCATTTCGTTCGAGGCCATGAACAACGTCGCGCACACGACCAGAAAATTCATTGGCATCCTCAACGACAACGAGTGGAGCATTGCCAAAAACGTCGGCGCGATTTCCGGTTACCTCAACAAGCTCATCACCAACCCGCGCTATAACCAGCTCGCAAAGGATTTTGAAAATTTTGTGCGCAAGCTGCCCAAAGGCGAACTCGCACTCAAGCTCGCGCACCGCGCGGAAGGCGGGTTCAAGGGCGCGCTCACCGGCGTCGGGCTTAAACCGAGCACCAGTCTCGTGGAATCGGACGGACGCGGCGGACACGGCTCGCCGGTGCTCTTTGAAGAAATGGGTTTGCGCTACCTCGGCCCGATTGACGGACACGATCTGCCGCTGCTCATCAGCACACTGGAATTCGCCAAGACATGTGATCATCCGATTGTCATCCACGTTTTGACGCAAAAGGGCAAAGGTTTTGAAGCCGCGTTGAAACAACCGGAGAAATTTCACGGCCTCGGCCCTTACAACGCCACGACCGGGGAAACGGCTCCCGCCAAACCCGGCACGCCGCCGATGTATCAGGACGTGATGGGCCAGACCGCCGTGAAGCTCGCGCGAAAAAACGAAGCCGTCATTGGCCTCACCGCCGCAATGCCCAGCGGCACCGGCATGAAGCATTTGGAAAAAGCGCTGCCGGAACGCTACTACGACGTCGGCATCGCCGAGGAACACGGCGTCATTTTTGCCGCCGGCATGGCGACGATGGGTTTGCGGCCGATCGTGGCGATTTATTCCAGCTTTCTCCAGCGCGCCTACGACTGCATTCATCACGACGTTTGCTTGCAGGATTTGCCGGTGATTTTCTGCATGGATCGCGCCGGCCTTTCTGCGAACGACGGCCCGACGCATCACGGCCTGTTTGACATCGCGTATCTGCGCTGTTTCCCGAACGTCATTGCGATGGCGCCGGCCAACGAGGACGAACTCGCGGACATGATGTTCACCGCCACNNAAGGACGAACCGGCGCTGATCGAAGTCGGCAAGGCGCTGGTGCAACAGAATTTTGCCAACAACGGCCAACGCAAGGTCGCACTGTTCGGCCTCGGACCGATGAATGCCATTGCGCGCAAAGCCGCCGCGCAACTCGCGGCGGAAGGCTTCGACGTCGCCGTCATCAATCCGCGCTTCACCAAGCCGATTGACGCGGGCACGACGGAATTTTTCGGGCGCGCGGCGGATGTCGTCGTGACGCTGGAAGACCATGTGCTGATGGGTGGCTACGGCTCGGCGGTGCTGGAACTGTTCAGCGAAAAAAATGTGACGACGCCCGTCGTGCGCATCGGCTGGCCGGACCAGTTCATCGAGCACGCCACGACGCAGGACGAACTCCGCAAGAAATACGGCCTGTCCGTCGAGAACACCGTCGCCAAAGTGAAGGCGCAATTCAGCGAAGCGCCGACGAAAGTGACAAGGTTGGTTGAGGTGGCGTGATGAAAATTCAACGGCCAAGAGTTCAACCGGCATTTACGCTGGTTGAACTTTTGGTTGTCATCGCCGTCATCGCAATTCTTGCTGCACTTTTGCTTCCGGCATTGAGTTCAGCCATGAAAAGGGCGCGTCAAATTCACTGCGTCAACAATGTCCGTCAACTGGGAGTTGGTTTGCACGAATTTGTTTCGGACAACCATTTTTACCCACTCATGGCAGATGCTGAATATGACAAAAATGGTATTGCCACTAATTTCAATGGTTGGGTTGAAACTCTTGGACATCAACTTGGTTTAGATTACCACAGAGATACCAACTTTTGGAACAAAGGCATCTGGCTTTGCCCTGGAGTTTCGTCCAAAGTTGCTTCAAGCATGGGTTTCACTTGTTCATATGGTTACAACGCGTTTGGTATCGGCACAAATTTAGATTCATTGGGTTTGGGCGGCCATTATGGATTTGCACATGGTACGATAGGAAAAGTAGCGATTTACAAGCCGCCGGTTAATGAATCAGACATTGTTAGTCCAAGCGAAATGATGGCCATCGGCGACGCGTTTGATGGAAATAGTTCAGAGCTTTTTCAAGGACAAAGCTTTCTTTGGCGGCATGATTCTTTTTGGGGTTCTAACAAAAAATCCATCAATGATGCCCGCCATCAAGGCAAAGCCAACGTGGTCTTTTGCGACGGCCACGTTGAATCGCCGCCGCTGCCATTTCTTTTCGCCGACACCAGCGACGACGCCTTGAGCCGCTGGAACCGCGACCACCAGCCTCACCGCGAACGCCTAGCGCAATAAATGATTCAGCTTTCGCAAAAGTTATCTTGATTTCCGCCGCGTTCGGCTTTTTCATCTTGCCGAAGGAATTGTTTAACCAAATTTAATTTTATGGCCTACACCACTTGTACCGTTCCCGCTGGCGGAAAAATCACCATCGCCAACGGCAAACTCACCGTGCCGGAAAATCCTATCCTGCCATTCATCCGTGGCGACGGCACCGGCCCGGACATCTGGGCCGCGAGCGTGCGCGTGTTCGACGCGGCGGTGCAAAAAGCTTATGGCGGCAAACGGAAAATCTCGTGGTTCGAGGTTTTTGCCGGCGAAGAAAGTTTCAAAAAGTTCAACAACTGGCTGCCGGACGACACGGTCGAGGCGTTCAAGGAATTTCTCGTCGGCATCAAAGGCCCGTTGACCACGCCCGTCGGCGGCGGCATCCGCTCGCTCAACGTCGCGCTGCGCCAGATGCTTGATTTGTATGTTTGCCTGCGCCCGGTGCAATGGTTCACCGGCGTGCCGTCGCCCGTGAAGCATCCCGAAAAAGTGAACATGACCATCTTCCGCGAAAACACGGAGGACATTTACGCGGGCATTGATTTCGAGGCGGGCAAGGAAGCCGCGCTCAAGACGATTGAATTTCTAAAAACGAACTTTCCGAAAGATTTCAAAAAAATCCGTTTCGGCGAAACGCCGGAAGTGGTCGGCATCGGCATCAAGCCGGTTTCCAAAACGGGAACGCAGCGGCTCTTCCGCGCGGCGATGCTCTACGCGATTGCGGAGAAGAAAAAATCGGTGACGATTGTCCACAAGGGCAATATCATGAAGTTCACCGAGGGCGGCTTCCGCGACTGGAGCTACGAACTGGCGAAGAGCGAGTTCGGCGCGGTGGAGATTGACGGCGGCCCGTGGTGCAAGATTCCCGAAGGCAAACCCGGCGCGGGGATAATCATCAAGGACTCAATCGCGGACATCGCGTTGCAGCAAGTGCTGACGCGTCCGACGGATTTCGACGTGATCGCCACGCTGAATTTGAACGGCGACTATTTGAGCGACGCGCTCGCGGCGCAGGTAGGCGGCATCGGCATCGCGCCCGGCGGCAATATCAATTACATCACCGGCCACGCCATCTTCGAGGCGACGCACGGCACGGCTCCGAAATACGCTGGCAAAGATCAGGTGAATCCTGGCTCGGTGGTGTTGAGCGGCGAAATGATGTTGCGCTATATGGGTTGGACAGAAGCGGCGGATTTGATTCTCAAAGGTCTGAACGGCGCGATCGGCAGCAAACGCGTCACCTACGACTTTGCGCGCTTGATGGACGGCGCGACGGAAATCAAATGTTCCGCGTTTGGCGATAACATCATCGCGAATATGTAATCTGACAGGACGGTGCGCCGACGCCGCCAAAAAATTCAAGATGGCGGTTGTCGCATGACAGCCGCCGTTTTTATTTTTGGCCGCTTTGCTGTTGCTGCACCTGTTTCACGAGGTCGTTGTATTTGGAGACGACATCGTTGCGGTCTTTCACCTCGTCGTTGAATTTTTTCACAAAATCATCGCGCTGCGCGACGAGATTGGTGATGGCTTCGTTCTGCTGCGCGATGCCGGCGTAGGCGTCCTTCAATTTCGCCGACAGCGTGGCCACAGCGGTTTTGTATTGCACCAGTTCGTTCGTGAGATTGGCGTTGTTGAATTGCAGTTGCGCGAGCTCGACCCGCTGCGTCACGACGAGCGCATCGTTGGTCGCGGCGGCGGCCTTGATCTCGGTGATGCGCGCGTCCATCTGCTCAATCTGATGGTTCAGCGTCGCGATGGAATTCGTCGCGTCCTGGATGGCGACGTTCTTGTCATAAAGAATGCCATTCATCGTCGTGATCTCGTCGCGCTGGAGCGTCTGTTCATACCATTGAAAGGCGCAAAGTCCGCAGAGCGCGAGCGCGAGGGTGATAAGCAGGTTTTGTTGGAAATTTTTCATGTGAATTCAAGGTTGGTCAGGAGCGGCTTTGACAGCAATGGCGACGTGCGAAATGCCGGCACGTTTCACTAAATCCAAAACAAACACCATGGAGCCGTGCGTGGCGTCCGCCGCGCCGGTGATATAGACGGGCAAATTTGTGTTCGCACTGAGACGGTTCGTCAGCAGCGAGTTCAGTTCGGTGAAGGAAATCATTTTTTGATCCACGGAAACCTGGCCGCCGCGGTTCACGAGCAGGTTCACGATGTCCGGCTTGGTGCTCGAAGTCGCGAGCGTGGCCGTCGGCAAATTCGCTTTCACCGTGCGGACGATTTGCATTTGCAGGCTAATCATCATGAACGACGCGAGCAGAAAAAACATGATGTCAATCAGCGGAATGATTTCCAGCCGCGACTTTTTTTCGGGAATGGGCGAGCGGATTTTCATGGCGCCGTGGATTTTTGATTCTCGGTCATGAACGAAACTTTCTGGATGCCGGCGGCGCGGACAACTTCATACACTTTCACCATGTCGCCGTGCAACGTGTCGCGGTCGCCGCTGATATAGACCGGCAGATTCGTGTCGGCCTTGAAGCGGCTGGCTAAAGCGGCGCTCAAGTCCGGCAACGAAATCATTTTCTTTTCCAGCCAGACCGCGCCGGATTTGTCCACGGCGATGTTGACCATGTCCGGCTTGTAATCTTGCGCGGACTGCGTGGCGGACGGCAAATTGACTTTGATGTTCGCCGTGCGACTCATCTGCAAACTGATCATCATGAACGACGCCAGCAGAAAAAACATGATGTCAATCAGCGGGATGATGACGATCCGCGAGCGGCGTCTGGGAATGGGCGATGAAATTTTCATCCGCAAATCAATGGCTCGTGGCGTGGCTGGGCGACGCTGGTTTTTGCAGATGAACCGTGTCGCCAGCTTGGCCACCGCCGACCATCACTTCGACATTGGTTGCCGCCGTTTCCAAATCAAACTGCAACTGCGCGACCTTCGCGGAAAAATAATTGAACGGAACCAGCGCAAAAATTGCGATGCCGAGGCCACACGCCGTCGCAATCAGCGCTTCGCCGATGCCGCCGGTGACGGCGGTGACAGAAAGTTCCGAACTGCCGATGTTCAAAAATGCGCGCATCAAACCCGTAACCGTGCCGAGCAAACCGAGCAGCGGGGCGAGGGTGACGAGTGTATCCATGACCGTGAGAAACCGCCCGGCGCGCTTCAGTTCAATACCAGCGGCGAGTTGCAATGCGCCCAGCAACGAGCTGTGCTTGTGGCCGACGTGGGCAAGTCCATGACGAATCATGCGGATGACGGGATCGTCCGTGCCTGTGGAAATTTTTTGCGCGGCAGCGACATCGCCATTTTCCAGCGCGGCGAGGAGNNAGGATCGGCCACATGACCGGGCCGCCTTTGCTAAAGAATTGGAAGACAATGTTTGCGAGCATAATTTTTATTTTAGTTTATGGGTGAAGTTAAAATTGCAGTTGGTAGGTGATGCTGGTTTGAAACAAACGGCTGTCCGAGTTTGTCGGCAGATGCCAGTGGCGTTTCAAAAAATCCACCGTCGCGCGATCGAGCACGGGGAAACCGGAGGATTCTTTCACGTCCACGGAAACGATATTTCCCGCCGCGTCGCCGCCGAGCAAAACGACGACCGTGCCCTGCTCGCCGGATTCCTTGGCGATGATCGGATATGGCGGCTGCGGGCGTTCGCCGCCGCTGCCGGTGTCATTGAGCGAACCGATTTGCGCCGCCGTTTGCATCGGTTCCAGCGGCGGCGCGACAGCGAGATTTGCCGGAACCACCAAAGCGCCGATCGTCGGCACGGAAAAACTGACGCTCGGTGATTGCGGAATGACGACATTGACGGGCGGCGCATCGTTTTTGGTTTGGTCGGGAATTTCTTTTTTTTCCGTTTCCTGCGGCGGCAACGTGACCGGCGCAAGAATGACGGGAACAATTTCCTCGAGCGGCGGCGCAGGCTTGATGGCGATCAACCCGCGCCGCGCGCCGAGAATGCCGATGAGCAGAAACAGGATGCAAACCGAGTTCACCCACGCGAGTTTGAGATTCGCGTCGCGATTGGCCGACGGCAGGCACAGACGCGCGAGTTCATTCTTCAACTCGTAAGGCGGCGATATTTGATTGGCATCCATTTTCATTTCAGAACGCGTAGCTCAACGAGCCGTAGAAGCCGAGCCGTTCGCCGTATTGCGCGGCGTTGACGCCGACGCCGGTGCCATCGCGCAACGCATAGCTGTTGTCGGTCACGTTTACGACATCGAGCCGCGCTTTCAGGATTTGTTTTTTAGTGAACTTATAAGTTTGTTCCGCGCCAATGTTGATGGTGTAATAGCTCGGAACCGTGCCGCCGTTCGGAATGGTTTGACCGGAGCTGTCGGTCGAATCCGTTCGCAAGCCGCTGCCGTAAATCGAGTCCACATAAACGCGCGTGCTGGAATTTGCACCTTCCTTCCAGACGTAGGCGGCGCCGAACGAGCCGGTCACGCGCTGGTCGTGGTCGAGATAAATCCAGTGGTTCTTGACGTAGGCCGCATCGGTCGGGTCAAACAGGAACTGCGAGGAATTCCAATCCTGACCCTGCGCAACCGAGTAGGCGATGTTTGCGTAAGTCGAAAATCCGCCGTGCGTGTAGTTGATGGGGAATTCGATGCCGTAGATTTTTCCCTGCGCGTAGTTGAACGCGGAAAGAATCAGCGTCTGCCCGAACAATCCATCGTCGAGTTGGTTGTGGGCGTATTTGTAATAAGCGTCCACGCCGGCTGATAATCCCGGTGTGAGCTGCTGCGTCGCGCCAAGGTCAAAATAATCCGCGCGCTCGCACTTGACCGGGCTGTCTTGGGTGGTGGCAGATTCATTGGACGTGCCGTTGTATTTCGCCACCGTGGTGCCGTTCACATTTTCCGCTGGCGGCGGCGTGAAGTAGCGCGAGTAACCCGCGTGCAACGTCGTCGAGTCCGTTGGCTTGTAAATCATGTTCACGCGCGGACTCAACTGGCATTCGTTGTCAAAGGACGAATTGAACACGTCGAAACGCGTGCCGTAATTGACGGTGAACTTGGAAAACATCTTCCATTCGTCCTGCAAATAAACGCCGGTGTATAACGCATTTATCCGGCTGCTGTCCGAGATTGGAAAATATGCGCCCGTCGGATTGCCGTTGGCGTCCACGGGAAAAACCGTCGTCGTCGAATCCTGAAAAACGCTTTCGTTCACCAGTGAACCGCCGCCACGAAGCGTGTGCTTGTCGCCAAGGTCGTAGCTGCCGTCGGCCTGCGCGCCTTCGGAATAAAGCGTGCGCGCCTCGTCGCTCGCCACGCCGTTGAAATACAAATCGCCAATCAGGTCGGGACGGAAATGCACGCCGCTCGCGCGGCCGAACACCGAAGCCTGGCCGTTGAAATCGCCGGCGGATTTCTGATAAGTGCTGACGAGATAATAATTTTGCTCCTTTTGATTTTCGTCCAACTGCGCGGAGTCAAACGTCGTCGGCAGTCCGCTGCCGGCGATATTCCACGGCGTGCTACCGTCCGGCGAAGTGCCGACCGGCAGTCCGGGCGTGTTCGGCACTTCATAATTGGCGTAGGACGCGCTGCCCATGAAACTCACACGGCTCGTGTCGTCAATCAGGTAGGACAGATACGAAAACAGCTTGAACTGATCCGTGTGGTCATGGATGGCGCTGTGGGCCGACGTTGGATTTTCGATGCCCAAGTCATTTTGCTCAAAGCTCGCGTCCGTGAAATAATTCCATTTCCCCGACGTGCCGCCGTATTCAAAACTCGGCCGCAACGTGTCGTGGCTGCCGCCGTAAATTTCCCCCTCGCCGCCGTCCACAAACGCGCCGCTCTTGGTCTGGATGTCCACGATGCCCGCCGTGCGGAAACCGTATTGCGCCGGCAGCGAACCGGTGATGAGCTGCATGGACTCGACGAAACGCGGATCCAGTTCCAATCCAAATCCCGTGATGCCTTCCGGCAAAATCACGTCGTTGATGCGGTATTGCAGATTCGCGTGTTCGCCGCGAACGTGCAAATCGCCGTTCGCCGCCGAATCCTGCGCCACGCCCGGCGAACGCAGCACGATCTGGTTCAGCGGCGCATCATCGCCCTGCGACTGGTTCTGGATTTGTTCCGCCGTGTGCGTGTAGGCCGTCGCGCCGAGATTCGGCAGAATCTGGCTGCGCGCCTGGTCCAACTGGCCGATGACCGTGATTTTGCCGAGGTCGGTCACGTTCGTCGAACTGCCGGAATTGGCGACAGCATTGGTCTGCGCCGACACCGTTCCGCCACACGACAAGGCCACCCACGAAATGACTGACCAATACATTCGGCGATTCCGCCTTTTCTGTTCTTCAATATTTTTCATAAATTAAATTAGTTAAAATTAAATCACTGCTCCGCGAATTTTTATGGGTTCGCGGGTTTGCACGACGCCACGCGGGCGCAATGCAAAGTTTTAGTTCAGGGAAAATTCCGGACGAAGCAATGCGTCCGAAACCAACGAATTAGGAAACTGCAGGAAGAACCGGCGGGCCGCGGCCATCTGGAAGAAAAGCGATGGCCGGAGCAAAAATGCAAAATTCGGGGCGAGCAACAAGTTCAATCCAAGCCACTGGGACAGGTGTCGGCGCAGCAACGGCGACCGTTTCGACTTTGCCATGCGCGATGGCGACGATGGCGCAATCGTCATCGTCGGGAATCGTCCCGCCGTGCAGCCAAGCGTGCAGCGGGGTGTAGGCCTCGGCCACCGCCATGAACAGCCAGATCGCCAGCGACAACACCGCCGCCGCCGCGTGCAAACGCTGGCGCAAATGGCGGTTGTTGAGATTTACGATTTGCAAATCGTTTGCAATATATTCAGCGCCGCGCCGGGCGCAAGCGGTTTATGAAATTTTCTGCCGTTTTCAAACGCCCACCAGCGCCGCACCGAAAACGCCGGCGGAATCGCCAAGTTGATGTTTAACGATGGGCGTCTCCAGTTCGTCGGTGAAAACGTATTTGCGCACCTGCGCGACGCCTTCGGTGTATAGCGCGTTGAAATTCGAGACGCCGCCGCCGATGACCACGATGTCGGGATCGAGGATGTCAATCAGGTTGGCCAGCGCGCGGCCAAAGCGGTCCAAGAACCAGTTCATGAATTCAACGGCCTTCGGTTCGCCAGCGTAAAATTCTTTTTCGATTTCCTTCAGCGGCTTGCGCACGCCGAATTTTTCCGCGTAACGGTTTTCCAGTCCGGCACCGCTGATGAACGTTTCCACGCAGCCTTTTTTTCCGCAGTAGCAAAGCGGGCCGTTTGGATCAATGCACATGTGTCCCCATTCGCCCGCGATGGCCTGCGCGCCGGTAAAAACTTCGCCGTGATAGACGATGCCGCCGCCGCAGCCCGTGCCCATGATGACGCCGAAAACCAGTTTTTTCCCCTTGCCCGCGCCGAGCCGCGCCTCGGCCATGGCGAAACAATTCGCGTCGTTCTGGATTTCAATTTTGCGACCGATCAATTTTTCCAGATCGGCCTTTACCGGCTGGCCGTTCATGCAGACGGTGTTGGAATTTTTCAAAAGTCCGGTGCGCGGCGAAAGCGCGCCCGGCGTGCCGATGCCGAACGTCGTCGGCTGGCCGTGCGCGACCGGCAGCAGATCGTCGTGCATTAATTTCAGCCGGTTCAAGATATGCTGGTAACCGTGCTCGCGCTCCGTGGGAATGCGTTTGCGGGTAAGTTCACGGCCGGACGCGTCCAAGACGACGCCTTCGATTTTCGTGCCGCCTAAATCAATGCCGATGCGATACATGATAAACTCCTTGGCAGAAGAATGCCGCGCGACCCGACGAAAAACAAGCGCGCGATTTGCCGCGACAATTATTTGCCGCAGCAATTTTTATATTTCTTGCCGCTGCCGCAGGTGCATGGGTCATTGCGCCCGACTTTCGGGCCGGTGCGAACAGGTTTGGCTTTGGCCTGGGCTTCCGCCGCATTCGCCGCTTCGCTGACGACGTCGCTGGCTTTGTTGGTTGATCCTGTTGCAGTGCTCGTGCCGCCGAACGCACTGGAAGTCGTGTGCAACGTTTGCTGCGGTGCGTTGCGCAGGAAATTTTCAAACGCCANNTCGTCAAAAATCTTGAACGCCTCGGCCTTGTATTCAAGCAGCGGATCGCGCTGGCCGTGCGCGCGCAGGCCGATGCTGTGACGCAGGCTGTCCATCTCGTAAAGATGTTCCTGCCACAATTTGTCAATCGCCTGCAAAATGGTGTAGCGCTCGACGGTCGCGAGTTTTTCCGGCTCCTCGAAACTGACCTTCAACTCGTAAGCCTTGCGGATACTGTCGCTGATAAAATTGCAGACGGAAAATTGCGCGGGACTCAAGCCGTCGTAGATGGAATTCGCCACCGGTTCGTCCTTGCCGTCAGCGGCGGCTTTCAAAATTTCCGCTTCGGGCAAACCGAGCGGGAAATTCAAGTTCACCCAGTCGGCGAGCGATCGCACGCGCCATTCAGACGTGTCGGCATCGGCGGAAGTAAATTCCTCGATTTTCAAAATCACCACTTCCTCGATGATGTCCATCAAACGGTCGCGCACGTCGTCGCTGTTGATGATCTCGTTGCGGAAGCCGTAGATGACTTCGCGCTGTTTGTTCATCACGTCGTCGTATTCGAGCGTGCGTTTGCGCTGCTGGAAATTATGTCCCTCGACGCGTTTTTGCGCCTGCTGGATGGAGCGGTTGAGCAAACCATGTTTCAACTCTTCGCCTTCTTCGAGACCCATGCGCTCCATCAATTTCACGATGCGGTCGCTGCCGAACAAACGCATCAAATCGTCTTCGAGCGAAATGAAAAAGTGTGAACTGCCGGGATCGCCCTGACGCGAGCAACGACCGCGCAACTGGCGGTCAATGCGCCGCGACTCGTGACGCTCGGTGCCGAGCACGTGCAGACCGCCAACCGCTGCGACGCCTTCGCCAAGTTTGATGTCCGTGCCGCGACCGGCCATGTTCGTGGCGATGGTGATCGCGCCGCGCTGACCCGCGCGCGCGACGATTTCCGCTTCCTGCTGATGATACTTCGCGTTGAGAACGGAATGGATCAATCCTTCTTTTTTCAAAGCGCGCGAAAGCATTTCGCTCGTCTCGACGGAAATCGTGCCGACGAGCACCGGACGGCCCTGCGCGTGCAGCGTTTTGATTTCCCCGACGACGGCATTAAATTTTTCGCGCCGCGTTTTGTAAACCGAATCATCCGAGTCCTTGCGGATGTTCGGTCGGTTCGTCGGGATGGTCATCACGCCGAGCTTGTAGATGTCGTAAAATTCCGACGCCTCGGTCTCCGCCGTGCCGGTCATGCCCGCGAGTTTGGTGTAAAGGCGGAAATAATTTTGGATCGTGATCGTGGCGAGCGTCTGCGTTTCACGCTCAATGGTCACGCCTTCTTTGGCTTCGACGGCCTGATGCAATCCGTCGCTCCAGCGGCGGCCGGCCATCAGGCGCCCCGTGTTTTTATCCACGATGACGACCTTGTTATCTTGCACGACGTATTCGACTTCGTTTTGATACAAGGAATACGCCTTGAGCAATTGCGAGATCGCGTGAATCTTCTGCGCCTTGGCCTCAAAGTCGGATTGCAACTTCGCCTTCGCTTCGAGCCGTTTGCGAGCGTCGGGTTCCGCCCCCGCGTCCACATCGTGTAACAGCGTCGTCAAATCCGGCAGCACAAACGCGTCGGGGTCTTGCGGGCTAATGAAATTTCTGCCCTTCTCCGTCAAATCCGCCTCGTGACTTTTTTCGTCCATCGCAAAAAGCAATTCTTCCTTTTCGCGATACAAGTCCACTTTTTTCTGGTCTTGATGCAACGTCAGTTCCGCGCGGTTCATCATGCCGGCGTTTTCCGGGTTCTCCAAAATTTTCATTAAGCCTTCAGAACGCGGCTGGCCGATCTTGACGCGAAAAAGCAAAAGTCCAATTTCTTTTTCCAACGCGTCGGCGTCCTTCACATTTGAACCGTCAGTCGGATGCAGTTTTTTGATGAGTTCCTCGGCTTCTTTCAGAAAGCGAGCGCAAAGCTGCTGCTGCGCGCGAACCAAACCGTCCACGGTCGGTTTCCATTGCGCGTATTGCTCGTCAAACGTATGAACCGCGGGGCCGCTGATGATGAGCGGCGTGCGCGCTTCATCAATCAGAATGGAATCCACTTCGTCCACGATGGCGAAATAATGTCCGCGCTGAACTTGCTCCTCTTTGCGCAGCGCCATGCCGTTGTCGCGCAGATAATCGAAACCGAATTCAGAATTGGTGCCGTAAGTGATGTCGCAGGCGTATTGTTCGCGGCGCAGTTTCGGCGGCTGATCGTGCAAAATCACGCCGACGGTCAGGCCGAGAAATTTGTAGATCGAACCCATCCATTCCGCGTCGCGCGCGGCGAGATAATCGTTGACCGTCACGACGTGGACGCCGCGACCGGTGAGCGCGTTGAGATAGACCGGCAGCGTGCCGACGAGCGTCTTGCCTTCGCCGGTGGCCATTTCGGAAATGTGGCCGGTATGCAGCGAGTAGCCGCCGATGANNCTGCACGTCGAACGGAACCATTTCCCAGCGCAGCGGACGTTCGCGCACCATCACGTCTTTGCCGCACAAACGGCGGCAGGCGTTTTTGACGACGGCGAACGCTTCCGGCAAAATCTCGTCCAGCTTGCGCGCGAGTTCCGCCTTGTCCTCGATTTTGGAAAGTTCCGCCTTCCAAGTGGCGGTCTTGGCGCGCAGTTCGTCGTCAGACAAAGTTTGCAGGCCGGCCTCGATGGCGTTGATACGCTCAACGACGGGACGGATTTTCTTCACGTCGCGGTCGTTTTTCGACGGAAAAATGGCTCTTAAAAAATTCACATCAATCCTTCAATGCTGCTGGTTAAAAATGGATTGATACGCTACGCGACGGAACGCGCAGCGTCAAAGCGAAACGGAACGGAAGATTGGTCAAGCCGCCGGCTGAACCGGCGGCGGCGGCACGGTGGCAACGGTCGCGCGCGAACGCGGATAAGTAGAGTGGCGCACGAGCGACTCGGCGCGCTTGATGTTTTCGGAAATCAAAAGCAGCTCCGGGCGCAAAGTCGGGTTTTCGCCATGCTTGATGAGCAGCCGGTCGGCATAGCCGCGGATGATTGTGAAAATATTGTTCAATTCATGCGCCACGTCGCGCCCGACCTGTTTTTGCTGGTCGGACTGGGCGGAGTCAGGTTGCAGATTTGCCATGGCCACCGGCTCAATCGTCGGCGACATTTTCAGGTAAATGTTTTCAAGGGATGACATTCGCCCCCGACAAAGCAAACTGCTTGCCAAGCTGATTTCTTAATTAATTTAAATCAATTTCCGCGCAACCATCCATAAAATTGACACGGCGGCGAGAAAAGTGGACAGCAATTCGCGGCTGGATTCCTGCCGTCCACCGGCTAAACTAGTCGCCCAATCGCATGAATCTTGCGCCCGAATCCATCGGCCTCATCGCCGGCAGCCGCTCGCTGCCGTTGGAATTTGCGCGCCTCGCCCGTGCCGCCGGCGTCAAGCGCATCGTCGCCACCGCCGTCGAAGGCGAGACCAATCCCGTGCTCGCGTCGCTCGTGGACGACATCGTCTGGCTCAAGGTCGGCCAGCTTGGGAAAATGATCTCCGCGTTCACCAGTCGCGGCGTGACGCAAGTCGTCATGGCCGGCCAAGTCGCGCCGAAAAATCTTTTTGACCTGCGCCCCGACCTGCGGGCGCTCGGCGTCTTGATGCGGCTGAAAGAAAAAAATGCCCACACGATTTTCGGCGCGATTGCGAATGAACTAAAAAAAGACGGCGTGGAACTCATCGAGGCCACGCCGTGGCTCGCGCCGCTGATGCCGCAGAACGGATTTGCGCTCGGCCCGAAAATTTCCGACGCGCAACAGGCGGACGTGGAATTTGGTTTCAAGATCGCCAAGGAAGTTTCGCGCCTGGAAATCGGCCAGCTCGTCGTCGTCAAAAACGGCACGGTGCTCGCCGTCGAAGGTTTTGAAGGCACGGATCAATGCCTCGCGCGCGGCGGCGAACTCGCCGGCAAGGACGGCGGCGCGGTCGCCGTGAAAGTCGCCAAGGTGAATCATGATATGCGCTTCGACATCCCCTGCCTCGGCGCAAAAACTTTTGAGACATGCGCCGCCGCCAAAATTTCCGTCCTCGCGCTGGAATCAGGCAAAACGCTTTTGCTGGAACAGGAAACTTGCGCGCAAATTGCGAAGCAGAATAAAATTTCGCTCACGACCATCTGATGAAAATACGTTCAAATGGTCAAAAACGTTAAGGCGAACAAATGCTAATCCTAACTATATTTTTTGCATCAATAGTGCTTGTTGCTATTCTTACAGTCACGGCATTTAGATTTCTTGCCCGCCGATGTGGAATCAAAGACTTGATCGAAGACGGTGCTGTGTTGACGGAAGATGGTATCGAATATCTACGCTTATTTATGCTCGGCAGAGGAAAAATAAAATTTAACGAGATTGAATCAGTGAAGTTGATTTCATTTCCAAAAGCCATGCTTTCGTTGATGTTTCCTTTTGGATACGGGCTTTCAGTGCATAGCATACGCACTCGACTTTTTAGTGACTTTGTGGAGATTAAGATTAAAAAGACACCGCGCTGGTATGAGTTTCACTTTCATTATCTGCTTTTCACACCCAAGAACGCAGTGAGCTTTGTTGAACAGTTAAAGAATCGGCTGGATGGTTTAGTTCCTCAAACTTCAAATTAGATACTACCGAATAATTTTCAAATGCTAAAATCCCACGAACTCCTCGGTTTCATGTCGCCCGCGCTGGCGACTGATATTTTATCCTTCATTTTTGAATCGGACAAGCTGGCCTACAAAGCCACGCTCACCGCCGTCGCCGAGGCGAAACGCGTGCGCCTGGTTTTCCTCGAACGCCAGCCGCGCGACGCGCGCCACGCCGCAATGCTCTCCGCGCTCACCAAACCGAATCTTGATCCCGCCGCCGCCGCATTCATCCGCGCTTGGCTGGTGAAAAAACACGCCGCGATGCTGGTGGATTTTTTGAACGCGCTGGAGATCAAAAATGAAAACGGCGTGGTGGAAGATTTGCCGGGCGCGGTGGACGACGCAAAATTAAAATCCGCCGTGGAAATTTTGCTGGCAAAATATCCGCATGAAACGGTGGCCGTTTATTTGAATGCGTTCAACGACATGAATACCGCCAACTGGCCGAATCTCAAGACGTTGCTGGAATCGGACACGCGGCTGCAATTGGGCAATCACGCCTGAAGCCGGTTCGTTTCATAGCTACGGGAAATAATTTCATCAAAAACTGCTGGCGCAGTCGGCGGGCTTTTGTATCGTTCGAGCAAGGATTGGAAAAACAAAAATATGGAACCGCAAGCTGACATCGCCCTCATCGGGCTGGCCGTCATGGGCCAGAACATCATTCTCAACATGAACGACCACGGCTTCACCGTCGTCGCGTTCAACCGCACCGTCGAGAAGGTTGACCATTTCATGGCCAACGAGGCCAAGGGCACCAAAATCATCGGCGCGCATTCGCTCGCGGAAATGGTTTCGTTGCTTAAAAAACCGCGCCGCGTAATGATGCTCGTCAAGGCCGGCGCGGCGGTGGACGAATTCATTGAACACCTTTTGCCGCTGCTCGAACCGGGCGACATCATCATTGACGGCGGCAATTCGCTCTTCACCGACACCGAACGTCGCGTGAAATATGTCGAGTCGAAAGGGCTGCTTTACATCGGCACTGGCGTTTCCGGCGGCGAAGAAGGCGCGCGTCATGGCCCTTCTATCATGCCCGGCGGTTCGCCCGCCGCGTGGCCGCACGTCAAAAATATTTTCCAATCCATCGCCGCGAAAGTGGACGGCGCACCGTGCTGCGACTGGGTCGGCGAAGGCGGCGCGGGGCATTACGTCAAGATGGTTCACAACGGCATCGAATACGGCGACATGCAGTTGATCGGCGAGGCTTACAACATTTTGAGAAACGGACTCGGCCTAGGCGCGCCGGAATTACATGACATTTTTGCCGAGTGGAACAAAGGCGAACTCGATTCGTATCTGATCGAAATCACGCGCGACATTTTTGCGTTCAAGGACACTGACGGCACGCCGCTCGTTGACAAAATTCTCGACACTGCCGGGCAAAAAGGCACGGGCAAATGGACGATTCAAAATTCCGCTGATCTCGGAATTCCAATCACGTTGATCGCGGAAGCCGTTTATTCGCGCTGCGTTTCCGCGTTGAAAGAAGAACGCGTGAAGGCGGCGAAAAAATTAAAAGGCCCGCGACCTGCGCTCACGAGCATTGCCGCAAATCCCGCGAAGAAGAAACAATGCATCGCCGACATCCGCGACGCGCTTTACGCCTCAAAAATTATTTCCTACGCACAAGGCTACATGCTCATGCGCGCGGCGGCCGCGGAATATAAATGGAATCTCAACTACGGCGGCATCGCGTTGATGTGGCGCGGCGGGTGCATCATCCGCTCGCGCTTCCTTGGAAAAATCAAAGAGGCTTACGACAGCAATCCGAAGCTCGTGAATCTGCTGCTCGACAATTATTTTCGCGGCGAAATCAAACGCTGCCAGAAAGGCTGGCGCAACACTGTCGCGACCGCGGCAAAAAAAGGCATTCCCGTTCCCGCGTTCGGCACCGCGCTCGCGTTTTACGACCAATATCGCAGCGCCGTGTTACCGGCGAATTTGTTGCAGGCGCAGCGCGATTATTTCGGCGCACACACTTACCAGCGCATTGACGACGCGCCCGGAGCCGCGCCGCATCACACGAACTGGACCGGCACCGGCGGCACGATGAGCAGCAGCAGTTACAACGTATAATCTTCATGTCTAAACCTGAATTGAAAATTGAGAAACTCGCAACCGGCAACGGCGCGGCTCCGAAAAAAGGCGACCTCGTGACCGTGCATTACACCGGCACCTTCACCGACGGCAAGAAGTTCGACAGCTCGGTGGATCGCGATGAGCCGTTCGCGTTTGCGCTGGGCGAAGGTCAGGTCATCGCTGGCTGGGATTTGGGCGTGGCCACCATGAAAATCGGTGACAAAGTTAAAATGACCATTCCGCCCGAACTCGCCTACGGCCGCGACGGTTATCCGGGTGCGATTCCGCCAAACTCGACGTTGGTTTTTGAAGTGGAACTGCTCGGCATTGGCTGATTTCATCGCCTTCATAAAGCATTTTTGAACTCGCAAGCGGCGCTGAATCCGCTTAATCTTTCGCCTGCAAAAATCTAATTATGAAAAAATATCTGGTTGAATTCATCGGCACTTTCTTTCTGGCCATGACCGTGGGCATGACCGTCATCGGCGCCAGTGCGGGCGCTCTCGCCCCCGTCGCCATCGGCTCCGCGCTGATGATCATGGTTTATGCGGGCGGCCACGTTTCCGGCGGCCATTATAACCCCGCCGTCACGCTCGCCGTCTGGTTGCGCGGCCGTTGTGCGGCAAAAGACGTCCTGCCTTATTGGATTTCACAAATTCTCGGCGCTTTGGCGGCTTCCGCCGTCGTGCTGTTTTTGAAAGGCGATTCCATGGCCACACCCGGCGACCTCAATGTTAAACCTGCCTTGCTAGCTGAATTTCTCGGCACCTTCGCGCTTTGCTACGTCGTACTGAACGTCGCCACCGCCAAAGCCACGGCGGGCAATTCCAATTACGGCCTCGCCATCGGCTTCACCGTCATGGTCATGGCGTATGCGCTGGGCGGCGTTTCCGGCGGTGCGTTCAATCCCGCCGTTGCCACCGGCATCACGGTGATGCACCTAGAAAAAGCCGCGAGCTTCTGGATTTATCTGCTGGGCAATTTCGGTGGCGGCGCGCTGGCCGCGCTCGTATTCAAGTTCGTGAATCCCGAGGACAAATAATTTTTGTCCACTTCTGGCGTCGGCGGGCATAATTCATTGATGCCAGACGCAAACGACATGGACTTGGTGCGGGAATTTGCCCGCGACCATTCCGAGGCCGCCTTCACCGAACTCGTGCGGCGACACCTCAATCTCGTCTATTCCGTCGCGCGGCGCTGCACCGGCAACGACGGCGACGCGCATGGTGACGCAGGCCGTCTTCATCATCCTCGCGCGCAAGGCGGCGGGACTGCGCGAAAAAACTTTGCTCACCGGCTGGCTCTACGAAACCACGCGGTTCGCCGCCGCCCGGCTGCTCCGCACCAACGCCCGCCGCGCCGCGCGCGAACAGGAGGCTTATATGCAATCCATCTTGAACGACTCGTCGCGCCAAAGCGCAGCGACGGCGGAAGCCGCCGAAATCTGGACGCAACTCTCGCCGCATTTGGAAGCTGCAATGGGAAAATTAAATGCCGCTGACCGCGCGCTGCTGGTGCTGCGTTTTTACGAAAACAAAAGCGGGCCGGAAGCGGCGGCGCTGCTGGGCATCCGCGAAGACGCGGCGCATAAGCGCGTGGCGCGCGCGATTGAAAAACTGCGGAAATTTTTTGCACAACGCGGCGTGACCCTTTCCGGCGCGGCGATTGCCGGCGCGGTCTCGGCCAATTCCGTGCAAGCCGCGCCAGTGGGTAGTTTGGCGGCGACCGTCACGGCGGCGGCCAAAGGCGCGGCGGAAGGAACGGCAACTTTAACAATCGTAAAAGGAGCATTGAAACTTATGGCGTGGTCAAAAATGCAAACGGCAATCGTGGCCGGTATTTGCATTTTGATTACGGTGGGAACTGCGACTTTGTTGATTTCAAGACCTATTGAAACTCGCCATGCAAGAGAAATCCTGACACAAACCTATCAGAAATATGCGTCGCTATCGTCCTACAGCGGAACCAGCAAATCCATTGAGAAGATTGACAACAAAATCATAACAGCTTCATCCACTTTCCGATTAGGACGAACCAACCTGTATTTCTTGGAATGCGAGCAACACGCTCCAACATTTACTAACGGTATGACGGTATGGTCCGACGGAAGTGGCGACTATTGGTTATCCCGCGACCGAGTTGTTAAAAACCCATTTTCGGGGCCTGCATTTAATCTGGGCGATGTTGCTCAATATATTTCTTGCGGAGCATCGGTCGTTGTTCCGGCAGTGTTTTTTGATTCTTATATTATTCCTCAGACATTTGCAGCGTGGCGATCGGGCAAATTGGTGAATCCAACGGCATGGCTTGACCAGTATCCGGTCATGCAGCCGGATGAAACAGTTGGGAAAACTGATTGTTATGTGATTTCAATTGAAACGGATGAAGGCAACGCAAAGCTCTGGATTGGCAAACAGGATTTTCTCATCCACCAGAGCGAGCAAATGGTGAAGATAATAGAACCAGACTTCACTGATGAGGATACGAAGCGGTTTTTTGCCGGTGTTATTCCTGAATTGGGCAAAATGGCATTGAGCCAGTTTCATGTTCAGATTTATACCGGCGGTGTTGGATCGCTATCGTTGCCACTTAAGGAACTTACTCGACGAATAAACAATGCGAAGCATGATGCTTATCATACAATGAAACCTGTAGCGGTAGTTTTCTCGGAAGCAAAAAATACTTCTGCCCTGAAATCCGTCCTGATTAATCCCCCTGACATAATTTTATTCACGCAAAACTACGACAACATTGTCCTTAACCAAAAGTTTTTGCCATCGGATTTTCACCGATAATTGTGGGTCAATGGGAATGCTCGTCGTCGAAAAGGTGAAATAGTTTCACGCCGCCCCGCGACTTCAGCGTCAGGAAATTTTCTCCGCCAGTTCCTCCGCCGGATACGTCCAGATTTCCGCGAGCGTCGGATGGTAATGCGGCGTCGCCGCCAGTTCGTGAACCGTCATGCGCTTGGCCATCGCAGTGACAATTTCGTGGATGAGTTCGCCTCCGCTTGGCCCGACGCAAGCACCGCCAAGAATTTCACCGGTCTTGGGATTCGCCAGCAGTTTCACAAAACCGTCCTTCGCGTCCATAATGAGCGATTTGCCGTGGTCGCTGAACGGATAGGTCGCGGCGAGAAATTTTATTCCGCGCGCCGTCGCCGCTTTTTCAGTCAAACCGACGAACGCGACTTGCGGCTCGGTGAACACGATTGAGATCAGCAGCCGATAATCCATTTTGCGCGGCGACTCTGGTTTGAGAATGTTGTGAACCGCCGTTTCGCCCTGCTGGATCGCGATGTGGACAATCTCGTGCGGCCCGGTGCAATCGCCCGCCGCAAAAATGTGCGGCGCGCTCGTCTGCATTTTGTGGTTCGTCACGATGCGGCTATTTTCCGTTTTCACGCCGGCATTTTCCAAACCGAGCGAAGCCGTGTTTGGCACGCGGCCGAGCGCGAATAAAATTTCCTCGGCAGAAACTGAAATGGTTTTTCCATTCTGCTGGAAGGAAACCGTTTTCAATTTTCCGTTGCGCTTCGCGTCCAAAATCTTTGTGCTTGTGAAGATATGCATTCCTTCGCGCCGGAATACTTTTTCAATTTCCACTCCGGCGTCCGCATCAAATTCTTTTAATAAACTTTCGCTGCGTTGAATCAAAGTCACTTTCACACCGAAACGCTGGAAGAATTGCGCGAACTCGCACGCAATCGCGCCGCCGCCCAAAATGATGAGTGATCTCGGCAATTTTTTTAGCGCGACCGCATCGTCACTTGTGATGTAACCGGTTTCATCGAGTTGCGGCAGCGGCGCGGGCGCGACGCGCGAACCCGTGGCGATGACAAAATGCTTTGCCGTAAGTTTTTTTTCGTGGTTCAACGCGACCGTGTGCGCGTCGAGAAACTTTGCGTTGGCGCGGATGAATTTGAATTTTCCCGCGTTGAGCTGCTGCACGCGGAAATCAGCAAAATCTCTGATCATCAGGTTTTTTCGCGCCATGACTTTGGCAAAGTCGAAGGAAAGTTTTCCCGCGCTCACGCCCCACGTTGCCGCGTGTTCGGCGAGATGCTTCACTTCCGCCGCGTAGAGCAACGCTTTCGTCGGCATGCAGCCGCGCAGGATGCACAGGCCACCGACTTCTTCGCCGCCCTCGATGACGACGGTTTTCAAGCCCGCGGCCGCCGCCGTTCTGGCCGCCGCGTATCCGCCGCTGCCGCCGCCGATGATCACCACGTCAAAATCAAATCGCTTCATGCCAGAGAAGATGGAAGCGCGCGACAGAAATGCAAACGGATTTTACCGGAGGTTTTAACCACAGATGGACACAGATAAGCACGGATTCAGATTTTGATTTGAGCCGGCTTTAGTTTTTTATCCGTGTGCATCCACGCCCATCCGTGGTAAAAATCTGCCCGCAAAAATGGTTTTGACCCGCAAGAATCTGGACTGGTGGTGCGAGCGCAGCATTTTATCGCTAGTGCTGGGGATGCTGGTGTTCGCGCCGCTGGCGTTCGGCGCGGTGGACACTTGGGCGTTGCTCGTCGTGCAGTCGGCCGCCGCCGTGGTTTTCATCTTGTGGGGCGTGCGGCTGTGGCTGAACCCGCGAACGAAACTGCTCTGGCCGCCGCTCGCGTGGGTGGTGCTGGCGTTCATGATTTACGCCGTCGCGCGCTATCTCACGGCGGACATCGAATATGTCGCGCGATTGGAGACGATCCAGGTTTTGCTGTTCGGTTTTTTATTTTTTGCCGCGCTGAATAATTTACGCGGGCCGTCGGAAATTTCCGTTGTGAGCGGCACGCTCATCGCGACGGGCACGCTCATCGCGTGTTACGCCGTGGCGCAGCTCACGCACCACTCAAATCAGGTCTGGAATGAAATTTCCCCGTATGTCAGTCGAGCCTCGGGCACGTTTATCTCGCCGAATAATCTCTCGTGCCTGCTGGCGATGCTGCTGCCGCTGGCGCTGGCTTATCTGCTGGTCGGCAAAGTTCACATCGTGACGCGGATTTTACTGGCGTATGCGGCCATCGCCATGGCAGCGGGACTGGCGGTGACGTTTTCGCGCGGGGGCTGGTTCGCGGCGGCGGCGGGAATCATTTTGCTGCTGGGAATTTTACTGGGCCACGGCAATCACCGGTTGAAGGCGGTTTTGTTGCTGGTGGTGATGCTGGCGGGCGGCGGTTTTTTGACTTCGCATTATTTGTCCAAGACAGTCGGCTATATGCGTCGCGTCGCGTCGCCGGACGAAGACCCTAGCGTGAGCATGATTGATACGAGCGCGGATTCGCGGTTGATGCTGTGGCAATCGGCGGCGCGGATGTGGTCGGATCATCCGTGGTTTGGCGTGGGGCCGGCGCATTTCGATTATCGTTTCCGCGAATACCGGCCGGAATTCATGCAAGCCCGGCCGGATCGGGCGCATAATGACTACATAAATTTGCTGGCGGACTGGGGCGCGGTGGGAGGAATCATTGTATTGGCCGGCATGGGCATTTTTATTTTCTGGCTGAAAGAAACCTGGCCGCACGTCCGGCGTGAGGAGAATGATTTGGGCAGCGGGCAGAGCAACCGCTTCGCTTTTTTTCTCGGCGCGACTTGCGGGCTGGCGGCACTAGCGGTGCATTCGGCGATGGATTTCAATCTGCACATCCCGGCAAACGCATTGGTTGGCGTGACCTTACTGGCGCTCGTGGCCAGCAACGCGCGGTATGCGACGGAACGGTTTTGGATCCGACCGAAGCTGGCGTTGAAACTGGCCGGCTCGGCGGCGCTGGGCGCGACCGTGATTTATTTTGCGGTTCAGGCGTGGCGGCTGGGCGACGAGGCGCACTGGCTGACGCAGGCGGACAACCAGCCGGATTTTTCACCGGAACGGGCGACGACGCTGGAAAAGGCGTTCGCCTGCGAGCCGGAAAATTTCGCAACGGCTTACCAAATCGGCGAATGCTTCCGGATGCAAAGCATGAATGGCGATGACAATAATTCCACTATCAACGGACAAAAAGCCTTGGACTGGTATGCCCAAGCTATCCGGCTCAATCCGCATGACGGCTACAGTTTTCTCCGCACTGGCATGTGCCTTGACTGGCTGGGCCGCACACGCGAGGCTGAGCCAGCTTATCGCGAGGCCGAGGCGCGCGATCCCAATGGCTATTTTATGCTGGCAAACATTGGCTGGCATTATGTGCAGACGGGTGATTACGCCGCCGCGCAGGAATGGTTCAACCGCTCGCTGAAGTTGAGCGATAACAATCCCATCGCCAGAAATTATCTGGCCATTTGCCAGTCCCGGCTCGCGGAAAAAGCCTCCGACCGACCGCAACTGCCGTCTAGTTATTGAGGCAAATGTCCATTGACAACCACCGCTGTCAGCAGCTATATTTTGGACAGTCTAAAAAATCCGTAAACATACTTTTATGAAAAAGCTTCAGACTCTGCTCGCCGCCGTATTGTGCGGCGCGGTTTTTAGTTTTGCTGTCAATGCCTCGGCCGAGGGTGGCAACGGTTATGCCACGGTGGTTCGCGTCATCGGCATTGCCAGCTACTCGCTCGGCGATGGCAACTGGCATCCGCTTTTGGCCGGCAAGTATCTTCCCGCCGGTTCAGTTATCCGCACTGGGCACAACGGCGTGGTGGATGTAGTGCTGGGCAAGGCGGTGGAAATGCCGCAGGCCGCCTGGCAGCCGGATCGCATTTCGCTCGCGCCCGACTCCCCCGTCCGCGGTATGATAGGCTACAAGCCGTCGGTCGAGCAAAATGTGGTTCGCCTCGTTCCGGAAACGACGCTGGGCATTGACAAGCTCACGGTCACCGACACCGGCGCGGACACCGTCAGCGACACCGAACTGGATTTGCAGCGGGGAAAGATTTTTGCCAGTGTCAAAAAACTTAACGGGGCTTCGCAATACTTGATTAAGCTGCCCAGCGGCATTGCCGGCGTGCGCGGCACCAAGTTCAGCATTTGCGCGGACGGCACCACGGCCGTCTTTGAAAGTCAGGGCGGCGGCGTAGTGCTCTCGCTGATTAGGCCCGACGGCTCAACTCAGACGTTTGTCGTTGTTCCCGGCCAGTCTTTGGATGTCACCACCGGTCAACTGGCTGACATTCAGGCCGACTTGGGCAGCCAGCTCGCTGATTTCTTCAAAGCCATCCAGACCGTTTATCTGGAAGTCGTCAACTACTCCTATGATAACACCCAGTGTTTAGTTTCTTCCACTCATGGTGCTAGCAACTACAATCATCATGGAAACGGCGGCGGTCAACCGCAGTGATTCACCGGTTCAGTTTGATTTTCAACCAGCGCAGCCTTGAGTTGCGCTGGTTTTTTGTTTAATCCCACGGTGTGAAATTCAAGCGCTTCAAACGCACGCCGCTCCTCATCGCGCTTTCCGTCCTCGCGCTGGTCTGCGGGGTCTGCGCCCTGCACTTGGATTTTTTGGAACGGCTCGAGCGCATGACCTACGACCTGCGCGTCCGCGCCGCCAGCCGTTTTCCCGCACCGGCGGCGACGAATCTCGCCTTTGTCTCCATCGAGGAATCCAGCATCAAGGCCGTCGAAGACGGCCAGCTCGGCTACCGCTTCGGCCTGCTCTGGCCGCGCCAGGTTTATGGCCGGGTCGTGGACGAACTCGCCGCGCAAGGTACCGAGGCCGTCGGCTTCGATGTACTCTTCGGCGAGCTGCGCCCCGACCATCCCTCGGTGCAAATCGGGACGAATATTTTTCAACGCGAGGAATCCGACAATTTCTTCGCCGACCAGTTGCACCGCGCCGGTAATGTGATTCTCGCCATGACGCCGGAACTCAGCCCGCCGCGCCTCTTCGCCACTAACGCCCTCGCCCTCGGCGACATCTCCACCGAACGCGACACCGATGGCATTCTCCGTCGCGTAAAAGCCTTCCGTGATGTGCGCCACTGGCATCCGCTTTTCGAAATGGCGGCGACCAGCTTCGGACTCGATTTGTCCGGCGCAAAGTTCGCCCCCGGCAAAATTATTTTGACGCAAACCGGCACAACCAACTTCGTTGAAGTTCCGGTGGACGCGGAAAACAATTTTCAAATCTCTGATTTTGCGGGTGACAAACTTCCGCCCGGCGTCGCGCCCACGGCCAAGGCCTTCACCACCGAACGCGTCTGGCACATGGGCATCCTACTCGCCGCGCAGCGACTCAAACTTGACCTCGCAAAATCCACCGTGGATTTATCCGGCGGAAAAATTATTTTGCGCGGCGCAAACGGACTTGAGCGAGTGATTCCTGTGGATGCCGAAGGTTATTTTCTCGTGGACTGGCGGCTCACGCCGGACGATCCGCGCCTGCTGCGGGTGCCGGTGGAAAGCCTGCTCAGGCAGGATCGCCAGCGGCAGCTCGGCGAGACCAACGATCTGCGCGACGATTTGCGCGGCAAGCTCGTTATCGTCGGCTCTGCCGTGCAGGGCAATGATTTGACGGATCGCGGTGCCACGCCACTCGAACACGACACGCTGCTCGTCAGTAAGTACTGGAACATCGCCAACTCCGTCATCACGGGACAATTTATCCGCCGCACCAATGCGAGCGAGACGACCGCCATCATCATTTTGCTAGGCCTGTTCACGGCGCTGCTGACGTGGCAACTGCGCGCGTTTGCCGCGTCTGGCGGAACCATTTTGCTCGTCGCCGGCTACACGGCGTTCACATTTTTTGCGTTCATCAAATTTCGCTTGTGGCTGCCGCTGATTTTCCCCGTCATCGGCGCGATTCTGGTCGAGCACGTCAGCCTCGTGACCTACCGCGTTGTGTTTGAGGAACGCGAACAGCGCCGCGTGAAATTCGTTTTTTCCAAAATCGTCTCGCCGGACGTCGTGGCCGAACTGCTCGGCGCGGAAAAACTTTCGCTCGGCGGCGCGCGGCGCGAAGTCACCGTTTTTTTTGCGGACGTGCGCGGCTTCACGTCCTTCACCGACCAGTTGCAGGAAGACGTCGCTGAATATGTCCGCACCCACAATGTGGATTTGGCAACGGCGGAAAAATTTTACGAGGAGTCCGCGCACGAAACTTTGGAGATCGTGAACCTATATCTCGCCGCCGTCGCCGACGCGGTGAAAAACCATTCCGGCACGCTCGATAAATACATCGGCGATTGCGTGATGGCGTTTTGGAACGCACCCACGCCGAACGCGCGCCACGCGCTCGCGGCGGTCGAGGCGGCAATCGAATCACAACGCGCCATCCATCAATTGAACGAGAAACGGCTCGCGGAAAATTCCGCGCGCGAGGCAGAAAACCAGCTTCGCATCGCCGCTGGCCAGCCGCCGAAGCCGTTGCACATCGCACTCCAACTCGGCACGGGCATCAACACCGGCACGGCCACGGTCGGGCTGATGGGCTCGAACCAGCACATTTTGAACTACACGGTTTTTGGGCGCGAAGTGAACCTGGCGAGCCGGCTCGAAGGCGTTTCCGGCAGCGGTCGCATCATCATCAGCGACACGACTTACAATCATCTGTTACGCCACGCGCCCGCGCTCGCCGCGACTTGCACTGAACTTTTTCCGGTGCAGGTGAAAGGCATCAAGAACGCCGTCCGCATTTACGAGGCGGCGTGGAAATAGTGGAAAAAGTTTTTAATTTTGAATTATTAGTTTTATGTTGAATTGTTGGCGCGGCAGTCAAGCCAACTAAAAATTGAATGAAGCGCACCGCAATTTATCCCGGTAGTTTTGATCCGCTGACCAACGGCCATCTGGACGTCATTCAGCGCGCGGCGAAATTGTTCGACCGCGTCGTCATCGCCGTCGCGGAAAACGAGGGCAAGCACCCGCTGTTCACGCAGGCCGAACGCGTGACGCTGGTAAAAAAGGCTGTGGCCAAGCTGCCGAACGTAGAGACAGATTCGTTCAGCACCCTGCTGGTGGAATATGTCGCGGCGCGCAAGGCGCAGGCCATCGTGCGCGGACTGCGCGCGGTGTCGGATTTTGAATTTGAGTTCCAGCTCGCATTGATGAACCGCAAGCTCGATGAAAAAATCGAAACGATTTTCATGATGCCGAAGGATACTTATACGTTTTTGAGTTCGCGCATCGTGAAGGAAATCGCGCGACTGGGTGGCGATGTGCAGCCGTTTGTGCCGCCGCACGTCCAGTTGGCGCTGAAGAAAAAATTGAAAAAAATTTAATAGCCACCGAGACGCAGAGAACATAGAGAAAATGCTTTTCGCTCTGTGTTCTCTGCGTCTCGGTGGCAAAAATAAAATGTCCTTAAAAGTAAATCTCCGCCATTTAGAGGAAGACGGCGTTCATCTGAAAGGTGAATTACCACTGGCGGAGCTGGATTTGGGTGTGAACGACGAGTTGATCCATTTGGAAAAACCGTTGCGCTACGATTTGTCGGTGGAATTGCTGCACGATGCGATTTTGGCGACGGGTTCACTCACGCTGCCGCTGGAGTGCGAGTGTGGTCGCTGCCTGAAAAAGTTCAAAACGGAATTAAAATTGTCCAACTGGGCAGTGCATTTGCCGCTGGAAGGCGAGGACAAGGTGTCCGTGGAGAACGACTGTGTGGACTTGACGCCGTTCGTGCGGGAAGATATGCTGCTCAACTTTCCGCAACATCCGTTGTGCAAACCGGACTGCGCGGGATTGAAGAAGAAAAGCAGCGCCCGCAAGGCCGAGGCCGTTGAAAAACCGGTTTTGGACTTGTGGGCGGAATTGAATAAACTAAAAATTAAATAGAATTTATGGGCGTTCCAAAAAGAAAACCGTCAACGAGCCGGCAGCGTCAGCGCCGCGCTTACAACAGCGTGCTCAAACTTCCGCAATTGGGCAAATGCCCGCAATGCGACGCGCCAGCGATTCCGCACCGCGTGTGTCCGGCCTGCGGTTTCTACAAGGGCCGCCAAGTTTTGACTGTCACGGCGGTCGCTTGAAAAGTTTTTAATTTTGGTTTTTAATTTTAAGTTGGGCGAGCCGGCGGCGGATTTCTCCACTTGAAACTAAAGATTAAAAACTAAAAGCTGTTCATCATGCGAATCGCCGTTGATGTCATGGGTGGTGACCACGGTTGTGGTGTCATCATCGCCGGCGTGAAAGCCGCGCTGAAAGAAAACAAGGAAATCACCAGAATTTATCTCGTCGGCAACAAGGCCGACATCCACGCCGCGCTGCCCGCGCGCGGCTTTCGCGATCACCGTGTCCGCATCATCCACGCCAGCGAAGTCGTGGAGATGGAGGACAAACCGGCGATTGCGCTGCGCAAAAAAAAGGATTCTTCCATCGCCCGCGCGGCGGAACTCGTCAGTGAAGGCAAGGCGGATGCGCTCATTTCCCTCGGCAACACCGGTGGTATTTTCGCCGCCGGAACTTTCAAGGTTGGCCGCATCGAAGGTGTGGATCGCGGCTGCATCGCCACGGTCATTCCGCGTCCGACCAACGAATTTGTCCTGCTTGATTCCGGTGCGAATGTTGAATGCAAGCCGTTCCATCTGGCGCAATTCGCCGTGATGGGCAGTGTTTATTCGCGTGAAGTTTTGAAGCGCAAAAACCCGCGCGTCGGCATTTTGAGCATCGGCTCGGAAGATTCCAAAGGCAACGAGCTGACGCTCGAAGCGTTCAAGCTTTGCAAAAAATTAAATTTGAATTTCATCGGCAACGTCGAAGGACACGATTTATTTAAAGATCATGTGGATGTGGTTGTCTGCGACGGATTTGTCGGCAACATTGTTTTGAAAACGTGCGAGAGCCTTGCCGTCGGGATGTTCACCATGCTCAAGCGCGAGTTGATGCACACCGCGCAGCGCCAGCTCGGCGCGTATCTCGCGAAGGGCGCGTTTCACGCCATCCGCCGCCGCATGGATCCGGAAATCTACGGCGGCGCGCCGCTGCTGGGCTTCAACGGACTGGTTTTCAAAGCGCATGCGTCCGCGCGCGAACGCGCCGTAACGAGCGCCATCCGCGTCACGGCCAACGCGGTCAAAACGCAGATCAACCAGACCATCGCCCGCGACATCGCGGCGGCAAATAAAATTCTCGATGCCGAAACTGAACCGGCCCAATCATGAAAAATCCGCGCGCAAAACATAATTTTATTGGCCGCACCTGTTCCATTTCCGGCGTCGGTTCGTATGTGCCGGAAAAAATCCTTACCAATGCCGATTTGGAAAAAATGGTCGAGACTTCGGACGAATGGATTACCTCGCGCACGGGCATCAAGGAACGGCGCATCGCCGCCGCCAACGAATTCACTTCCGACCTCGCCGCGAAAGCCGCCAAGCGCGCGATGAAAATGGCTGGCGTCACCGCCGATCAAATTGATTTGATCATCATCGCCACGCTCACGCCCGATATGCCGTTTCCTTCGACCGCGTGCCTCGTGCAGCGCAAGCTCGGCGCGGCGCGCGCGGCGGCGTTCGACATTGAGGCCGCGTGTTCTGGTTTCATTTATGCGCTGGAAATCGGCCAGCAATTTATTTTGTCGCGCAGTTATGAAACCGTTTTGGTGGTCGGCGCGGAAAAACTCTCTTCCATTGTAAATTGGAAAGACCGCAACACCTGCGTCCTTTTCGGCGATGGCGCGGGCGCGGCGATTTTGCAACATCGCGAAAATTCCAACGGATTGCTCACCGCCGTGATGGGCGCGGACGGCAACAAGGCCGATTTGCTTTCGATGCCCGGCGGCGGTAGCGCGTGTCCAGCCACGTTGCAATCCGTCGCAGATGGTTTGCATTTTCTACGCATGGATGGAAAAGAAACTTTCAAGAACGCGGTCAACGCGATGGTTTCCGCCGCGAACGAGGCGATGCGCCGCTGCGAAATTGACATCACGAAAATCAAATGCGTCATTCCGCATCAGGCCAACCAGCGCATCATTGACGCCGTTGGTGAACGGCTGAAAGCCACGCCGGAACAACTTTTCATCAACCTCCACAAATACGGCAACACTTCCGCCGCGTCCGTGGCGATTGCCTTGGATGAAGCGGTGCATTCGGGAAAAATTGCGCGCGGCGATCTGATTTTGCTCGTCGTGTTCGGTGCCGGCCTGACTTGGGGCGCGGCGGTGATTGAATGGTGACAACTGGTGACAACTTAAATTTGACGGCGCGCTTTGACGTGCTAAGTTGAGTTGCCTATGAGTGCAAAGAAAATCGGAAGCTTGGGTTCGATGGGAAATTCAGTCAGCGTAGCCAGCCGAGAAGCGGCTTTGGCGCTTTCGTCCGACAAAGTTTCCGTTCACAAAAGCGGCATCGAATTCCGCAGTCCCACCGCCTTTGCGGAATGGTCGGAAATGACTGTTTCGCTGGAGTCGCCGTTCGATGGCAGCAAGCTTTCCTGCTACGGCGTCGTCGTCGCCTGCACCGGCAACAAACATTCCGGCTACCACGTTTCCATGCTTTTCACCAGCCTGACACCGACGGCGGAAAAACAGCTTGGCGCGATGGTCCGCTCCGAATTCGGTGCCGGTTGAACGCAGTCCTGCCAAGGTGGTTTGTGAACCTCGAATAAAAATTCGAGGGTTTGTTTTTTGCACCATTGCCGAAATTTTTCAGCCGACCGCAACTAGACTGTATTATTTGACATTGTTTGCCGCCGCCGTGAGCGATAAAAAAATCTCCTCCAGTTCGCCAGTGGCACCGCTCTGCCGCCGCAGTTCGTCGCGCGTGCCGACATGAGTGAGCTTGCCGCCATTGATGATGCCGATGCGGTCGCACATTTCCTCGGCAATGCTCAACTGATGCGTAGAGACCAGCACGGTCATGCCCGCGAGCGAGCGCTCTTTCAAAACATCTTTCACCACGCGCGCATGCTGCGGGTCAAGGCCGACCATAGGTTCATCAATCACAAAAACTTCCGGGTCGTGCAGCAACGCGGACACGATGGCGATGCGCTGGCGCGTGCCATGCGAAAGTCCTTCAAGCGGGCGGTCCACAAATTCGGCCAGATGGAATCGCGCGACGAGCTCCCGTGAATTTTTTTCGATGCGCGCGGCGTCGAGCTGGAATAATTGGCCGGTGAAGCGGAAAAATTCCCATGCCGTCAGCTTGTCGTAAAGAAACGGAAAATCGGGAACATAGGCCAGCCGCCGACGCGCTTCCAGCGGCTGCGTCTGAATGTCAAAGCCGCCGACGCGCGCGGTGCCGGACGTGGGCTTGATCAAGCCGGCGAGCAGTTTGATGGTCGTGGTCTTGCCGGCGGCGTTCGGACCGAGCATGGCGAAAAATTCGCCGCGCGCAATTTTCAGCGAGACATCATTGACGGCAACGAGGTCACCGAAGTTTTTTACGAGATGTTCCAGTTCAATCATGGTTTGTCCTATTCGACAATGCGCGCGCTGATGTTGCCCGGCAGTTCCACACGCAAGATTTCGCCAAGCGTGCTGACGTCCACCAGCACGGTGTGGCCGAGAAAACTCGTTTCAATCCGATAAACCGGCACCGTTTCCGTGCCGATTTTGCCGCGCGTGCGGCTGGCGTGCCACTCAAGTTTTTGTCCCGTCGGCGCAGCGGCGAATCCTGGCAGATCCAATGCGCCAAAAAAATCACCGCCAGCATTTCCCGCGAACGTGTGCAGGAGCGCGTTGGGATTTTGCAAATCACTGAAGCGGACGGTGGCGTCCGTGTTAAGGCCATCGCCGATTATTTTGAGATGGAAGTTTTGATTGGTGGCAACTGAATGGACTTCTACGGTCACCAAGCGGGAACTGATCTTGAAGTTCACCTCCTGCCACGCGTCGGCAGAGGAAAATTGAAGCTGCCCGTCAAATTTCACGCGGTTGGTGAAGCTGCCGAAGCTGATGTCGCCGTAGAGGCGGATCTGATAGCCGGCGCGGGCGACAAGTCCGGCGGGCGGCAGATGGTTCTCATCGAGCTTGGCCATTTCCTGTCCGACGCTGGTGGAAAATTCGCAAAAACCGGAGCGCTCGCCGTTTTGATAGACGTTCAAGGTCGAGGCGTCCGGCGCGGTCAGAATTTTCCGCCAGACCAAATCCATCGGCACCGAAACCTCGCTGCCGCGTGCGCCGTATTCCGAACGCCAGAGCAAAAAATTCATCGTCAGCCAGAAAGCGGCGATGGCGAAAAAAGTCAGGCGCGCGGGCATGAACAATCTTACGGCAGATTCAGCGTCTGGCCAATGCGGAGTTTTTTCGGCGTGACGCCGGGATTGGCCGACTCCAGTGCCGCAAGGCTGACACCATGCTTTCGCGCAATGGCGGCGAGCGTCTCGCCGGCAACAACCGTGTGCGCGCGTAACCGGGCCGGTTTGACGGCAACAGTATGCGCAGCCGTAGCGGTGACTGGCGAAGTTGTGACCGTCCGCGCGGCGGAAACATCATCGGGCGTCGGGTTGCCACCGGACGCAGCGCTGCTCGACTGTGCGGGCGGAAGACTTTTTTGCGCGGCTTGCTGGGCGGTGTAATAGGCGCGCCACTTATCAACTTCATCCTGAAGCTCGCGGTTTTTTTCGGCGAGGTCTTCCAGTTGTTTTTGCGCGGCCGGCGCGCTCGGCAACGGCAACACGTCAGCCGCAAGTTGCTGTTTGCAACTGTAGATGCGCTGCTGGATGACCTGGGCGTTGTCGGCGCTGGGATTCAGCCGGAGAAATTCCTGGTAATGATAAATCGCCGCCGCGGGATCGGATTCCTTCTGGTCAAACAGGCACGCGAGCTGAAAATGCGCCGCCGCCGAATGCGGGTTGGCTTCCAGCGATTCTTCAAACGCCTCGACCGCGCCGGTATAATCCATCGCGTTGACGCGCGTCTTGCCGAGCACAAAATGCGGCTCCTTCTCATCGTCCAGCGGGCTGGAATCGGACGGCAGGCAGCCGTTGACCGTAATCAAGGAGACCGCCGCGAGCGCCGCCAAACTAAATTTGCCAAAAAATGACATGGCGCGAAACTAAACGAACTTGCCACCGCGTGCAATGTCAGGCTGCAAAAGCGGCTTGAGATTTTGCCCCGCGCGCCGCAAGCTGGGCGGGTGGCGCGCGTGGTGGAATTGGCAGACACGCCAGACTTAGGA
>PLHK01000040.1:0-15148 GCA_003139955.1 Limisphaerales bacterium
ACGACGAGCAGGCGCGGGTCTTCTTGGTTCAAAATGCGAATGATGCGGTCGCGCGACTGAGCGACGGTGGCGTTCACCGCTTCCGGCGTCGGTGCCAGCGCCCGCAACGCGCGCGGCGCGAGCAACGGGACGATTTCTTTGACATGCAAATCCTGCGTGCGATACATGGATTCCATTGTAGCAAAGAAGTTCTTTGCGAAAAGCCGAAACGCATCTTGTTGGACACGCAACGGATTTTGTATATTTTAACCACAAGGATTATGAGCACGGAAAAACTCAACACCGGCCAGAAAGCGCTGCAAATCAACCTCGATGCGAAACGCTACGGCACGTTCGCCGAGATCGGCGCTGGTCAGGAAGTCGCCCGCTGGTTTTTCCACGTCGGCAAGGCGTCCGGCACGGTGGCCAAGACCATTTCCGCCTACGACATGGCGATCAGCGACGCCATCTATGGCGCGGCTGAACGCTACGTCAGCCGCAAGCGCCTGCAGGCGATGCTCGACCATGAATTTGATCTGCTCCTCAAGCGCCTCGACAAGACGCGCGGCGACAAATGCACGTTCTTTGCCTTCGCCAACACCGTTGCCACCAAGCAGGGCGCCCGGCCCGGCTTGGAAGAAGGCCAGGGCTGGCTCGGCATCAAATTTCAAGTCCACCCGCACGGTGATCCGTCCACCATCATCATTCATGCGCGCCTGCTGGATTGGGAAACGCCGCGCCAGCAGGAAACGGTAGGCATAGTCGGCGTGAACCTGATTCACGGCGCGTTTTACCTGTCCAATGAACCAACCAAACTCATCGGCGCGCTGCTCGACGGCCTCAACAACCAGCGCGTCGAGGTGGACATGATAAAATTTTCCGGCCCCGCCTTCACTGGCGTGGACAATCGTTTGATGGCGCTCCAACTTGTTGAGCAATGGCTCACCGAGGCAGCCATGTTTACCGCCAATGGCGAGACCGTCATCCCCGGCGAACTGCTTTATAAAAAACCCGTCCTGCTCGAACGCGGCAGCTTCCGCCCCATCACCAATCCGATGTTCGACATGATGGAGCGTGCGCAGGATCAATTTATTCAGGAACCTGCGCTCGCCGGCGAAACACCCGTCGCCATGTTCGAAATGACTCTGCGCCAGTTGCAAGTGGGCGACGCCATTGACCACCGCGATTTTCTTGACCGCGTGGACACCCTCGGCGCGCTCGGCAAGCCGGTGATGATTTCAAATTTTCTCCGCTACCACCGGCTTATCAGCTACCTCTCGCGGCAGACGCAGAAGCCAATCGGTTTGCCCATCGGCCTGGTGCGATTGCGCGACGTGCTGGACGAAAAATTTTACACCGACCTGCCCGGCGGACTTATGGAATCGCTTGGCCAACTTTTCAAGAACGGCGCGAAGCTCTACGTTTATCCCTCGCTCGACAAAAAATCCGGCAAGCTCTTCACCGTGGACAATCTCGACGTCGCGCCAAACTTGCGCCACCTCTACCAGCATCTTGTGGACAACAAGTTCATCGTGGACATCACGAACTACAACGCCGACGCGCTGAAAGTATATTCCGGCGAAGTGTTGGCCAAAATCCATGCTGGCGACGAGGCCTTGAGCAAATTGATCCCGCCGCAAATCTTTGACGTCATCCAGGCCAAAAGACTTTTCGGATGGGGGCAGAAGGCTGTTGCGGCGGTCTAGGGTAACCAAACCGGCGACCAACTTTTTCTCGACAACCAGCTCCGGCGGGAGCAATTTCAAAAAATGAAACCGCGCCAACCGTCAATTGCTCTAGCCAGTTCGTTTCTGGCGAAGCTGGTTAGCCGCGCGTGTGTCGCCGTTATTTTTTTCGCCGCCGCCTTTTCGTCTTCCGCCGCCGATTCCACCAATGCCTATGCCAAGTGGATCGAGCCGTGGACAGAACGTCCCGTCACCAGTCCGGCGCTGGCCGGCGTCGAATTGAAACTGATCGTTAGCAAAGTTCAGGGCGAGACCAACGCCGCCGCCGTGGCCGCCATGACGCCGGTGCAACGGATCTATCTGGCCTACCACATTCAGGTGTCCGCCGCCGAGGTCGCCACCAACGGCAGCTTCCGCAGCTATGTCGTGTCCAACACCGACGCGCGGACGGGCGATGTCCGCTGGCTCTCGCCGAACGAACTCTGGCAGCTCGACCAGTTGATCTCCATCCTGCCCGATGACAATTCACAACTGCCACCCGCTGGCAATCGCATCGTGGTGCAGTTCCGTGCCGACGGCCAATGGCACGTCCGCGTTTATGACGGAAATAATCTGCCGCCAGAAGTGCAAGGCGTGTTGAGCCTGCTGGCGAGACCTTACGGCAAACTTTTTTGATGCCCACGCCGTCAATGCGGCGCTGAACTTCCGATCTTCATCGCATAACGTCCGCGTTTAAATTCCAGTTTCAACTTCGCGCCAAACGCCAGCGCCAGATTTTTTGCCGTCATCACTTGCGTTTTATTTCCTTTGGCTAGAACTACGCCATTTTTCAAAATCAAAACGTGCGAAAACACCGGCATCATTTCCTCGACGTGATGCGTAACCAATACCAGCGTTGGCGAATTTTTCTGCGCGCCGAGCCGTTGGATGAACTGCAAAAAATGCTCGCGCGCCGCCGGATCCAGCCCGGCGCACGGTTCGTCCAAAATCAGCACGCGCGGTTTCGCCATCAGCGCGCGTCCGATCAAAACGCGCTGCCGTTCGCCTTGCGAGAGCACGCCCCATTGACGATTGGCCAGATAGTCACACTCGACCTGTCTTAATAGTTGCTGCGCCTTTGTTTGATCGGTGCGGCTCAGCCGACCCCAAAAATCTATCATCGCGTATTTGCCGCTCGCGACGGTTTCCAGCGCCGGTTCGTCGTCCGCCATCATCTGGCGCACGGACGAACTGACGAGACCAATTTTCTTACGCAGTTCGCGCCAGTCGGACTGGCCGTAAGTTTCGCCGAGCACGGAAATTTCGCCGCGCGTCGGCATGAGATAACCGGTGAGCGCGCTCAACAGGGAAGTTTTGCCCGAACCGTTGGCGCCGAGAATCACCCAATGTTCACCGCGCTGCACGCGCCAGTTCACTTCGTTGAGAATCACCGTGCCGCCGCGTTCAATGTGCAGGCTGGCGACGGATAGAATTGTTTTTGCAGTTTTCACAATTCCGAAATCTCCTGCCACAGCGGCTCCAGATCTTGGTCGGCCAGCGCCATCTGTTTGATGACCTCTTTTTTGCCCGCCGCCAGCGCGCGGTGAAACCATTCGCGCGCCGCGTCGAGTTTCTGCATCTGGCATGCGTAACATGAAAGGTTGAAGGCGATGACCGGTTCCGCCGGAAATTTTTTCGCGGCGGGCAGCAGGGCGTCCCACGCCTGCGGCAACCCGCCGTCGTGCACCCGGCGCAACGCATACGCGCGATGCAGCCAGCCGGAAGATTCTTCGGGCGCGGTTTGCAATTCCAGTTCCGCAATGGTCAGCGCGTCGTGCCAGCGCCGGTCGTGCGCGCAAATCGTCCAGCGCACTTCGAGCACGTCAGGATGGAGCTGATTCACGGCGGAAATTTTTTCCAGCTCCGCGCGCGCGTCGTCCACGCAGCCCAGCCCGAGCCAGCCGATGGCGGCGTCGAGGTGATGCGAGTCGGGCGGTTCCAGTTTTTGCACGCACCGATTTTAACTTTGCCGGGCCGGATTGTAACCGCGAAATGTGCCGAATGTGCAAAAATTATTTTGTCCGCGCAGTTTGCCGGTTCCGTTTTGACCGTTGAAACGCGCTGGCGTTTTTGCGCGCAAAGGTTTATTGGTTTCCCGTTATGAAAAAAATTATCCCGCTTTTTCTCGCGTTGACCGGCGCGGTTTCCGCTCACGCAAAACTCGTGACCCAGACGGTCGAATACCAACAAGGCGATACGACGCTAGAAGGCTATCTTGCCTATGACGATTCGTTTTCCGGCAAGCGCCCCGGCGTGCTCGTTGTGCATCAATGGATGGGCCTCACCGATTACGAGGAGAATCGCGCGGTAATGCTCGCGAACCTCGGCTACGTCGCGTTTTGCGCGGACATTTACGGCAAAGGCGTCCGCCCGCAGAATTACAAGGACGCCGGCATCGAGGCCACGAAATACAAAACCGATCGCGCGTTGCTGCGCCTGCGCGTCAACGCCGGTCTGGATGAATTAAAGAAATGCGAACTGGTGGATACGAACCGCGTCGCGGCCATCGGCTATTGTTTTGGCGGCACGACGGTGATTGAACTTGCGCGCAGCGGCGCGGATTTGCAGGGCATCGTGAGTTTCCACGGCGGACTGGATTCGCCGACGCCGGCGGACGGCAAAAACATTAAATGCAAAGTGCTGATCTGCCACGGCGCGGATGATCCGTTTGAAAAACCGGAAGACCTCGCGGCGTTTGAAAAGGAAATGCGCGATGCCGACGTGGATTGGCGGCTCATCAAATACGGCGGCGCGGTCCACGCCTTCACGCAGCCGATGGCCGATGGCAGCCTGCCCGGCGCCAAATACAACGAGCGCGCCGACAAGCGTTCGTGGGCGGACATGAAATCGTTCTTCGCCGAAATTTTTCAATAATTTTTGAACCACGGATGCACACGGATGGAATTTATTTATCTGTGTCCATCTGTGTTAATCCGTGGTTAAATTTTTCCATGCGCATCACCGGCGGCAACGCGGCGCGGCGGATTTTGAGAGTTCCCAAAGGACTCGACGTCCGCCCGACGCCAGATTTGGTCAAACAGGCGGTCTTCAATTCGCTCGGTGCGCGCGTCGTGGATGCGCGCGTGCTGGAATTATTTGCCGGCAGTGGCGCTTTAAGTTTGGAATGTTTGAGTCGCGGTGCAATCTCGGTTTTGTGCATCGAGAAGTCGCATCGCCACGCGGAATTTATTCGCAGCAACGCGGTCGCGGCGGGCTACGGCGAAATTTTGGAGACGCGCACGCAGGATGTTTTTCCGGCGATGAATCAACTCGCGGAAAGCGGCAAGCAATTTGATTTAATCCTCGCCGACCCGCCTTACGGCGAAAAAAATGTCAATCATCGCTCGATATCATTCGCTCAGCAATTGCTCGATGATAAAAATCTGCCGAAGCTGCTCGCGCCCGGCGGAAGATTTGTCCTCGGTCACACGAAACGCGACACGCTGGAAATCGTCGCGCCGTGGACGGAAGTTAAAATGCTCAAGCACGGCGACACCATGATGCGATTTTTACAGTCGCAAAGCGACGATTGAAAATATGCCATCTGGTCGTCCATATCTTATTGCAGTCCCAATTGTTGATGGAAGACCACGTCTGCAAGTGTCCGTATGGCAGCATCTGGTTCCTTTGCCGACATAAGGAACAACTTATTAAAAGACTCTCGGACACATTGATGCACATTAAAGAAAACCACTAAATCTCCAGAGCGAATGGCTGGGTCAGGATTGTCCAAACAATTCACAAGAAATTTTGGGTCTTTGCTGGAAATCTCTGCCAACCAATAGATGGCTTGCGTTTGCACTTCATCCCTGTCCACGTGGGCGCTAACTGCATATTTCAGCGTTGCCTCGAAAGCTAATTGGGAATTTGCGGCAAGTGAGCAAAGTGCCGATTGCGAATATTGAGATACGAAGACATTAGTATCGCCAACAGTCTCACTCAAGTTATGAATATATTCATCCGATTTTACGCCGATGGCATTCAAAGCTTCAATGTCGTCGCATCGGACTTGAGTGGTATCATTGGTCAAAAATTTCAACATGGTCGGCACGGCATCCACACCATTGGTGCCCAACCCGCCAAATGCCCGAAACCTCCATTGTTTGGTTCCTGCATCGCAACTCTCAAAGGCATCAATCAGTGCTGAAAGCGCATTGGTATTTTCCGGCGCAATTTTTTTAGCGGCGACTGCAAAAGTGATTTTCCAATCTGGCCGGTTAACAGGCAAATCTTTGCTGTGGCTGTCCTGTATGAGCAGTGGCACCATGGAACGGGATTTATCGCCAAAATCGGGTAGCATTCCGGCAATGGAACAGCGCCCTTCAATGCCAGAATTGGTATAGACCATTATCAATGCGGGCACCACGATGTCTGATTGATTTCGTGCGATTTTGACCAAGTTTCCTGCCAAGCCACATCGGATATGTTCATTGTTGGCACTGTTTGTCAATGCAGCCAGAAAAACCGGGATTAGCAAGTCGGGCTGATTGCCGCCGATTTCCGTCAATGTCTCGCCCATTTGAATGCGGCTGTCGTCGTTGGTTGCATGATCCGACAAGGCGGCAATCAGAACAGGCATAAAAACCTTGGCTTGATTGGTTCCAAAAACCGTCATGGCCTCGACAATTTGATTGCGTTTTTGCAGCGCGACACCTTGCGCCCTTTGGTTTTCCTCTTGAGGCAATGACGAATTGGAAAATTCATTAAGCAAGATTGGAACGACAACTTCTGGATGGTTTTGTCCAACGTGCGCCAGAACGTTGTAAGGATTTTGAAAGAACCCTCCACCCATCCAATTCTCTTCCCGAAGGTAATAGGTTTGCTGGCGATTGGTTGCTACTGTTTGAATCAAGGCTGGCAATGCTGCCTCGGCATTGGTGCCCAATTGATTTAGAACGCCCAGAATACGGTCTCGAATAAAATAGCCGCTTGATATTTTGACAGCCATCCTGATGCCGGTGAAATAATACGGATTGTTCGTGTCAGAAAGAGTCTCCACCAACTTGTCGGCAAGTTGTGGCACAGCATCTTTGCCGACAAAAACCAAAGCTCGCTCGGGATAATTCTGGTTTTGCCCGATTGCTTTTATCAGATCAGGAACGGCCGCGTTTGCTGTCGGCCCAAGCAACTGAAATGCTTCGACGGCATGGTCAGGCAGTCCCCAACCTCCCCCTTCAGGTTTAGTAATCCAACTTGATAACATCGGCACCGCATTTGAACCGATTTGAAGCACAACTTTTTCTGAATCATGGTCAATTGTCCATGTGCTGCCGACATAGTGATACAAATGTTCCAACCAATAACTCAAGGGCTTGCCGTTGTATTTCGGGTCAAGCGTAGAATTTGTAGCAGATTCAGCATGACAAACAGTCAACAAACAACTGTTCTCCCAAACAATTAAAGCTATGAAAACCAGCAGGTAATATCTCCGATTTATCATAAATGCGAGTGTGCGCCGGAATTACCGCAACGTCAATCCGTGCAATCTGCGGTTAAATTTATTTCTTCAACTTCGCATCCTCGTCCAATTTGCGAACTAATTCCTTCACTTTCTGCGCCTGTGATTTGTGCGCGCGTAAAGGAGGCATAAAGGGACAGCCTTACTTTCAGTAAAATTTTTTCAATCTTAATTTTGTTCCAGAAATTTTCCTTTTAGACACCCTCAACGGCCTCGCGAATTGTCAGCTTGAATTTTTCCAAGCCCTGATCAAACGCGGCGGAAATGGGCAGCACGGAAACGTTTTTGATTTTCTTTTTGAACTGCTTCAAATTTTCCTCGGCGACGGCTTCATCCATTTTGTTGGCGACGATAAGGCGATCTTTTTCCAGCAGCGCGGGATCGTAAAGTTCCAGTTCCTTGAGCAGTTGCTTGTAATCGTCCCACGGCTTGCGGTTATCCGTGCCGGCCATGTCGAGCAGCAGCACGAGAATTTTGCAGCGCTCGATGTGGCGCAAAAATTCGTGGCCGAGGCCGACGTTGTTGTGCGCGCCTTCGATGAGTCCCGGCACGTCACAGACCGTGAGCCGCTTCCAGTCGGCATATTCCAAAATACCGACTTGCGGCGTCAAGGTCGTAAACGGATACGCCGCAATCTTCGGACGCGCGCGCGAAATCGCGGTGAGCAAAGTGGACTTGCCGGCATTCGGATAACCGACGAGGCCGATCTCCGCCATGATGCGCAGTTCCAAAAGAAATTCGCCTTCCGTGCCCGGTTCGCCCGGCTGCGCGAAACGCGGCGTCTGGTGGCGTGCGGTGGCAAAATTACGATTGCCCAATCCGCCGCGACCGCCTTTGCACAAAATAAATTGCTGGCCGTGCGTCGTGAGATCGGCAACGAGCGTGCCTTTGTTTTCAATGCCATCCGGCGTTTCCTCGGCTTCCGGCTCCTTGCTCAAATCAATTTCCAATGCGGATTTTCCCTGCGACGTGCGGAAGAGCGGGCGCTTGCCGGTGCTCGTGCCGAGCATCATGTTTTCGCTTTGCTCTTCGTCCTCTTCCTCGTCGTCATCGCGGCGCATTTTTTTCTCAATCGGCGGCGTGGTGTCCTTGAGTTGCCACACCAGCGTGCCGCACGGAACTTTGACGATGAGATCTTTTCCTGCGTGACCATCCATGCCCTTGCCCATGCCGCCCTCGCCCGCCAGTGCGATGAGGCGCGGAACGTAATACTGCTGGATGAGATTGTTGAGATCGTGGTCGGCTTGAAGAATGACGCTGCCGCCGCGTCCACCGTTGCCGCCGCTCGGTCCACCCTTGGTGATGTAAGCCTCGCGATGGAATGCGACCGCGCCCTTGCCGCCGTGGCCGGCCTGCGCGTAAATTTTTATTTCGTCAATGAACATGAAATTGGTGCGTCGTTAAAATTTTGAATCGCCAAGTTGGTTTCACTATTCACCATCCAACCCTTCAACGACAATAAAAAAGGCGAGGCGCTTGGCCTCGCCTGAAAGCGTTTGTTCGCCTTAATTCTTCGCCGTCGCTTCCGCAACGACATTGATGCGGCGGCTGTTCTTGTCGAACAAAACCTTGCCGTCCGTGAGCGCGAACAACGTCCAGTCACGGCCCGTGCCGACATTCTTGCCCGCGATAAATTTGCTGCCGCGCTGGCGGACGATGATGCTGCCGGCGGTGACGACCGTGCCGCCAAATTCTTTCATGCCCAGCCGCTTGCTTCTGCTGTCGCGCCCGTTTTTTACGCTGCCTTGACCTTTTTTATGTGCCATACAAAAAGTTGATGGTTAATAGTTGAGAGTTGAGAGCAAAGAAATCAGGCGTTGATGGCGGTGATTTTGACAACCGTCAGTTCCTGACGATGGCCGATGGTCTTGTGATAACCTTTACGGCGTTTCATCTTGAACGTCAGCTTGTGTTCGCCGCGTTTGTGCTCGACGACATCCGCCACGACCGTCGCGCCGGTGACGGTGGGCGCGCCGACGGAAACCTTGCCTTCGTTGTTGACGAGCAGCACGCGGTCAAACGTGACCGGCTTGCCCGCCTCGACTTCAAGGCGTTCGATTTCGAGCTTGTCGCCCGTGGCGACGCGATACTGTTTGCTACCTGTTTCTAAGACGGCGTACATAAATTTTCCCGCAAAGGGTCGGGAATTAAACCAGATTTCCCGAAGCTGTCAACTTCTGATTTTTGGCAAACTGGCTTGTTCTTTGTGGCGCAACTGACGTTCTTGCCGTTTGGTTTCACCGGCCAACAATTCTTCCGCGCACCAGCCGCGTGTTTGTGCGAACGCAGTCAGAGCAAATAATTCATTTGCCAGCGCAGCTTTGGTCAACGTGCGTTTTGATTTTATTGCGTTCGCAGGGTGGCCGTCTGCAAAGACCTTTTGCGCTTTCTTCAAAAGTTTTTCCGCGCGCAGCAACGCCGGCAGATGTTTCGGAATTCCGTCGAACGCCGACTTCCGCTCCAAATGCGTTCCGTCTTTCTCGGTCTTCTTGATTTTTTCCCAGTTCGCCCAGACCTCGTCCACGTTTTTGACTTTGGTTCTTCCAAAAACATGCGGATGACGGCGGATTAATTTATCCACGAGATGCCGCGTGACCTTTTCAAAATCAAACGCGCCGCGCTCGCGTGCGAGCTGGCAATGAAAAACCACCTGCAACAGCAAATCGCCCAATTCCTCCGCCATCTCGATGTCGTCGCGCGACTCAATGGCATCAATCAATTCATAAACTTCCTCAATCGCATGGCGGCGCAGCGTCAGATGCGACTGCTCGCGATCCCACGGACAGCCCGTGGGCGAACGCAGCTTCGCCATGACCTTGAGCAAATCTTCGATGGCGGATTGTTTTTTCAAATTTTTTTAGCCATAGGTTTTTACAGATGGAACACAGATCAAAAACGAAATTTATTTTGGAACTGAAATTTTTACTTTTGGAAAAGTCAGCGTCTTTATGCAATTCTGCTCATAATAATTTTGCTTAAATGCCTGCGGCGCATCACCAAAAATTTTAGCCATGCCATTAGTGCGCGAGCAAAGCTCAAGTGTTCCAGAAAGATAATAAACATTTGTATCGCTTGATGAAATTGACCAGTGACTCCATGGTTCACCATTCGGATACAAAGACAGTGGAGATTTTTCTCCGCAATTTACAAACAATCGAATTGTGGAATTGTATGGTAACGTGATCCAATATGGTCCCATAGGTCCGCGACCACCCCATGCTCCGCCCATCGGTTTCGGAACTTCTTTGCCGTTTGCATCCGTTAATGTGCATTTCAATTTCATCGAATCAAAACACACATCAACATTTTCACTATAAGCGCCATCAGCATTTTGAAGTTCGACGAACGTCATCGCAGCATTATCTGTCTTTGGCCCACCGTATGCCGGTTCCATCCCAGCTAAAATTAGCAAACGTCCACGAATTGAATGGTCATGTCCCGCCTCCAGATTTTGCAATCCAACTGGTTCTGACCAACCGCTCTTGGCAATTATGTTTGTTTCATCTGCAAAGCAAGAAAGGCAGATTGATAATAAAATAGAAAGTGCTGTGAATTTCGTATCTATGTTCAATCCGTGTTTCATCTGCGGCTCAAAGAATTACCAAATCATCCCGATGCACCAATTCCACGCGCGCGAGTTTTTTGGCGCGGATTTCTTCGGCGGAAAATTTCGCGATGCCGCGCGCAAACTCGGTTCCATCTAAATCGCAAATCCGCACGACATCGCCCGCCGCAAATTCGCCTTCGCAGCGCGCCACGCCGGGCGGCAGCAAACTTTTGCCCGCCTCGCGCAAGGCTTTCTTCGCGCCGTCGTCCACGAACAGCGTGCCTTGTGGATGATGAAAAAACGCAATCCAGCGTTTCCGCCCTTGCAACTTGTTCGGCTTGGCGATGAACAAAGTGCCTTCATCCGCGCCGCCCAGAATTTTTGCCAGCGCATTTTTTTTGCTGCCGGACGCGATGACGAGCGGGATGCCGGAACGCACGGCAATCTTCGCTGCGTCAATTTTTGACTTCATACCGCCGACCGCCGTTTCGCTGGTTGTGCCGCCGGCCATGTCCTGAACCGTCGCGTCAATTTTTTCGATGACGGAAAGTGTCCGTGCGTTTTTCTTCCCGAAATTTTCGATGACGCCATCCACCGTCGTCAAAATCACCAATAAATCTGCGGGTAAAAGTGATGCGACGAGCGCGGACAATTTATCGTTGTCGCCGAATTTTATTTCCGTGAACGACACCGCGTCGTTTTCGTTGATGATGGGAACGACGCCGCGACCGAGCAGCGTGACGAGCGTGTTGCGCGCGTTCAGGTGGCGCTCGTGGTGTTCCAAATCTTCATGCGTCAGCAAAACCTGTGCGACGACGAGACCGTGCGCGGCAAAAAGTTTTTCGTAAACCGCCATCAGCCGTGTCTGGCCGACGGCGGCGCAGGCCTGTTTTTCCGCGAGGTCGGTCGGACGAGTTTGGTAGCCGAGCGCGCCCATGCCCGCGCCGACCGCGCCGCTGGTGACGACCACGACTTCCTTGCCCGCCTTCCGCAACGCGGCGACCTGCGCGACGATTTGCTCCAACTGCGCGGGATCAATCAACTTCCGGCTGTCGGTGAGGACGCCGGTGCCGAGTTTCACGACGAGGCGCGAAACGGATTTGAGTGAGTCACGATGCACGCGGTCAGGATAAAAAAATTTCGCCGCGCGGAAAATGTAAAAGTGACGCGACAAAATCGCGCTTATGGCGCATTGGTTCTGGCCGCCGTGCGAATGGCGTCGGCCAGTTGCTCCGGCGTCCAGTCGTTGCCGTCGAATTGTTTGGAAATTTTTCCGTTTCCATCGAGCACGACCGTGCGGAGATTGTGGGAAATGGAGCCGTTCTCGCGCCAAAAGTTTAAGTCCACTTTCGGTGCAAGGCTGGCGAGCGTATTCGTGTCCGCAACGGCAAACAACCAGCGGTTCGTGTCGTCGCTGCGATAAAATTTTGCGTAGTTGGACAAAATCTCCGGCGTATCAAAATCGGAATCAAACGAGATGGAGAGCAACTGCCAGTTCGCCGGCGCATTGGTGTCGGTGACAAGAATTTTCCGCGCTTCTGAAAAATTCCGGTTCATGCGCGGGCAATAATCCGGCAGCGGGCAACTGGTGAAGAAAAATGTGAAGGCCACGGCGCGTCCGTGAAAATCGGAAAATCGAACCGGTTGGCCATTTTCACTCGTAAAGCCGTAATCCGGCAGCACATCACCGACTTGCAGTTCAGGTTCAACGACGTGCCAAGTTGGGGTCGGCGTCGGCGCGACGGATTTGCCGGTGCGCTGAAGTTTTTCAATCCAATCGTCGTCCGCCGTCACGACGAGCGTGAATGTAATTTCATCGCCGGCAGAAAGGCCGTTGAGTTCGTTCGTATCCTTGACGGGAAAATCCATCGTCATCGCGTCCATGTAGCCGGGAATTTTTTCGTGCTGGATCGTGGCGTGGCGCAGGTCGGACGCAATCGCCTGCACCACGCCGCGCGCGGCATAAGTTTGATTGGTCGCGGCGGAAATTGGCGGTGCAGACGTTTCACGTTTGCAGCCAAGCGCCAGCAGCAGTCCGCAGAAGAAAATTATCCGCTTCATAAAATTTAATTCTCGCCGCGCAATTGCGCGATTTCTGCGACGACGGCAGCCGAAGTTTCCGGCTGTAGTCCGTCGAAATAAATTCGCGTCCGGCCATGTTGATCCACAACGGCGATGCGCTCGGTGCCGGTGAAATTGCCCGGCATGGAATTGAACGGGTCGCTGTTGTCCTGCGCGAGAAAACTTTGGGCGATGAGTCCATGCAACACCGGTTTGTTGCCGGTCAGAAAATACCAGCGGTTCGTGTCGGCGCCGTAGCGCGCGCCCCATTTGGCCAGCACTGGTGGCGTGTCGGAACGCGGATCAACGGTGAGCGAGACAAGGCGCACGTCGGCATTGGTCGCGGTAAGCTGCTGGATTTCCGCCATGCGCTTGGTGACTTCGGGACACGTCAGCGCGCAGCCGGTGAACAGGAAACTGACGACCAGAATTTTTCCTTCCAGTTCCGTGCGCGTCACGATCCGCCCGTTTTCATCGGTCAAAGAAAATTCGCCGAGTGTCCGCTCTTTGTCCGGCAAAATGCCGCGCGCCTGGTCGTGCCGCGCGAACGCGGCGGCGGCAAACCAACTGCCGATGCCCGCGACGACGGCGAGCGAGATGACGATGACGAGAAAAATCTTTTCATCGGTCTTTTGCGGGGCAGGAATGGGATTGGCCACGAAATTTTTAATTCAATAACTCATCCGGTCTAATTTCACCTTGCCGCGAAAAATCCAGTAGATGCAAACGGTGTAGGCAATCACGATCGGCACGCCGATGCACGCGATGACGAGCATGATGCCGAGGGTTTTGGGCGACGACGCGGCGTTGTAGATGTTCAGGCTGTTTTCCGGGTTGGGCAGGCTGTAGACGAGGTTCGGAAAAATATTTAGCGCGAACAGCGCCATGAGCGTGATCATCGCGGCGCACGACGACAGAAACGCGAGCCAGTCGCGGTTGTGGTGAAACTCGCGCGGGATGTTGGCGATGGCGAGCATGTTCGCCAGCACGAGGCTGAAGAGCCACGGATTGTCATGCACGCGCGCCGTGATATGTGGGACGTAAAGCAGCGTGGCCATCGTCGTCGTCGCGGCGCAGATCACAAAGAAGATGATCGAGTTCATCGCCCAGCCGCGCAATTTGTCGTGGAGCGCGCCCTCGGTTTTCATCGCACCGTAAATCGCGCCGTGCATCATAAACAGCGCCACGGTCGTCACGCCGACGAGCAGCGGATATGGTTTCAGCAAACCTAAAAATGTTCCGGCAAATTCGCCGTTCGCGTCAATCGGAATTCCCCACGCGATGTTGCCGAGCGCGAGGCCGATGAGCAGCGAAGATAAAATACTGCCGACGGAAAACCCGATGTCCCACGTCTGCCGCCACCAGCGCATCGGCTGCTTGCTGCGAAATTCAATCGCGACCGCGCGGAAAATCAGCGCCGCGAGCAGCAGGTAAAACGCGAGGTAGAAACCGGAGAACACCGTCGCATACACGTTCGGAAACGCGGCGAACAGCGCGCCGCCGCCGGTGACGAGCCAGACTTCGTTGCCGTCCCACACCGGCCCGATGGAATTCAAAAGAATGCGCCGTTCCTGGTCGTCCTGCGTGAACAGATGCAGCGCGCCGATGCCGAGGTCGAAGCCGTCGAGCATCGCGTAGCCGGTGAACAGCACGCCCACTAAAACAAACCAGATGGTATTCAGATCAAAATTCATAAAATAGATTTTGAACCACGGATGGACACCGATGGACACGGATAAAAAAATCAAACGCAAAGACGCGGAGAACGCGGAGAAAAAATCTCTGTGGCTCTTTACGGCCTCTGCGCCTCTGCGTTTCGCCCCATCCGTGTTTATCAGTGTCCATCCGTGGTTNNAACGGCGAACAGCAGAAAATAAAGGAACGTGAACAAAATCAGCGACGTGAGCACGACGTTCGCCTGCACCACTTTGGAAAGACCTTCGGGCGTGCGCATGATGCCATAAACAATCCACGGCTGGCGCCCAACTTCAGCGGCGAACCAGCCGAGTTGGTTCGCGATTTGCGGGCCGAGCACGGAGAAAACGAGAATCCACAGCAGCCAGCGGCGCTCGTGCAGAGTGCCTTTGCGGAAATATAAAAACCCCAGCGCGGAAACTAAAATTAGCGCCGTGCCGATCGCCACCATGCCGTGAAAAAATAAAAACGACGGCGTGACCGGCGGACGATCTTCCGGCGTAAAGGCGTCAAGGCCGGTGACCGGCGTGTGAAAATTATTGTGATCCAGAAAACTCAACAGGCCGGGAATCTGGAGGCCGTGGGTTTGTTCGTTTTTTTCGTCCACCCAGCCGATGACCGTGAGCGGTGCGTTGGAAGTCGTTTGATAAAGTCCTTCAAACGCGGCGAGCTTGGCCGGCTGGT
>PLHK01000040.1:15154-15316 GCA_003139955.1 Limisphaerales bacterium
AAAATTCGTGAATTTATTTTTCAACAGATACCACGCGCTCACGCTGACGACGAGAAACGCGCCCGCCTGCCACGCGCCGCAAATCGTGTGCGACAAACGGTCAACCATCGAGGGATTGAAAACCACTTGCCAGAAATCCGTGACTTCCGCGCGCGCGTGCAT
>PLHK01000067.1 GCA_003139955.1 Limisphaerales bacterium
GACGGTCGCGCGATGGGCGCGAACCATCCGGCAAGAAATCCGACGAAATATCTCGCGTCATATCCGCGCAACGTCCCGGCAATGGCCGGACAGTGGCGGCAGCAATGCCGCCGAACGTCCGTCAAGACGACTCGCAAGACAACTTGCCTTGCGCCAAACTTGGACGCGCAATGTCCGCCCGAAAACTTACGAGACAACTCGCAATACAGCCGCGCAACAGCCAATGCAACATCTTGCAAGCAACTCGTCGGATTTCTCACCGTTGGTTTTAACTATGACATCCAAAAAATATGAACGCACCAATTACACCAACGCCCGATCTTGAATCGCTGCGCAAGGCGGTTCAGGAATTCCGGCCTAATCCGCATCGCGTCCCGTTTAACGGTTTGAAGCCAGTCCATGATTCCATCGTGGAATTGCGTAACAAAAATGCGTCCTATTTCCTTATTGCAGAAATACTGCAACAAAATGGCGTCAAGACCAGCCGGGCGCGTGTGGCCGAATACGGCCGCATCGTCCTGGAAGGAGGGAAAACGCGCAAACGGCGCAAACGGGCGAGAACCGCGCCAGCCGCAAATATCGCGGCCACGCCTCAAAGTGCGCCAGCCGTGGCCGCAAAACCCACGCCGGCCACGCCAGCGCCGACCACTGCGCCGGCGGGCAATGGCACGCCGCCGCCAAAAGAAAATTTGTCATACCATTCACGCGGACCGCACATCGCCAACGTGAGAATGATGGGTGCAGAGGAAGCCAAAGAATTCAATGACAGCCTGAAACCGAAACCCCCAGCGAGCTAACGCAGCCCGGAAAGCAATCCGGCGATGCGCCAGCATCGCCACGCTGCCCGGCGCGGCAGCCAGAGCGCCTAATAAGCAGGCCAGCGACGACCGCCAGCCACACGCAGCCACAAAGGTTCGGACGCCGCCCCGACAAGCCAGTAACGCCACCATAGAAGCAAGTTTTTTTCGGTTAGCAGCACGGTTAGCAGCGGCGGGGCAACAGGGTTAGCAACAGGGTGGTAATCACGCGAGGCAACATCCGAAGCAACACGGTTCGCAACACGGTTNNCGCAACAGGGTTCGCAACAGGGTGTCAACGGACGGTTAGCATCAGGCGAAGCATTTCGCGCAGCACTCGGCGAGATTTTGGCGAGCCGCAAAAACCTTGTTAAAATAAGGGGTAACGCGTGCCTTAATCACCAGCCATAAACTGGAGGAAATTTAGTTCGGCTTGGTCTGTTTTCAGTAACTAACCAAACATCAATTCTGATACGTTTACGTTGCACCACCATAAAACTCATGAGCAATTCGCAGCAAATTACATTTTAGCGAAGCCGTAATTCATTATTAGATCGTTATTTCACGCTCTAAATAGATTTCAAATTATCATTGCTTCACCGGTCAAAACCGTTATTTCTGACATGCATTCGCCAAACCATAAATGCTTGCGTGAGCACGACCAAATTAGATGGATTAAGTCTGCTGCTGGTGGAGGACGAGCCTTTGTTGCGCCGCCAGCTTGCCGCGCAATTGGAGCGCCAGGGTGCCGATGTCACCGCCGCCGACTCCCTGGCCGCCGCCCGGCAATGGCTAAAAGACGGCCAGTTTGATTTTGCCTTGCTCGATGTGAATCTGCCCGACGGTCTCGGCCCCGACCTGCTGCGGGAAAAGGCCTTTCCTGGCGCGACATCGGTGATTGTGATGACCGCGCAAGGCGGCGTGGCCGGAGCCGTGGAAGCCATGCGGCTCGGTGCGGTGGACTATCTCACCAAGCCGTTTGATCCGGAGGAACTGCCGCTGGTCATCGCCCGCGCCCGGCAGATGCGCAGCCGCGTCCGGCTCGAAGAACAAAAATCCGGCGACACGGCGCAGGCGGCCAGAGTTTTTGTTTTTGGCCGCTCGCTCGCCAACGTAGAGACACAGCTCGAAAAAATCATCCAGGCCGACACGCGAATGCAGACGCAGTTGTCGCCGGTGTTGATTCAAGGTGAAACCGGCACGGGCAAAACCACCGTTGCCCGCTGGCTGCATCAGCGCGGGCCGCGCGCCGCGCAGCCATTTGTGGAAGTGAATTGTTCTGCGCTGCCGGACACGCTGGCGGAATCCGAATTGTTCGGCCACGAACGCGGCGCGTTCACCGACGCGCGGACAGCGCGCATCGGTTTGTTCGAGGCGGCAAACGGCGGCACGCTGTTTCTCGACGAGCTGCCCAGCCTGTCGCCGGCGTTGCAGGCGAAGGTGTTGAAGGCGATTGAAGAAAATCGCATCCGGCGGCTCGGCGGCTCGCGCGAGATTGCCGTGGACGCTCGGATAGTCGCCGCGACCAACCGCGATTTGAAGGAACTCATCGCCGTCGGCCAGTTTCGCGAGGATTTGTATCACCGGCTGGATTTGTATCGCATTCAAATCCCACCGTTGCGCGAGCGCGGCAGGGACACCGTGATGCTGGCGGAAGTGCTGCTCGGCCAGTTGTGCAAAAAACAGCATCTGCCGGCAAAACGGCTTTCGGCCTCGGGCAAACAACGGTTGCTGGCCTGTCGCTGGCCTGGCAACGTCCGTGAACTGGAACACGAACTGGAGCGCGCCATTGTGTTTGAAGGCGGCGCGGAATTGAATCTCGAACAATTGCAGACGCCGATTGATCCGAACAAAACGGCGGCGCATACGGATTGGCTGAATCCAAATTTCCACTTTCCGCCGGAAGGTTTTGTGCTGGACGATGCAATGGCGGTGCTGATTGGCCGGGCGTTGCAACAGACCGGGAACAATGTTTCGGCGGCGGCGCGGCTGCTGGGCGTGTCGCGGGATTTTCTCCGTTATCGGCTGGGCGGTAATAAATCGGATTCTGCGCTTGGGGAATAGTCCCCAAGACTGCCTATGAAACGACTCTTGAGTTGGGTGAATACACCCAGAGGAAGCAGGCGGAACCAGCCGTAAAACCAGCGGATAAACAAAACCATCAATGTTTTCAATGGTTTCATCAATTTCAAAACCCTTTGGCACGGTCGTTGCTAAAATGGTTTCAACGAAATCAGCCGAAGCTGGTTTCACAAGTTCAAAAACTAAAAAATAAAATTATGAAAACTATTCGTTACTTGGTCATGGCGGGAATAAGCATTGCAAGCGTTTGCGCTCCGCGCGCGGTTCTGGCACAAACCACGCCGACACCTCCACCGGTCGTGGTGGTTCCCCATGATGGCATTCTTCCTGGCGCGCCTGCTGGCGTCAAAACCTTGATTCTGGATTTTGCCGCCGTGCGCGACATTTATCTGGCGAAACAGGATGTGTTGCTGGCCAAGCTCGCCAATGCGACCACGACGGCGGAACGCGACGCGATCCGCGAGCAGTTGCAGGACAACCGCCAGGCCTTTCTGGATCTGCTCAAGAGCTTCCGCACCAAACTGGAGGATGACCTGACCGCGCTCAAAGGCAAAATCAGCCACGAGGAATTCCTGCGGATCATTAACGCTGCTCATGAGGCGGCCACTGAAGGTGGTTTTGACCATCACAAAGGTCATTGAGGACTAAAAAATAATTTGTCGAAACGACATTCTTGTCAACACTTCAGTCTGGCGACCCTCGCGGGTTGCCAGACTTTTTGTGCCTGCCTCCGGCGAGATTTTTGGCACAGTCTTGGTATTGTTTCGTTTTTAATTTCATTCACGATCTGCGGTCGCGCCGCTGAAACGGGGTTGGCGGAAACCAATTTGATTCCTGAAAACATCCCGCTTTGGACAGAAGCGATGCTCTGGGACGAGCAGGTCAGCCTTTCATCCGGGCTGGGTTACAATAACAACGTTCTGTTGAGTGCATTCAATCCGCACGGAAGCGCCTTTAACATCAACGGGCTGGATTTGATGGTCATGCGCGTTCCACTGGACGGCTGGAGGATCGTGGGTTCCATTATCGGCGATGACATCCGCTATTGGCACGATGTCGGCACTAGCCGGGAAGACTCATTTGTCGGCAGCCTGCGCGTCGAGCGAGATTTGCCGGACGGCTGGCGGGCCGGATTGGAAGCGCGCGGTCTGTATGAAGACCAGGTGCTCGACACGACCACAAGTCTAGGCGTGCCAACCACGGCGCTGGTGGAAGGCTATGGCATCACGGCACAACCTTCCTTACGCAAAGACCTGGTGGATGGGCTGTGGTTGAAATTGGAAGTGCCAGTAACCCGCTGGCTGTTTCAAGCACCGCTCGACAATTATTGGGAGTTCGGGCCGGTGGTAACGGCGGGTTACGATTTCAACCCGCGTGCTGATGTCACTTTGAGCTACGGCGCTTCGTATCAAAACCATGACGAATGGATGGCCTTGGATGCGTATGGTCGCCCGTTGCCGCAGTTGCTGGAGATTTTCCAAGACCGGGCTGAACTGGCATGGCACCAGTATTGGGATGCGGACCGGCACTGGCGGTCTTCCACGCGGCTTGTTTTTTCTTATCAGGAAGACAATGGCGGCGGTTACTTTAATTATTACCAGTATCAGGCCATTGAGGATCTGCGCTGGCAAACGGATGACTGGAACCTTCAAGGCAGCGCCCAAATTGCCTATCAGGATTATCCAGTCCAGACCATTGAGCCGCACAATCCACAAACTCTTAACCGCAACTTATTGAATCTGTCCCTCGAAGCCGAGCGGCGTTTGTTCAAGGGCTGGAAAAGCTTCGCCAAACTGGAATATCAGCGGGCGGTTTCCAACCAGGGCGGCGACGCCGGCGACTTCAATGCCACCACCGTGTCCGGTGGCCTACGCTATGAATTTTGAACCATCAATCAAAGGCCGGTAACATTTTGCAATCCCAGCACATCTGAATTAAAATACTCAATTGCCCAATGAATTCTTTCGCACCCATCGAGCATCCCGGCACGCGCTCACGCTGGGCATCTTGGCTGGTCATCGGCTTGGCGCTGGCCGTCCTCGGCGGCACGCTGGCGTGGGCCGCCCTGGATTTGCGCACGCGCATCCGCTCGCAAATCGTCCAGCGCGACGGCGAGATTCTCGACGCCGTCACGCTCATGCAACATTTGAACGACCAGGCCGCCGGCGAAACGCTGGCACCGCTGACGGATGCCGGCGAGCAATTCCAGCTCGCCCTCAAAGTTTCCAAGCTGCGCAGCGTGCTCGGCGTGCGGCTGTATTCCGCCGCTGGTAAATTTGTCAATGCGTTTCCCGCCTACATCACCGAAACCGCGCTGCCGGCGGCCGATTTGACGCCGTTGCAAAAACTTCAGCCGGTCAGCCGTTTCTCCGCCCAAGCCCGGATGGACGAACAGGATTTGCTGGCGGAAACCAACCAGCCCACGGCGGCGCTGCTGTTCGTGGAAGTGCCGCTGCGCACGGAAGATCAAAAGCAACTGGCCGGGGTGATTCAATTTCTGATGGACGGCAGCAGCATTGCCCGCCAATACGCCGAGCTGGACCGGAATCTGGCGCTGAAATTTTCCGCCGCGTTCGTGGTGAGCGCGGGCATTTTGCTCGCTGGCCTCGGTTTCGCCCTGCACCGCGTGCAGCGCGCAAATCAGCAACTGGCCGAACGCACCCGCAATCTTTTGCAGGCCAACCGTGAACTCGCGCTGGCCGCGCGCACTTCGGCCATCGGCGCGGTGGCTTCCCATTTGATTCATGGATTGAAAAATCCGTTGAGCGGGCTGCGGCATTTCGTCCACGCCCACGACGCGGAAAATGGTGGCGGTTCCGACACCGACTGGCAAATGGCCATTAGCACCACGCAACGCATGGAGACATTGATCAACCGCGTGGTGCGGGTCTTGCAGGAACAGCAATCCGGCGTGGAATATGAAATCTCAATTGCGGAGCTCGCCGCGATGCTCGCACCGAAGGCAAAAGTTTTGGCGGACGCGGCCGGGGTGCGTTTTGAAACCAAAGTTCAGTTTGACGGAAAGCTGTCCAATCGCGAGGCCGATCTCATTTTGTTGATTCTGGAAAATCTAGTGCAGAACGGCATTGAAGCCACGCCTGCGGGCAAAACGGTTGAAGTCATGGTTACGGGCACCGACGGCGCGATCAGCTTTGAAGTCTGCGATCAAGGTTCCGGTCTGCCGGCGGGAACGGAAACGCGGCTGTTCATGCCCTGCACTTCCGTCAAAATAGGCGGCGGCGGCATCGGCCTCGCCATCAGCAAACAGCTCGCGCAATCCCTCGGCGCACAGTTGGAACTGGCGGGCAACTCATGCACCGGCTGCCGGTTCCGGCTGGTCGTGCCACTGCAATCCGCCGTCAGCCACCGCCAGCCCGAAGTTTTGGCGGCGAATCATCCTGATTAAGTTTCCAGTTTTCCTGAAAATTTTATGTGTTTCCCAAGATTTGTCCGGCTGCTGATGTTTTTTCTCGTCGCCGTGGTGTTGCCGTGTTCCGCGCAAAAGCTGGCATGGAGTTGGTCTAATCCGCAGCCGCATGGCAACGATATTGTGGGCATGGCGTGGAACGGAACCCTAGGTGTGCAGGTCTGCGAAATGGGCCGGGTCTATACCAGCCCGGATCTGGTCAACTGGTATTCGCAAAACAGCGGCCTGACGAACGACCTTCAGGCGGTCACGTTTTTTGGCAGCCGCATCATCATCACCGGCGCCAACGGCGCGATTGCTTATTCGGACGACGGCGTGAATTTCACCAATTGTTCCGTAAGCACCGCCAACTGGCTGGTGTCGGTGGCCGCCTCGTCCAACCTCGTGGTGGCCGTCGGTGATAACGGGGCGCTTTATACGAGCGCCAATGGAGCAAAGTGGTATTTGCAAAATCCGCCGCCCAATTTAGATACGTCGTGGCTGACCAGTGTCGCCTATGGCAATGGCGTCTTTGTGGCCACGGGTGATACGGGCGGGGTGACTGGCGGAAGCTATATTGCCAGCAGCGTTGACGGCATTAATTGGGCGAATCAAACCCCGCCCAACTACTCGATTATCTCCTCACTTGGCAACTTGGAGGACGTGGCTTGGATCAACACTTCCGGCTCCCGCACCAATTACCCTTACACCGGATTNNTTCCACCAATGTGCTCTACACCATCGCGGCGGATAATGTGACCGGCCTGCTTGCGGGCGACTCGGAAGTGCGACTCGGCCAGCAAACATCCAATCTGCTCACCTGGCCGGAACAAGTCGGGCTATTGCTGACGGCGGTGCCCGATTGGACCTACTTTGCCGCCCTGTCCCAAACCAACGGCGGCTATGAACTGGCCGGCTATGACGGCCAGTTGGTGCAGAGTTACATTAACGCCACCAATGGCAATTACAATTGGAACACACCTTATTATTCCGCGCGCGACTGGCTGTTTCAAGTGACCATTGCCAGCAGCCTTTATGTGGCCGTGGGCGACAACGTGCGTATCATGACTAGCGCCAACGGCGCGGACTGGGATGTTGAAGAGGTTCCGCTGACGAATTCGGTAAATCTCACCAACACAGTATTCCTGGGCGTTGGTGGTTCGACCAATCTTCTCATGGCGGCCGGCAGCCAGGGCAGTCTCGCCGTCAGCCCCAACTTTCTAGTTCCGACTATTTTGACCAATACAGACGGCAGCCTGTTCACCAACAGCGCCAGTTCGCTTGGCCTGATCTGGTATTCCCTGTCGGCCCCGACGAAGACCACAAACGAGATCACCGACGTTTGCGCTTTAGGCAACAAATTTTATCTGGTCTGCGGCAGCAACCTTTTGACCCTCAACTTCACCAACTGGTCCGGCCTGAATACCAACAACGTGAACATGCTCCTGGGCGGCACCAACTGGACCGCCGTTAATTCATCTATAACCAACGAGCTCATTGGCATCACGGTTTTTACCAATTCAATCCTCACCAACGGCCTGCTGGTGGCCTGTGGCGACCAGGGAAAAATCCTGACCAGCACCAACGGCACCAATTGGGCTGGGGCTGCCAGCGGTGTGACATTCGGACTTGAGCGGGTGCGTTGCTTGAATGGCCGACTGCTGGTGCTCGGCGAAAGCGGCACCGTGCTGACCAGCACCAATGGCACAAGCTGGACCAAGATTTCCACCGGCGTGACCAACTGGCTGAACGATGCCATCCTGGTCAGCAACACCTGTTACGTCGTGGGCAACCAAGGCGTCGTGTTGACCAGCACCAATTTTACCAACTGGACGAACATCGGCACTATCACCACCAAGTCATTGGACGGAGTTGCCACGCAGAACGGCCAGCTCGTGGTGGTAGGTTTTGAAGGCACGATTCTGCGGAGCCAGATTGTGCCCGTTACCACCCCGGTCAATTTTACCGAGTATCAACAATCCGCCGGCTATAATATATTTTCCGTCGCCGGCACCGTGGATCAGCAATTTACTCTGGACTCCAGCACGAATCTGGCGAACTGGGTCACCGGCCCGCTCTTAAATCTATTTTATGGCGATGGCACCCTGATCTTCTACCAAAGCCTGCCTGCCAATCCGTCGGCCAACCAGTTCTATCGCTGCACCGTGGTGCCTTGAATAAATGCTGTGACTCCTTGAGCGCGCGGTTTATCTGGCTCAAGAAAATCAAAAACCCTTTGATTTCGGCATAAAAATATGGCTGACATTGTTTGATTGTGCCGATCACCCGTGTTGTTATTGCCATGTTCCTGTTGCTGCTGACGGAATTTTTCGCCTGCCCGGAGCAATGGTTTAGACCAAAGTGCCGGTTTCGTTTAACACGACCAACGCCACTCCGCTCAATCCGGGATTTGCCGGCTTCTGCACACCGTTCACTTGTGGGTAGATTTGAGCCGGCACTATTGCGACTGGGCGCGCATTTATTACGAGTCCCATCAAAAAAAAGGCCAGAGCCACGCCTGCGCGCTGCGCTGCCTTGGAATGCGCTGGCTCAAAATCATCGCCGCCATGATCCGCCACCAGACGCCGTATGACGCGGCCGTTCACACACGCAAATAACTGCAACACGGTTCGTGGGTGATGCAGTTGCAACCCGTCCAAATCGTAAAAAAGATGCCAGCTAGACGCATGGCAAACAGCGGTCGGGCGGCTAGTGCTGTCAAGATACTCCTCGCTGCGCTGCGGTCTATCTTGACAGCGCCGCCCGCCGCTGTGGTTTACTTTTAAAATTTTGCGTTCGCAAAATCTGCCCGGTTTGCGGGCAGAAAAACCAACCAGAACACTTGTGAATAAATGTTATGAAAAAGCCCTTGCCAGCACAAAGAACATCTGGACAGTGCTCGTCGAGCCGGGAACGTGGCTGGTTAGGAAAGCGCACCGGGGATTACGCAACAGTTGCGCAAATTTGGCGCAACATTCGCGTCTGCGATCATGGCCTCAAGCTGTGCTTAGGGAAGATGTCTGACAGAAAATCGCCTCACTTCCTTCGTCACTGCCGCTGTGTGCATCACTGCTGGTGGCAAAAGGCGGCAATTAGCGGCAAATTTCCAGCGACAAAAGGCGTCATATTGCGACAAGTTCATTGCCGCCTTTTGTCGCTTTTTG
>PLHK01000020.1 GCA_003139955.1 Limisphaerales bacterium
AGTTCCGGCCCGATCACGATGACGGAACGACCGGAATAATCCACGCGCTTGCCGAGCAAGTTCTGGCGGAAACGTCCGCCTTTTCCCTTGAGCATGTCGCTCAAAGATTTCAGCGAGCGGTTGCCCGCGCCGGTGACCGGGCGTCCGTGACGGCCGTTGTCGAACAATGCGTCCACGGCTTCCTGCAACATGCGCTTTTCGTTGCGGATGATGACTTCCGGCGTCTTGAGCTGGAGCAACGTGCGGAGACGGTTGTTGCGGTTGATGACGCGACGGTAAAGATCGTTCAAGTCGGACGTCGCAAAACGTCCACCTTCGAGCGGAACCAGCGGACGCAAGTCCGGCGGAATCACCGGCAGCACCGTAAGAATCATCCATTCCGGACGGCTCTTCGACGACGCGAGACCTTGCAGCAACTTGATGCGCTTGGCGAGTTTCTTGCGGATCTGCTTACTCTTGGTTTCCGTCATCGCAATCGCGAGTTCGTCAGCCTGCTTGGCCAGATCCACGCGCGACAACGATTCGCGCACGGCTTCCGCGCCCATCTTGGCGGTGAACGCTTCGGCGCCGTAAGTTTCGCGCGCTTCGCGGAGTTCAACTTCGGTAAGCAACTGATTCGCCTTGAGCGGCGTGGTGCCCGGATCAATGACGAGATAATCTTCGTAATAAATCACGCGTTCCAAATGGCGCGCGGTCATGTCCAGCGCCAGACCGATGCGCGAAGGCATGCACTTGAAGAACCAGATGTGCTGCACTGGCACGGCGAGTTCGATGTGGCCCATGCGTTCGCGACGAACGCGGGACAAGGTCACTTCAACACCGCAACGATCGCACACGATGCCGCGATGTTTGATGCGTTTATACTTGCCGCAGGAACATTCCCAGTCCTTGACGGGACCGAANNGGCTTGAACGTGCGGTAGTTGATCGTTTCTGGATTCTTGACTTCGCCTTTGCTCCACGAGCGGATGGCGTCGGGCGACGCGAGCGTGATGCCGACGTAGTCAACCTGGTTGACTTTTTCGAGGCCGAGAATCTCGCGGGCGTTTTCTTTGGAAGTGGTCATACGATTTTAATTCAGCAAAGTTTCGTTCAGGGTTCGTTGGACGTCAGCGCGGCCACGGCCGCCTGCTGCGCGTTGTCACTGCCGGCGTGTTCGATCGGGTTGGAGTAACCAACCTTCACGTCGAGACCAAGCGATTGCATTTCCTTGACGAGCACGTTGAAGGATTCTGGGATGCCGGCCTCCAGCGAGTTGTCGCCCTTGACGATGCTTTCGTAGATGCGCGTGCGGCCCTGCACATCGTCGGACTTGACGGTAAGCAATTCCTGCAACGTGTAAGCCGCGCCATAGGCTTCCATCGCCCACACTTCCATTTCGCCGAAGCGCTGGCCGCCGTATTGCGCCTTGCCGCCCAACGGCTGCTGAGTGACGAGCGAATACGGCCCGACCGCGCGGGCGTGAATCTTGTCCGCGACCAAATGGCCGAGCTTCATCATGTAGATGTAGCCGACGACAATTTCCTGGTCGAACTGTTCGCCCGTGCGTCCGTCGATTAAATGCGTCTTGGCGTGTTCGGGCAAACCGGCTTGTTTCAAATAGCCGCGAATGTCCTTTTCCTTCATGCCATCGAACACCGGCGTGGCGAACTTCAAACCGAGCAGCTTCGCCGCCCAGCCCAAATGCGTTTCCAAAACCTGGCCGACGTTCATACGGCTCGGCACACCCAGCGGATTCAATACGATTTCCACCGGCGTTCCGTCCGCAAGATACGGCATGTCTTCTTCTTTAACAATCTTGGCGACGACACCTTTGTTACCGTGGCGTCCGGCCATCTTGTCACCAACGGACAATTTGCGCTTCGACGCGATGTAAACCTTCACCGACTTGACGATGCCGGCTTCGACACCTTCACCGGCTTCGGCGCGTTCCATTTCCTCGTCGTATTGCATCTGCAAGTCGTCGAATTTCTTCTTAAACTGGCCGATGATTTCGTTGATCTTGTTACGGATCGGCGACGGATCAATTTCAATGCGATCGTAAACGGTCGCGAGTTTGCGCAACAACGTTTTCGTAATCTTGCGATTCGCCGGAATGATGATTTCACCGGTCTCGCTATTGACGACATCGAGCGGAATTTTTTCGCCTAGCAAAATGTTGCTCAACGCTTCCGTCAACTGGTCTTCCTGCTCGGTGACTTTTTTCTTGTGATCTTCCTCAATCTGTTTCGCGTGGCGTTTTTCCTCGCTGGAAACCGAGCGGCTCACGCGGTCGGCGTCTTTCTTCGCCGAAACTTTAACGTCCATGACGATGCCGTAAGTTCCCGACGGAACTTTGAGCGAAGTATCTTTAACGTCCGCCGCTTTTTCACCGAAGATGGCGCGGAGCAAACGTTCTTCCGGCGCAAGTTCGGTTTCGGATTTTGGCGTGATTTTGCCGACGAGAATGTCGCCGGGCTTCACTTCGGCGCCGATGCGAATAACGCCGTCGGTGCCGAGATTCTTCAACGCCTCATCGCCGAGGTTCGGGATGTCGCGCGTGATTTCTTCCGGTCCGAGCTTGGTGTCGCGCGCGGCCACTTCAAATTCGTCAATGTGAATCGAAGTGAAGATGTCTTCCTTGACAATCTTCTCGCTGATGAGAATCGCGTCCTCGAAGTTGTAACCGTTCCACGGCATGAACGCCACGAGCACATTGCGACCGAGCGCGAGCTCGCCGCCCTGTGTGCAAGGACCGTCGGCCAGAACCTGACCTTTTTTGATGCTGTCACCTTTTTCAACCAAAATTTTCTGGTTGATGCAGGTCGCCGCATTCGAGCGCATGAATTTGCGGACAGGATAAACGGAAACCCCGTTTTCCGGATCGTGTTTAATTTTCTTTTTGCCTTCGGGCAAATGGCCGTTTTCAGTGATGATGATTTGATCACCGCTGACGGACGCGACTTTGCCGGATTCTTCCGACACCAGCACGGCGCGGGAATCGCGGGCGACACGGTCTTCCATACCCGTCGCGACCAGCGGCGCCTCGGTCACGAGGAGCGGCACGGCCTGACGTTGCATGTTGGAACCCATCAAGGCGCGGTTCGCGTCATCGTGTTCGAGGAACGGAATCAAGGACGCAGCAATTGAAACAAGCTGCTTCGGCGACACGTCCATGAAGTCAACTTTCGTCGGCTCCACGTCAATGAATTCGCCGCGCTGACGGCAGACCACGCGGTCGTCCGTGAAATGACCTTTGTCATCCATCACGGAATTCGCCTGCGCAACGATGAACTGTTCTTCACGGTCGGCGGTCAGGTATTCGATTTTTTCCGTGACGCGACCGTTCTCGACTTTGCGATACGGCGTCTCAAGGAAACCGAATTCGTTGATGCGCGCAAACGTCGCGAGCGACGCGATGAGGCCGATGTTCGGACCTTCCGGCGTTTCAATCGGACAAATGCGGCCGTAATGCGACGGATGCACGTCGCGGACTTCAAAGCCCGCGCGATCACGCGACAGACCCCCTGGCCCGAGCGCCGACAAGCGGCGTTTGTGCGTGAGTTCGGCGAGAGGATTAATTTGATCCATGAACTGCGACAACTGGCTGCGGCCAAAGAAATCGCGGATCACGGCGGAAAGTGCTTTCGGATTGATGAGCTTCTGCGGCGTCATCGATTCGACCGTCTGATCGAACAGCGTCATGCGCTCCTTCACCAAACGTTCCGTGCGGGACAGACCCACGCGGCACTGGTTGGAAAGCAATTCGCCCACCGTCCGGATACGACGGCTGCCCAAATGATCAATGTCATCCAGCGAGCCTTCGCCCTTCTTGAGCTTTAGCAAATACTTAGTCGCCGCAACCAAATCTTCCTTGGTCAGAATGCGGCTGTCGCCCTTCATGCCCAATTTCTGATTAATTTTGTAACGGCCCACGCGACCGAGGTCATAGCGTTTTTCGTCAAAGAACAAACGTTTGATGAGTGCGCGCGAATTCGCGGCGGTCGGCGGATCGCCAGGGCGCAAGCGGCGGTAAATATCCTTCAGCGCCTCTTCTTCATTTTTTGCCGGATCTTTCTTGAGGCACTTGATCATGTTGCCTTCATCCACCGAAGTGTCCACGACCTTGATCTTGGTCACACCAAGTTCGGCGATCTGTTTGACGACGGCCTTCGAAAGCGGCTCGAAGGCGCGCGCGATGACCAGACCTTTTTCCTCGTCCGCCACGTCATGAACCAGCACGCGGTTCTGCAAATCTTCAATCTTCTCCGCTTCCTTCACCGTCAATTCCTCGATGGTGTAGAACAGCTTCAAAATTTCCTCGTCCGTGCCACGCGTCAGGCCGCCGTTGTCCTTGGCTTTGCTGCCTTTTTCCTTGGTCTCATGATCCAAGAAAGAAAGCGCGCGGAAAAACGTCGTCGTCAAAAATTTGCGGCGGCGTTTTTTGCGGTCGAGATAAACATACAGCAGATCGCTCGTATCAAACATCGCCTCATACCACGAACCGCGATCGGGAATGACGCGGAAGCTGTGCAGCATTTTTCCATTCGGATGCTGCGTCGCCTCAAACGCGATGCCCGGCGAGCGGTGCAATTGGGAGACAACGACGCGTTCCGCGCCATTGATGACAAACGTGCCCTGCGGCGTCATCAGCGGAAGCTCACCCATGAACACTTTTTCTTCCTTCGCGCTTTTGCCTTCGTCCTTCAACAGGAACGTGACGTAAAGCGGCGCGCCATAAGTCGTGCCTTCGCGCAGGCACTCGAGCCAGTCCACCTTCGGCGCACCAATCTCGTAAGTGTCATAATCCAGCTCAATCTTTTCATCATAGCTCTTGATGGGAAAGACTTCACGGAAAACGGATTCCAAGCCGACGTGCTTCTGTCGCTTCGTCGGCGACAGGTCGGCCTGTAAAAATTCCGCGTAGGAGTTCGTCTGCAACTCGATCATGTTCGGCGGAATGACGATTTCCTTGATTTTACCGAAGTTGATACGTTCTGTGGCTCGCGATGGCATTTTATACTTTCTGTTAGGCGCGGCATACGCCGCACCGATTTTACTTAACGACACAAGGCAAGCCCGCCGTGTTCAACGGCCAGCTTGCCAAACCCGCAACCGAATGTCCTACCAATTAAAATTATTATCCAATTTGTCCCGCCTTTCGCGGGGATGAAATGGGGCGACGGCAAACGCGCCGCCGCCCCGAAACCGGCAACTTACTTGACTTCCACTTTCGCGCCCGCTTCTTCGAGCTTCTTCTTGGCGGCGTCGGTGTCAGCTTTATTGGCACCTTCGAGCAAAGTTTTCGGCGCGCCTTCAACCAAAGCCTTTGCCTCGGCGAGACCCAAACCGGCCTTCACTTCACGGACGGCCTTGATGACGGCGATCTTTTTGTCCGCCGGAACGGACGCGATGATCACGTCAAAAGTGTCTTTTGCAGCCGCAGCCGGAGCCGCAGCGCCACCGGCGGCAGCGCCACCAGCAGCCGCAACCGCGACAGGCGCGGCGGCGGAAACGCCCCACTTGGTCTCCAGTTGTTTCACGAGGTCGGCGGCTTCGATTACCGTCAACTTGCTCAATTCTTC
>PLHK01000171.1 GCA_003139955.1 Limisphaerales bacterium
TAGCCATATCAACGAAAAAAGCTAAGCCACCGCCGACTGGCGGCGTGAACCGCAAGGCGGAGCGGCCAGCGCCAACGGCGTTGGCTCAGGCGACTTGGTTAGGCCACAGGGTCATAATTACTTAGCCAGCTTGATTTCCACTGGTCCAAGCTCTTGACGAATAGGTTTATCAGACACCTTGATATCATTAATAAACTGCGTGCCGTATCCGGGTGCGGAAATATCAAGACCATATTTTCTGCCGGGTGGGAGTGGGGAAAACTCAAAATATCCCGGCGCATTCGTATGCCCGGCATATTCAAGCGATGCGCCATCGGCACCGGTATAATAAATCAACGTCGTGGTTGCGTTCGTGACCGTTTTGCCATCGCAAACCACATGGCCAGCCAGCGTGAGTCCCGGCGCGAGGGTGAGATCCAGATTTGTTGTGCCGGCAGCAAATTCAGAATCCCAAACCACGACCAGATTATGTGCCTGGTCCCAGATGAAGATGGAGTTGATCAAGTGCCCCTCTATGAAATCGGTCGGGACATTCATCAGTACTCCAAACCTGCCCTTGGCGTCGGTTTTGGGATTGGCATTACCGGGCCAGTATGCACTGGTCATCATCATCGGCAACCCCGCCGCCGGCCGGCGATCTGGCAGCCGGACGCTGCCGTGGATTCTTTGCTGCACCGTCCCGTTTGCGGCTGGCGGCGATGGCACCAACTTGGTTGAGCAACCCATGAAGAGCATGACTGCAAAACCAATGGGAAATAATATTGGTGCTCTCATAGCGGCCTAATAAAAAAAGCTGGACCAAGCCGCCAAATGTGTCAACCGCGAATGCGGAAACGAAAGCATAATCGGCGTTGGTTCCGGCGAATTGTTAGGTCTCTGGTTCATTTGTCTAATACGGATACAGGCAAGGCCAAACTTTTCCGTTGGTCACAGTGAAACACAAGATGTTGGATTTCAAATCTCCCAGCGTCCACCACACCTGATAGTCACCATCTTTTGCCGAAGGAAAAAATGTGATAATGTTGCCAACATAACCATGCTCATAACTCTGTCCTGGCTGTAAATCATTAGGAACCAATCCATAGCCTAGGAACCCATCACTCGCGAAATCATAATGCCGCTCTAGTCCAGACTTCGGTAAAAGGTGAACAATAGCATTGTGATAAATCCCGCGTATGCTGCCGCCATTAATAGCTGTCTTCCCAGCGTTTTCGATTCTGAAAGCAAGCGGAAATGCAACGTTTTTGATGGTGAGCAACTTGGTGTCACGAATACCAAGGCTGATTTTGAGGGATGGCTCGTCAGCATGGAGTGACACGGAAGCCATCGTTACCAGCCAAAGCGAAATAAAGAGGCGTTTAATCATAGTAAGCGTGTGTGTAAGAGACCTAACCTATAAAGCTGAGCTGCCGCCGCCTCGCAACGCGAACCGCGACAGTGCCAACGGCGGTTGGCGGTCATTTGTCATGGTTAATCCAATCGCTTTCAAAATTGTCAGGCATCCTAAACGCGCCATCAAGTGGGAGGGATTTCCAAAACAGTGGCCACAAACCAACACTCAAGCAAGAAATGCCCACGACCTCTCTGATGGTGTTCTTGGCGCTTCTGCCGCGATCGGGATAAACATAGAATAAAAGTCTCCATGGGGACGGATTTGTTGGCGGTATGATTGTGAAGTTTATAGACGCGCCTTCAGCTAGCTCGGAATGCAACCGCTGCGACTGATTGTAACCCGGCCAGTAATTACTGACATCGCTCGATTTTGTAGGCGACTGTATTTCAATGCTTGGGTTGTATGCAAAGATTGTAGAATGGTTCAGATTCGTGATGGCTAACCTCGCAACCCGGGCGCCAGCCACGTCGTTCGTGTAGCCGAGAAAAGCGATCGAGATAGTGGGACGTCCGGGAGGTGGAAGGAAGGCAACCCACGCGCCCAATGTGAAAAAACTGACAATGGCAATCACTGTTAGAGTCAGCCTTTTGGTTACCGTGTTGACGCTGCGCTCATTGACATTCAACGGCTTGGTTCCGGGGAGAAATCCTCGCAAGCCAAGAAACCATGCGACGAAAGGCGAGGCAATAAAAATGAGTCTCAACGGACATAAGACATATTCGAGCGATGCATCTGCTGGCAAGATATGTGAGAAGACGATCGCAACGAAAGTGATCGGGATGATGCAAAAAGTCACTGCCGCGAAAACAATCATCCAGAGAATGGTGTTTTTGGTTTTAATTTTCATAAACCTGTCGAGCGGACTCATCATGCCTTGCCGCCGCCTGACGTAGCAAGCTGAGCCACGCCGCCAAACGTGTCAACCGCAATAGCGGAACTGACAGCGCAAGGCATTGGCTGCGGCGACTGGTCAGGCGGTTGGCTAATCATTGCTAAAATAAAAATACTTAACGGCTACCGCTGTGCCTAGCAATGCTGCAAGTCCGATACCGGTCAGCACGGCTCCCGGCTCAGTGCCGTTAAATCCAAAAGTCGAAATCCCGACGCCAAATGCGCTAATACCGCCAAATGCCACCAAAGCAAATAACGCCTGTGAATACTTCTTGGCTCGGATCGCCCAAATGAGCAAACCAATGCCGGCCAATATTATAACTATCATCATCATATCGTTTCCTTTTTATATGTAGTTTCGCTTTGCAATGCCGCCTAACGTAGAAAGCTGAGCCGCCGCCGACTCGTGGCGTGAACCGCGACAGCGGAACTGACAGCGCCAACAGCGGTTGGCTCCGGCGACTGGTTAGGCCGAAGGATTACAGTCAAACTAGTAAGTAATCTTGGCATCTGGAGTGTGTGGAATATTGGTGAGAATGGAACTGACAGGAACCACCTGGCCGCGCTCCTCTGCGGCAATCGCTCGTGCATCTGCCAAAGTCTTGGCAAAACCTGCCGTGACTGTCTCGCTGCTAAAATGGCTGTCATAATAATCAGAATCCATATACACCAGAAATCGAAGCTTGCTTGCTACCGCATTTGTGTCTCCCTTCTCAAGCAATCTGTAAAGTCCCAAATTAACACTCAGGTCAAAACGATCTTGGTCTCGGACAGCCGAGCGCTGGCCGACCGCATAACCAACAATGCAGCTCACTGCGGCAAGCGTGACGGCCGCGCCGACGATGATGACGTTCTTTTTCATGGCGTGCTAGTTGGCCTAACGAAAAAAGCTGGGCCGCCGCCGACTCGCGGCGTGAACCGCGACAGCGGAACNNCGGTTGGCTCCGGCGACTTGTTAAACAGCAGGCTTCTTTTTGAAACACAATCCAATGACATAAGCTAAAAACTCCACACCGGCGACAAACAAACCGCCAGTGATAAACAAAAGAACGTAGTGATGTAGAAACGAATGGTGGTAAATACTATGCACATAAGCAATGTAATCACTGCTAGTCATAGAGTCTGCCTTGGCAACAATGCCGCTGTCCGCGTCTATGGCGAGAAATGAAGTGGCCACAGTGATAATCAGCAGAGCTATAAACTTTGGGAAGGCGTTTTTGATGATCATAAAAAGTAAATGCGCGGATGCTGCCTAACGAAAAAAGCTGAGCCGCCGCTGACTCGCGACGTGAACCGCGACAGTGGAACTG
>PLHK01000101.1 GCA_003139955.1 Limisphaerales bacterium
CTTTTCTGCTGCTCGCCGGGGGCTGTGTCAGGATGCGCCCTCTGCTTTCTACTTTCCATATTTTTGCTTTCCCCCTGCCGCCCCCCATGAGCTAATGTGAAGTCATGTCGACCGCCTGGCGTTTCAAATTGCTCTACGATGGTGAGCGGTTTCGGTCGCCTGCAAAAGCTGGAGGGAATGTTGATGCAGTTTTGTGAAAGAGCTCCGATGGAAAGGCAGTCTCCGAAATGATCAACCAGTTAAACATCGCTCAGCACGGCCACAGTATTTCTTTAAAGGCTCCAGATGCAACAGTTTAAAAAAGTGAGGATTGACACCGGCGGACTGGTGGACTGGTGGCGGAAGGCCTTATTTTTTAGGGCTTTTAGCGGCAGGCAGGGCGCAGGTACCGGTGTCACAATTGCGGCCGAAGAGGCGGCCGATGGTGAGGCGGTGGCGGGTGAACCATTCGTAGCCGAGGTTGGCGAGGGGGCGCAGGCCGGGCCAGGCGGTGGGGGCTAGGAGCCAGCCGAGGCCGATGGCGCGGTAGGCTTCGCGGAAGACGGGGAGTTTGCTGATCAGGCGGCCATCGGGATAGACGCTGTGGATGACGCCCATCAGTTCGGCGCGGGTGGTGCCGTATTCCGCCGGGTTTCCCGGTCAGCAAGCCGGGGAAACAGCCGTTTCCGGCCCTGCCACCCCGCCGGGAACAGCCTTTTCCCGCATAGCGGGCGTTCAATCAGGCGCAAAAAGACAACTTGGCCCGAAATTTTGCGCGTAATTGTCACCGTCAAACATAGCTGAAATTGGTGGATTCTTTAGCACTAGACTTTAGCACTGGCCTGTTTTTGAAACTCTAAAAACTCACAGAAGCATTGATTCTATTGAATAATAATAGAAATGGCGACCCTACCGGGAATCGAACCCGGGCTACCTCCGTGAAAGGGAGGTGTCCTAACCGCTAGACCATAGGGTCACGAAAGGCCGCGAACTATACCAGCCGCGCGCGGCTTGTCACGCGGAAATTCACGTTTGCGTCGCTCCATTTTTTGCGATAGGTTTCACACCTTTGCATGAAAATTTACGTTGATGGAAAATTTTGCAGCGAACGCGACGCCAAAGTGTCCGTGTTCGACCATGGTTTGCTTTACGGCGACGGCGTGTTCGAGGGCATTCGCGCTTACAATGGCCGCGTGTTCAAATTAAAGGAGCACATTGACCGGCTGTTTTATTCCGCCAAAGCGATTCTGCTGGAAATTCCGTTGACGCACGCCGAACTGATGAAAGCCACAGTCGAGACGATTCGCGCAAATAAATTGCGCGACTGCTACGTCCGCCTTGTTGTCACACGCGGCATCGGCACGCTCGGCTTGAATCCGCGCAGTTGCAAGAAGCCATCCGTCATCATCATCGCGGGCAAGATTCAAGTTTATCCGGCGGAACTTTACGCGCGCGGCATGGACATCGTGACCGTGCCGACGGTGCGCAATCTCCACAGCGCGGTGAACCCGGCCATCAAGTCGCTGAATTATCTGAACAACATCCTCGCGAAGATTGAGGCGAACAACGCGGGCGTGGAAGAAGCCGTGATGTTGAACGCCGAAGGTTTTGTTTCCGAATGCACGGCGGATAATCTGTTCATCATCAAGAATGGCGCGTTGTTCACGCCGCCGAACTCGGCGGGCGCGCTTTACGGCATCACGCGTGGCACAGTGCTGGAATTGGCGGAACAGCTCGGTGTGAAAATTTCCGAGCCGAACCTGACGCGCTACGATTTGTTTAACGCGGACGAATGTTTTCTGACCGGCACGGGCGCGGAAATCATGCCGGTCATCAAGATTGACGGGCGCATCATCGGTTCCGGCAAGCCCGGCGCGCTGACGCTGAAGTTGATTGAAGCATACCACGCCTTGACGAAAGTCTCCGGCGAGCCGATATACAGATAGCGCGAATTGCAAATTGCCAAAAATAAAATTGTAAGAACAATTATGAAACGACCAACCTCAGTAACAATTATTGGTGTTGTTTGGTTTTCAATCGGGTTGCTTGGCATGGTCGGCAATTCAGTTAAGGAACACGGCTTGCAAATTCCAGATAGCAATTTCATTAATCTTTTAGTTGGCGTTGGACTTTTGAGCGGCTGGCGGATTTGTCGTTGGTATGCGCTTTTTGTCACTGGATGCACGTTTGCAATGGTGATTCTATGTGCTCCTTGGGCATTGCTGAATTCAGGGCGGATGGCCCTTAATTTTCCAGCATTAATTATCGACGATAGGCCTCACGAAATTATGGCGCTTTGGTTAGTTGCTCTGATTCTGTTGAGCTATTTGATTTTATCTGGTTGGTCGTTTTGGGTTTTGAAACGGTCTGAAGTGCGTGAGTTTTTTACTCCACGCACCGCTGTAACGGTTTAATAAAAATTTATGCAATGCTGCGTGTGCAAAGAAAAACCGGCGACGGTGCATCTGACCCAGATCGTGGGCGAGAAGATGCAGAAGCTGGATTTGTGCGAGGACTGCGCGAAGGCCAAGGGCATCAATGACCCGACGAGCTTCGCAATGGCAGACTTGATGCTCGGCCTCGGCGCGTCGCAGGAACTAGATCCGTCGGCGGGCGCGGTGGAGATCAAGTGCGTGCGCTGTGGTTTTACGCAGGCGGATTTCAAGAAGTCCGGCCGACTCGGCTGCCCGGAATGTTACCAGACGTTCGCGGAAGGCTTGTCCGGCCTGCTCAAGACGATGCACAAAGGCGTGCGCCACATCGGCAAGGCGCCGGAGGCGTTGCGCAAATCGCGCGAGACGGGCGACCGGCTCAAACTGCTCCAGAAAAAATTGAACAAGGCGGTCGAGACGGAAGATTTCGAGGCGGCGGCGGCGTTGCGCGATGAAATAAAAATCTTGAGCGGCGCGGCTCCGGCCAAAATTGTGAAATGAAAGATCTCCATCAATTTTTGATTTCGCCGTCGCAGGCGGCGCAGCAGCACGGGCCGCACGACCGCATCGTGATGTCGAGCCGCGTCCGGCTCGCGCGCAATTTGGCGGACTTCGCGTTTCCCGGCTGGGCGAAAAAACCGGAGCGCGTGAAGATTTTGGAAACGGTTTTGCCGGCGGTGAGCGCGCTGCCGGAGATGGCGGATTCGTTTGCCGAGGCGATGGATAATTTCACCGCGCTGGACAAGCAGATTCTCGTAGAGCGGCATCTGATCAGCCGCGAACACGCGGCCAAAAATGTCGGCAGCGGACTGGTGCTGAACCGCGCGGAAACGTTTTCGGTGATGATCAACGAGGAAGATCACCTGCGGATGCAGGCGCTGCGCCCGGGTTTTCAAATCCGCGAGGCGTGGAACGCGATTGACCGTTTTGATTCCGCGCTGGAGAAGAAATTAAATTTCGCGTTCGACAACGAGCTCGGTTACTTGACCGCGTGTCCGACGAACCTCGGCACGGGCATCCGCGTGAGCGCGATGCTGCATTTACCGGGACTGGTTTTGGCCGAGCAGATCAATCCGATCATTCAGTCGGTGAACAAACTTGGCCTCGCGGTGCGCGGGCTTTACGGCGAAGGCACAGAAGCGCTTGGAAATGTTTTTCAAGTTTCAAACCAGATGACGCTCGGCGAAAGCGAGACGGCCATCGTGGAACGGCTGGAAAAAGTGTTGTCGCAGATCATCGAGCACGAGGAAAACGCGCGGCAGACGTTGCTAGAAAAGAAAAAGAAAATTGTGTTCAACCATATCGGCCGCGCCTACGGCATTCTGGCGAACGCCCACAGTATTTCCTCGAAGGAAACGATGAACCAGCTTTCGTTCTTGCGGCTGGGAATCGACATGGGTTCGTTTCCCGGCACGGAGCGCGCGTTGGTGGATGAGCTTTTCCTGACGACGCAGCCGGCGCATTTGCAGAAGCAGATTTCCGACAAACTGTCAGCGGAGGAGCGCGATTTGATCCGCGCGGACATGGTGCGCGAGCGGTTGAAAAACGTGAGCCGTCCGGTCACGAAGTGATTTCAAATCTTTTTCGCGCGCAGGATGAGCAGGGGAATGTTCGTGTCATGTCGAACTTTGGTGATGGTACTGCCGTGAAATAAATCGCCAAAAAATCGGTGGCCGTGGCTGGTCATCGCGATCAAATCGCATTTTTCCTCGGCAGCGATTTTTAAAATTTCGGCGGGCGGGTCGCCCATCGCGAGCAATGTGGTAACGGAAAGTTTTTTTGCGCGAAACTTTTCGGCGACTTTTTCCAGATAGGCGCGGTCTTCCTTGATCTCCTCGGACTCGGTGAGTTTCAACTGGTCGAAGCAGCGCGCGGCAAAACCGTCGGCGACGTGGAGGAGTAAAATTTCCGATCCAAAATTTCCGGCGAGTTCCGCGATGTGCGGAATGATGGTGGCGTCCGCCGGGCCGTTTTCGAGCGTGATGAGAATTTTTTTATACATGGAAATCTTTTATTGGGTTGGCATTGTCAAACCAAGATGGCCATAAAAAAATTTCAAAACGGACGCGGGCATGAACATATCAAAAAGCAGTTTGACGTTGAGGACAATGATAATCGCCGCCGTCGTCCAGCCGAGAATTTTGATCCAAAGCGGATTTACGAACTCGCCCATTTTATTTTTTTCGCCGGTGAAACGCATCAGCGGCCAGATGGCGAAACCGAGTTGCATGGAAAGAACGACTTGGCTGGCGACGAGCAATTGAGTCGTCTTGCTTTCGCCAAAATAACCGATCACGCAGACAGCGGGAATAATGGCGATGGCGCGCGTGATCAAACGACGCAGCCACGGACGCAGGCGGATGTTGATGAAGCCTTCCATCACAATCTGCCCGGCGAGCGTGCCGGTGAGCGTGGAGTTTTGCCCCGAGGCGAGCAACGCGAGTGCGAAAATAATGCTCGCGCCAGTGACGCCGAGCGCGCCGGGCAATAATTTGTAAGCGTCTTGAATCGCCGCGACATCTTGATGGCCAGACCAGTGAAAAGCCGCCGCTGCGAGAATTAAGATTGCCGCGTTGATGAACAGCGCGAACATGAGCGCGACGGTCGAATCAATTGTGGCAAATTTTATCGCCTCGCGTTTGCCGCCGGCGTTCTGTTCGTATTTGCGCGTCTGGACGATGGACGAGTGCAGATACAAATTATGCGGCATGACGGTTGCGCCGATGATGCCGATGCTGACGTAGAGCATTTGCGGATTTTTAAGAATTTCCGGGCTAGGAACGAAGCCGAGCATCATGCCCACGAAGCCGGGCTTGGACCAAAAAATTTCCGCTGCGAAACAAGTTCCGATGGTTGCAATCAACGTGATGACCAAAGCCTCGATGTAACGGAAGCCTTTATTTTGTAGATATAAAACAGCGAGCACGTCTGCCGCCGTGATGACGCAACCCCAGACGAGTGGAATTCCGAAAAGTAATTGCAACGCGATGGCCGAGCCGACGACTTCCGCGAGATCACACGCGGCGATGGCGATTTCGCAAAGGATCCAAAGAAACCAGACCGTCGGCGTCGAATAATGATCGCGGCAGGCTTGCGCCAGGTCACGTCCGGTGGCGATGCCGAGCTTGATGGACAAATGCTGGAGCAAAATCGCCATCAAGTTTGAAATCATGATGACTGACAGCAGCGTGTAGCCGAATTGCGCGCCACCCTGAAGATCCGTCGCCCAATTTCCGGGATCCATGTAGCCGACGGCCACGAGAAATCCAGGGCCGGAAAACGCGAGCAACTTTCTCCAGAATGAAGCTGTCACCGGAACAAGAATGCTGCGGTGAACTTCCGCCAGCGAAGCTTGGCCTGCCGGCTTGCGCCAGCCAGCGTCTGGGGTTTTTGGCGATTGGCTCATAAATTAAAATCTTACGGTGATGCCAGCAAAGGGATTGTAGTCGTCCGCCGCCGGCGTCACGCCAAAATAGCAGTCCAAATCAAGCTGGAGGTTTTTTGTCACCAGATATTCCAGGCCGGTATCCACCGTGCCCACCCAGCTGGAATGACTTTCTGTGGTGAAGTTGCTGAAAAATTCCACAAAACCGCTCAACTTCCCGATGATCTGATGGTCAAGGCTGGCAGAAGCGATGAATTCCCCATGGTAGCCGCCATTGTCGTAATTTTTCATATAGCTGGCCGCTGTTTCCAAACTCAGGTCAAAATCATGCGGCAGGCTCACCGCCAGCGGAAAAATCACGCCGCCCTCGACCGCATTGTCTCCCAGACCATCCGTGCCCGTTGGAAACGTGATGTAAGGCAGCAGCGCGAAGGCCGTCTGCCCGGCGTCATCGCCCCACAAATTTATTTTCAGTCGCGTGGTGAAATCGCCAAAGCCCGATTGAGTGGTTGATTTGCCCGAACTGTCTACCGTATTCACATTCAGGTAATTGTCATAAACGAATTGGACATCCACATCATTGAGCAATCCGACTTTGAAGTTGAAATCCCCCACCTGCCAAGTCTTCGTGGTCGTTCCGTCTGTTTTGTCATAAGTGAAATTGGCAAAATCCATTTCCAACTGATAATGGCCGGCGTCCACCGTATAGGGCGACTCGGTCACGTCCGGCCGGTCGGGACTTAAATCCCGCATCAGATTTTCCGGCACGGGATTAAAAAGGTTGTAACCGCCTTTGTCCGGCGGAATAGAATTGGTCTCTTGCGCCGACGCGTGGGCACCGGGCGCGGCAAGCAACACCGCCAGCCAAAACGGCCTGTATTTTAGCCCGAACAAAATCATGTAGCATTAGTTACAATACGAAATCTGCGCCGTCAACAAAAAATGTAGCTATAGTTACAAATTAAAACCTCGACGGGAAAACCACCGTCTGCTTTATTTCTAAAGTTTATGCCACGTTCCACCCGCAAGCCGGCGGCGACGCCGCCCGCCGAAAAATTCCGCCGTTCGCGCCGCGACCGTGCCGCCGAGACGGCGCAGGATTACGTCGAGGCCATCGCAGATTTGTCGGCGGCGCTGGGCGAGGCGCGCGTGGTGGATCTGGCGCGGCGGCTGGGCGTGACCCATGTGACGGTCAACCGCACGCTGGCGCGGCTGAAAAAAATCGGGTTCGTGAACACGCTGCCCTACCGCGCGATCTTTCTGACCGATGCGGGGCGCACACTGGCGGCGGAGTGCAAGCTGCGGCATGAGACGGTGACGGCGTTTTTGCGATCATTAGGCGTGCCGGAAAAAGTGGCGGAACTAGATGCCGAGGGAATTGAACATCATGTCAGCCCGGAGACATTGGTGGCGTTTGAAAAAAAATTGAAACGACGCTGAAGCGTCCATCCATGATCAGACCACTCGCACCCTTCAAATTTTTACTTTGAACTCTTCGCCCTTTTTCAGCGACTGCACGAACGCGGCCAGCAATTGCGGGATCAGCTCCAAATCTTTCAGGCTCACGACCTCGACCGGCGAGTGCATATAGCGGTTCGGCAAACTGATGAGCGCGCTGGCAATGCCGCCGCGCGTCCAAAAAATCACGTCCGTGTCCGTGCCGCTCGTGTTAGACATGGCTTCGTGCTGGAGCGGAATTTTTTTCTTTGCCGCAACTTCCTCGAGCCGTTTTACAACTTCCAGATGATTGCAGCCGCCGTGTGTGATGGTCGGGCCGCTGCCGATGCGCGTGTCGCCGTGCTGCGTCTTGCTGACGGTCGGATAATCCGTCGCGTGCGTCACGTCCACGACGAGCGCGATGTCAGGCTTGAGCGAATACGCGATCTGCCGCGCGCCGAGCAAGCCGACTTCTTCCTGCACATTGGAAACAGCGTAAACTTCCGCGTTTATTTTTATTTTTGATTCCTTCAACAGCCGCAGCGTTTCCGCGACGGCAAAAGTGCCGATGCGGTTGTCAAACGCGCGCGCCACCGCGAGGTCGCCGCGCAAAATATCAAATTCATCCGCCAGCGTGATTGGGTCGCCGATGCGGACAATTTTCTCCGCTTCCTTGCGATTGCTTACGCCGATGTCAATGAACAGGTCGTGAATTTTCGGCGGCTTGGCATCGCCGTCCTTGCTCGTCAAATGTGGCGCGACGTTGCCGACGACGCCTTTAACCGCGCCGCCGCGTGTGTGAATGAAGATGCGTTGCGCCTTGGTGATAGCCGCGTCAATGCCGCCCATTTTTTGAACGTAAATGAAGCCGTTGTCATCAATGTAATTCACCGCCATCGCGATTTCGTCCGCGTGCGCTGCGAGCATGATGCGCGGGCCGCCGCCTTTATTGAGGACGGCGACGCAGTTTCCGTAGGCGTCGGAAAAAGTCTCGTCAGAAAATTGTTTGGCGTAATCCAGCCAGACACGCTGGCCGCGCGTTTCGTGGCCGGTGGGGCTGGGCGTGTTGACCAATGTTTTAAGAAAATTCAAAGAGGCTTCGCGCATACGGGAGACTAGTCCGCAGAAAATTAAACGGAAAGGAAATTAAAACGCCGCCAAAACATCTTTGCAGAATTGACATCGCCGCCGCCGTTTTCTAGCTTCTCCCGGCAAAGACCCAGCCGCTTTGCCCCGGATTTACGTCCGGGGATTTTTATTGTCGGCGGCGGAAAAATTGGGGACGGCGATACGCCGCCCCTCCCAAAATAAATTTATGGCAAACACAATTCTCGTCGGCGCCCAGTGGGGCGACGAAGGCAAAGGCAAAATCATTGACGTGCTCACGGAGAGGGCGGATGTCGTTGTGCGTTACGCCGGCGGCAATAACGCCGGCCACACGGTCATCGTCAAGGGCAAGAAAACCGTGTTGCATTTAATTCCGTCCGGCATCTTGCGCAAAAATAAATTGTGCGTCATCGGCAATGGCGTGGTGCTTGACCCCATCGGCCTCGTCAGCGAAATGGAAGGTCTCAAAAAAAACGGCGTCGCGGTGACGCCGAAGAATTTTGTGTTGAGCGAAACGGCGCACGTCGTGTTTCCGTATCATCGCGAACTGGATGGCGCGCGCGAATTGCTCAAGGGTAAAAATAAAATCGGCACGACCAAGCGCGGCATCGGCCCGGCTTACGGTGACAAGGCGGCGCGAGTTGGTTTGCGCGTGAACGACCTGATTGATCCGGCCAAGCTCGAAGCGAAACTTTCTGTTCGGATTAAAGAAAATAACATCGTGCTCAAATCACTCGGCGCGAAGCAGCTTTCCTTCAAAAAAGTTTTTGCGGAATACAACGCCGCCGGGAAATATTTGAAGCCGTTTGTGCAAAACACGGTTGTTCTCTTGCACGAACAGATTCGTCATGGCGCGGAGGTTTTGTTTGAAGGCGCGCAGGGGACGTTTCTCGACATTGACCATGGCACTTATCCGTTTGTCACGTCGTCAAACACCACGGCGGGCGGCGCCTGCACCGGCTCCGGTGTGCCGCCGCATCGCATGGATCGCGTGGTCGGTGTGATGAAGGCTTACACCACGCGCGTCGGCGAAGGGCCGTTGCCGACGGAAAATCAGGAAATCTCCGACCTGCTGCACGGCATGGGACGCGAATTCGGCGCGACGACCGGGCGTGCCCGTCGCTGCGGCTGGTTTGATTCTGTCGCCACGCGCCACGCGACGATGGTCAATGGCATTGACGATCTCGCCATCACGAACCTCGACGGCCTCGACACGGTGGAGAACATCAAGGTTTGCGTCGCGTATCGCCACGGCAAAACGCAATATGATTATATGCCCAACGACGCGGAAATTCTCGCGCAGTGCGTGCCGATTTACGTTGAATTTGAAGGCTGGCTGACGCCGACGGAAAAATGCAAGACGTTCAAGCAACTGCCGAAGAAGGCGCAGGCGTATTTGAAGGCGATTGCCGAACTGACGAATGCGCATTTGTATATCGCGTCCGTCGGGCCGGGGCGCGACCAGACGATTTTTGTCTGAGCGCCGCGCTTTTTCTTGCGAAAGAGAATTCCGCCAAAAATCTTCCAGTGAGCCGGACGCGTTCTGCGGACGCTCGGGCTCTTTTCGTGAAACGAACGCTGGGGTATTGCCTCGGTCACATGTTTCAAAAAAATTCACACCAAGGCGTGAACTCGGCAAGCCGCCTGCTAAAGAACTACTGCAGGATAAAACACATGGTCGGCCGGGCGATTCAATTTTGGCTGGCGGCACGGTTGGCAACCTTGAAAATTGAGGTTGATAACTGCGCGGGCGCGTTTTATACAGATGGCCGGAGGAAAATTTACCAGCCAAGCTGGCTGGCGGTAAATGTTCAAGAAGTTAAAAAAACAACTGAAGGAATATGCTGAATCAATATCAGGTCAACAGCGGTTTCGATGAAATGGCCGATGCGCAGAACCAGGTGCGGCCGCATTACCAGAAGTTCCACAAGCTGTTCGCGGAGTTGACCGAGCCGGAATTTCAGTCCAAGCGCGAGGCGATTGACAACGCTTTTCTCCGGCAGGGCGTCACCTTCAATGTCTATGGCGACGCGGCGGGCGCGGAGAAAATTTTCCCGTTCGATTTATTACCCAGAATTATTCCGGCGAAGGAGTGGGAGCATCTGGAACGCGGTCTGACGCAGCGTATCACCGCGCTGAATCTTTTTCTCCACGACATTTATCACGAGCAGAGAATTCTGAAGGACGGCATCATCCCGGAATTTTATGTTTTGTCGGCGAAACATTTCCGGCGCGAATTTGTGGGCTTCAATGTGCCGAAGGATATCTACATCCATATTTGCGGCACGGATTTGATCCGCGACAAGGACGGAAATTATCTCGTACTGGAAGACAACGGCCGTTGTCCGTCGGGCGTGAGCTACGTTTTGGAAAATCGGCGCGCAATGAAGCGCGCGTTTCCGGGAATGTTCGAGGGCATCGGCGTGCGGCCGGTGGAGCATTACGCGCAAGAACTTTTGAAGTCGTTGAAATACATCGCGCCGGCGGGCGTCGCTGATCCGACGGTGGTTTTACTAACGCCGGGCGCTTACAATAGCGCGTATTTTGAGCACACGTATCTCGCGCGGCAGATGGGCATTGAGATTGTCGAAGGCCGCGATTTGTTTGTGAAAGATTCGCGCGTGTTCATGCGCACGACGAAAGGCCCGCAGCCGGTGCATGTCATTTACCGCCGTATTGACGATGATTTCATTGACCCGACCGTGTTCCGCAAAGATTCGATGCTCGGCGTGCCGGGGCTCATCAACGCGTATCGCGCGGGCAATGTTTCGCTGGCGAATTCCATCGGCACGGGCATTGCGGATGACAAGGTGGTTTATTATTTCGTGCCGCGCATGATCAAATACTACCTCGATCAGGAACCGATTTTGAACAACGTGGAGACGTATCTGGCCAGCGAGGAAGCGGATAAAAAATACATTTTGGAAAATCTGGAAAAACTCGTTGTGAAAGCGGCGAACGAATCCGGCGGCTACGGAATGTTGATGGGGCCGAAGGCTACGAAGGAAGAAATAGAAAAATTTCGCAAGCTCATCATCGCCGAGCCGCGTAATTATATCGCGCAGCCGATGATCAACCTCTCGCAGCACCCAACCAATTGCGACGGTAATTTTGAAGGACGCCATGTTGATTTGCGACCGTTCGTCTTGTCCGGCGAACGCACCAGCATCATTCCCGGCGGCCTCACGCGTGTCGCTTTGCGCAAGGGTTCGCTCGTTGTCAACTCGTCGCAGGGCGGCGGCAGCAAAGACACTTGGGTGCTTTACGGAGACGAATAATCAGATTCAGCATTTAACTTCTAAATAAAAATGTTATCCCGCGTTGCCAACTCACTCTACTGGATGGCTCGTTACATTGAGCGCTCGGAAAATATCGCGCGCATCGTGGACGTGAATCTGCAACTCCTGCTGGACATCCGCAACGTTGATGAAAAACGTCTCACCGCCTACTGGCTCCCCATTGTTCAGGCCACCGGTGATGAAGAGGCTTTTTTCAAAGCGCATCCCAACGCCACTGGCAAGGCGGTGACGGAATTTCTCGTCTTCGAGATGGAAAATCCCAATTCACTTTTGCAATCCATCTGTCAGGCGCGCGAAAACGCGCGCATGGTGCGTGACCAGATTACGCTGGAATTGTGGGAGGAATTGAATCGCCTTTATTTATTTGTCCGTTCACCTTACGCCCGCGAAGTCTGGCGGCGCAGCGCGGGCGAATTTTTTCAGGAAATCAAATCCAGTTCGCTCCACATCATCGGCATCATCGAAGCCACGCTCATCCGCAACGAAGGCTGGTGGTTTGTGCGCGTCGGCCAGTTGCTCGAACGCGCGGACAAGACCACGCGTATCCTCGACGTGCGCTACCAAAGTTTGCCGGAACGTGGTGTGCCAGAACGCATCAGCCCCGACGAGGCGCTCGAATGGTCGGCCGTGCTGCGCTCGTGCAGCGCGTGGGACGCCTACAAAACGATTCATGGCGGCGATGTGCATCCGCTGCAGGTGGCGGAATTTTTATTGCTGAGCGATGTCTTTCCGCGATCCGTGCGCTATTGTGTGAATGAATTGAACCTCGCGTTGCGCAACATTTCCGGCGTCTCCGCCGGCCGTTTCACCAACGACGCGGAAAAACTCACCGGCCGGTTTCTGGCGGAACTGCAGTTCAGCACCATCGAGGAAATTTTTGAAGTCGGTCTGCACCGTTATCTTGATGAAGCCCAGGCCAAATTGAACAACGTCGGGGCCGAGTTGTTTCGGGCTTACATTTTCCAGCCCTTTGAAAATCCTGACGAGATCCACATGGTGCAGCAGGAAGAGCAACAGCAACAGTCTGATAAAATTTTCAAGCCATGAAACGCATCGGAATTCTCACCGCCGGCGGCGATACGCCCGCGCTCAACGCCACGATTCATGGTGCGGTCACGCGCGCGAACCAGCTCAAGGTCGAGGTGATCGGCCTCATCAAAGGTTTTAATTGTCTTTTCAACCCGCGCGTGCCGCACGTCCATCTTAATCCGCTTTATCAAAATATTCCCGAACTCGACCCGACGAAAGGCGGCACACTCATCGGCTCGTCGCGCGATTTTGTGGATGCAAATAAAAAAGACGACCTCGACATGGTTGCGTCGCGGTTGAAGCAGCTTGGCATCGACGGACTGATTTGCATCGGCGGCGATGGCACATTAAATGGATTGCAGCCATTTGCAGAACGCCTGCCGACCGTGCTCGCGCCCAAGACGATTGACAACGACCTCGGCCTGAATTATCCGAGCGAGCCGGACGAATATGTACGCGTGAACGACGCAGCGGCCAAAGGCGGCTTTCGTTACAAGCGCACGGAGTCGCACACGCAATTTGATCTGAACAACATCGTGAATTACGCCACGCCGGGCTATGCGACCGCCGTTTTTGTCTCAGCGAGCGGCGTGGAAAGAATTCGCACGACGGCGGAAAGTCATCGCCGCATCGCCATCATTGAAGTGATGGGCCGACATTCCGGCTACATCGCGCTCGGCTCGGCCTACGGCCAGCCCGACATCGTGCTTGTCCCCGAAATTGCGCCGGACTTGGAAGCGCTCGTCGCGCGCGTGAAGCATCTTTACGATTTGCAAAAAAACGTCGTCATCGTCTGTGGCGAAGGTATCGTGGACGAAAATGGCCGCGAACTTGGCGCGGAAACAAAATCCACCGACCCGGCGGGCAACGTTGTTTTGAGTGGCGCGTCGGAAGCATTGCGTTCGAAACTGATCCAGATGATCGGGGACAAATTTTTCCAGCTTTACCGTCGCGGCGAATCCGCGAAAGAAGCGATCTTTACTCGCAAAGTCGGCCACACCCAACGCGGCGGGCGGCCGATTTTGTTCGACCGGTTTTACGCCGCGCAGCAAGGTGCGAAGGCCGTTGAACTTTTGGTTGAAGGCCGCAACAACGCCGTTTCCGTTTTGCAATACAACACGACGAAAGGTTTTTTTGTCGAGGGTTACGACGCGAACCGTTTCCGCGACCGCTGGGGATTGATCCATGCGCGAAAAATGCACCCGGCGCTTTACGATCCGAAATTGATGAAGCCGTCCAAACTCGGCATGGATTATCTGATGCCGATTTTCACCGACGCCATCGGCGAGGACGACATGGAACACACGCGGCGCACGCTGTTCGCCGCCGGAAATCTTTCGCAGCCGTATCACTCGATCAACACGGACGTTCACAAACGCATCCGTTATCTGCAAGCCGAAGCTGCCTAATCCAAAATCCGAATGTCAATTCACGTCGCGCTGCATCACAAGACGCATTACAAGTATGACCGGCTGGTTCATCTTGGGCCGCAAACCATCCGCTTGCGTCCCGCGCCACATTCGCGCACGCGGATTTTGAGCTACTCGCTCAAAGTCATTCCCGAAAAACATTTCATCAATTGGATGCAAGACCCGCAGGCGAATTACGCCGCGCGGCTGGTCTTTGAACAACCGACGCGCGAGTTTTGCGTCGAAGTGGATTTGGTTGCGGAAATGGCGGTGTTCAATCCGTTCGATTTTTTCCTCGAACCGCAGGCAGAAAAATTTCCGTTCGTTTACGATCCCGCGCTCGATCACGAACTCGCGCCGTTCCAGCGCCAATGCTGGCTCACGCCGGCGTTTACAAAATATCTCACCGCCGTCCGCAAAGATTTACTGGGCGAAGTCAAACGGCGCACGAAAAAGGAGCGGCTGGAAATTCCTGAAAAAGAAAAACCGCGCACGAATGATTTTCTCGTCGCGATCAACCAGCGTTTGTGGAAGGACATCAAATATCTCGTTCGCCTCGAACCCGGCGTGCAGACGCCGGAGGAAACTTTGGAAAAAGGCAGCGGTTCGTGCCGCGATTCGGCGTGGCTGCTGTGCCAGTTACTGCGTCATTGCGGACTCGCGGCGCGTTTCGTCAGCGGTTATTTGATTCAATTAAAAGCCGACGTGAAGGCGCTCGACGGTCCGAGCGGCGCGGAAAAAGATTTCACGGACTTGCACGCGTGGTGCGAAGTTTATCTGCCCGGCGGCGGCTGGATCGGACTTGATCCGACTTCCGGTTTGTTCGCGGGCGAAGGCCACATTCCGCTCGCGTGTACGCCTGATCCCGCCAGCGCCGCGCCGATTTCCGGCGGCGTGGACGAATGTGAAACTGAATTCAGTTTTGAGATGAACGTCACGCGCATTTTTGAAAGCCCGCGCGTCACGCTGCCTTACACCGAAGAACAATGGAAAAAAATCGAATCGCTCGGCCACGCGATTGACGTTGATCTGAAAAAAGGCGACGTCCGCCTGACGATGGGCGGCGAGCCAACGTTTGTTTCCACGGACGATCCCGACGGCGCGGAATGGAATTTCACCGCCGTCTCGCACAAGAAACGGATTTTGTCCGGCGAACTCATCAAGCGGCTGCGCGGAAAATTCGCGCCCGGCTCGTTGCTGCATTACGGTCAGGGCAAATGGTATCCGGGCGAACCGTTGCCACGCTACGCGCTCGCGGCGTATTGGCGCAAGGACGGCGTGCCGATCTGGAAGGACGATTCGCTCATCGCGGACGAATCGAAAAATTACGGCCACGGCGCGAAGGACGCGAAGGAACTTCTGTCGCGCATCGCGTCGCTCGTTGGCGGCGACCCGAAGCATTTGATTCCCGCCTACGAAGACGCATTTTATTACACCTGGAAAGAACGCCGTTTTCCCACGAACGTCACGCCGGAAAAATCCAATCTCAAGGACAAGCAGGAACGCGAGCGCATCGCGCGGATTTTTCAGCAGGGACTCGGCTCGGTCGTCGGCTACGCGCTGCCGGTCAAGCGCGTCGGCGGCGGCTGGATTTCCGGCTCGTGGTTCTTGCGCGACGACGACACGCTCTGGCTCATCCCCGGCGATTCGCCGATGGGTTTGCGCCTGCCGCTCGATTCCGTTCCGTGGGTCGCCGAAAAAGATTTTCCGTGGCTGCGCCAGCAAGACCCGTCGAATCCAAAATTGCCGGAACTGCCGAAAGAATTTCCGTATCGCCAGCGTTTTGTCGGTCGCGCGGATTCGCCAACATTGCCCGGCGAAGGTCGCGGCCAGCGCGCGCAAAAACTTGGCGAGAAACCAAAGCCGCTCGAGCCGTTGCCGCCGGACGAAAATCCGTTGCGCCGTCCCGCGCCCGGCCAGAGCGCGCCATGGATCATCCGCACCGCACTCTGCGTCGAGCCGCGCGACGGACGTTTACATCTCTTCATGCCGCCGGTCGAGACGACGGAAGATTATCTCGATCTCATCGCGGGCATCGAGACCGTCGTCACCGAAATGGGCACGCCGGTCATCATCGAAGGCGAGACGCCGCCGCGCGATCCGCGCCTGAACAAGCTCGCCGTCACGCCCGACCCCGGCGTCATCGAGGTCAATATGCATCCGAGCAAGACATGGGACGAACTCGTCGAGCGCACGGAAATTCTTTACGAAGAAGCGCGGCAGACGCGGCTCGGCACGGAAAAGTTCATGCTCGACGGCCGCCACACCGGCACGGGCGGCGGCAATCACATCATCATCGGCGCGGAAGCGCCGCCGGATTCGCCGGTGCTGCGGCGTCCCGATCTGCTGCGCTCGCTGCTGACGTATTGGCAGAATCATCCGTCGTTGAGCTGGCTCTTCAGCGGATTATTCGTCGGCCCGACGTCGCAGGCGCCGCGCATTGACGAGGCGCGGAACGATTCGCTTTACGAACTCGAAATCGCGTTCAGGGAAATGGACAAACAAATCGGCGCGTTCGGCCAGACGCCGCCGTGGATGGTGGATCGCTTGTTCCGAAATCTTTTGATTGATTCCAGCGGCAACACGCATCGCTCCGAATTTTCCATTGATAAACTTTACGCGCCCGAAAGCAGCAGCGGACGCCTCGGTCTCGTTGAGATGCGAGCGTTTGAAATGCCGCCGCACGCGCGCATGAGCCTCGCGCAACATCTCGTCCTGCGCGGCCTCGTCGCGAAATTCTGGAACGAGCCTTACAAAAACGATCTCGTGCGCTGGGGCACGGACATCCATGACCGCTGGATGCTGCCGCATTTTTGCGAGACGGATTTCCGCGACGTCATCGGTGATCTGAAGGAAGCCGGGTATCCGTTTGAGTTCGACTGGTTCGCGCCGCATTTTGAGTTTCGCTTCCCGCGCATCGGCGATCTGGAGCAGCGCGATTTACAAATTGAATTGCGAACCGCGCTCGAACCGTGGCACGTCCTCGGCGAAGAACCCGGCGGCGGCGGCACGGTGCGCTATGTGGACAGCTCGCTCGAACGCCTCCAAGTCAAAGCGAACGGACTCATCGGCGACCGCTTCGCCATCACGGTCAACGGCCATCGCGTGCCGTTGCATCCGACCGGCACGAACGGCGAAGGCGTCGCGGGCGTGCGTTATCGCGCATGGCAACCGCCGGTTTGCCTTCAGCCCACGATCAAATCGCACGCGCCGTTGCGATTTGATCTTTACGACACCTGGAACAAGCGTTCGCTCGGCGGCTGCACTTATCACGTAGCGCATCCGGGCGGACGCGGCTACGACACGTTTCCCGTGAACAGCTACGAAGCCGAGGCGCGGCGGCTTTCCCGATTTTTCCGGCATGGCCACCAGCAGGGAAAATTCACGCCGCCGCCGGAAATTCCAAACGGAGATTTTCCTTTCACCCTCGATTTGCGTAATGTCTGAAGCGGGCGAAAATAAAAACCGACGCGACCAGCCGCCGATGATTCAATCGCAATTGCAATCTACGCCGGAAGACACGAGCTTCGCAAAAAAAGCGACGCCGGAAAAACTGTTGTCCGGCTACAAAGGCAGCGCGGGCGCGTTCGATGAATTGCTCGCAAAAGACGGTGAAATTTTTCCGCACTACGCAAAGCTGCTCGGCGAACTGGAGGAGTTTGGCTCGGCGGAACTGTCGCGGCGTGCGGATGCGTGCCAGCGATTTGTCCATGAGCACGGTATCACTTATAACGTCTATGGCGACCCGCGCGGAATGGAGCGACCGTGGCAGCTCGACCCGATTCCGTTCGTCATCGCGCCGGAAGAATGGCAGAAGCTCGAAACTGGTTTGATTCAACGCGCGACGTTGCTGAATAAAATTCTCGCCGACTGCTACGGTGCGCAAGATTTGATCCGTTCGCGCTGGCTTTCGCCGGCGCTCGTTTTCGGCCAGCCGGATTTTTTGCGCCCGTGCCATGGCATCAAAATGCCCGGCGACATATTTCTACATTTCTACGCCGCCGACCTCGCGCGTTCGCCGGACGGACGCTGGTGGGTGGTTTCCGACCGCACGCAAATTCCGACCGGCGCGGGCTACGCGCTGGCGAACCGCCTAGTCACCTCGCGTATTTTGCCGGAGCCGTTCCGGGACAATCACGTTCATCGACTCGCCGGATTTTTTCTCGCCACGCAGAACGCCCTCGCGCAGCTCGCGCCGCGCCAGGCGGACAAGGCGCGCGTGGTCATGCTCACGCCCGGCCCGCACAACGAAACCTATTTTGAGCAGGCGTATGTGGCGCGCTATCTCGGCTACATGCTCGTCGAGGGACAGGATTTGACCGTGCGCGACAATCATGTCTGGTTGAAAACCTTGAGCGGACTGGAGCGCGTGGATGTGATTCTGCGCCGCGTGGACGATGATTTCTGCGATCCGCTCGAATTGCGGAATGATTCCATTCTCGGAGTGCCGGGACTCGTCGAAGCGGTACGCGCGGGAACGGTGGTCATAGCCAACGCGCTCGGCAGCGGCTTGGTGCAAAGCCCGGCGTTCATGTCGTTTTTGCCCGGCCTGTGCCGGCATCTACTTAACGAACCATTGAAGCTGCCGTCGGTTGCGACGTGGTGGTGCGGGCAAAAGGCCGCGCGCGAACATGTTTTGAAACACCTCGACAAACTCATCGTGAAGCCGGCGTTCCGCACGCAGCAGGGGCTGGCCGATGCCGGCTTCGAGGATTTGAAGCAGCGCATCGAATTTGATCCCGATCTCTTCGTCGCGCAGGAGCGCATCGAGCTTTCCACCGCGCCGTCTTGGGAAAAAAATTCGCTGGCGGCGCAGCCCGTCAGCCTCCGCGTCTTTCTGGTGACGGATGGGCAGGGCGGTTATTCTGTGATGCCCGGCGGACTTACCCGCGTGCTGCCGGACAGCGGCGGAAAATTCATTTCCATGCAACGCGGCGGCGGCAGCAGCAAGGACACTTGGATTCCGTCCGCCACGCCGGTGGATGAAGTCACTCTGCTGCACAGCACGAACCAAAATGTCGAACTGCGCCGCACGGGAAACAATCTGCCGTCGCGCCTCGCGGATAATTTTTTCTGGCTCGGCCGTTACTCCGAGCGCGCCGACGCCACTTCACGTTTGCTGCGGAGCGCGTTGCTGCGGTTTAATCCCGAACGCACCGGCGGAGCGAAGCCGCTGCTTGCGCCGCTGTTGCAGACGCTGGAAACGCAGGGCCAGTTACCGGGCATTTCCGCCAAGCCGGAATTGTGGTCGAACGCCGAGGCGTTCGAGGCGGAACTCCTCGCGGCGATTTTTGATCCCACGCGACACGGCAGTTTGCGGCAGACGGCGGAGCAGTTGCAGCGACTCGCGATGCTTGTGCGCGACCGCACGTCCAATGATATGTGGCGCGTGTTGAGCCAGATTGACGACCGGCTCGCGACGCCGCCATCTTCAAAACGCGTGATGCTCGCGGGCGACGCCGTGGGCGTGTTGAACCAGACGTTGCTTGGCCTCGCGGCGTTCCACGGCCTCGCGCGCGAAAACATGACGCGGGCACAAGCCTGGCGGTTTCTCGACATGGGTTTGCGGCTCGAACGCACGGTGTATCTTTGCACGCTGCTGGAGGCGACGCTGCTTTCACCGGACGCGGAAAATCCAAGTTTGCTTGAGGCGATTCTCGAAGTGGTGGACAGTTCCATCACGTTCCGTTCGCGCTACAATCTGCTGCCGACGATTCCCGCAGTGTTCGATCTGGTGCTGCTGGATGACAAAAATCCGCGCTCGGTTCTGTTCCAGATCAAGCAGCTCGTGAAACATTTTGAAAAATTGCCCAAGGAGCGCGGCGATGCGGCCAGCCCCGGCAAAACGGTTTTGGAAAATTGCCAGTCGCGTTTGGAACGCGCCGATGCGCGGGAACTCGCCAGTCCGTCGGCGAAGTGGTCGGACTCCGCGCTGGCGGAAACCGTCAGGCAAACCTTGCGGGTGCTGCCGCAATTGTCTAATGCCATTGCCGCGAGTTATTTCGCGCACTCGGCGATTTCGCGCACGGGGCGCGGGGAAGTCCAATGAACTACCACATCACGCATCGCACGCTTTACGAATACGCCGCGCCGGTGTCGGTGTCGCACCACGTCGCCCGGCTGGAACCGCGCGACACGTCCACGCAGTCGAGCGATAGTTTTTCGCTCCAGATCTTTCCCGAGCCGGCGCTGCGCAAGGCGCGCACGGATTATTTCGGCAACCAACTTTGTTTTTTTGCGATTCAGGAAATCCACAGCAAACTGGAGATAATCACCAGCAGCCGCGTTACGGTGCAGCCGAAAACCTCGACGCAGAATGAATCCACCGCGCCGTGGGAATCGGTCGCTGAAATGTTCCGCGACCCGGTTTCGCCCGAAGTGATCGAGCCGTATCAGTTCGTCTTTGACTCGCCGCAGGTGCGGGCGTCGCAGGAACTGGCGGCCTACGCCCGCGAAAGTTTCGGCAAGGACACGCCGCTGCTCGTTGGCGCGCGGGAGTTGACGCGCCGCCTCAACAAGGATTTCAAGTTTGACCCGCGCGCGACCACGGTTGCTACTCCGTTGGAAGAAGTTTGGCAAAAGCGGCGTGGCGTCTGCCAGGATTTCGCGCATTTGGGCATCGCGTGTCTGCGCTCGCTGGGCTTGCCCGCGCGCTACGTCAGTGGCTATCTGCGCACGCGTCCGCCGGAGGGCAAATCGCGTCTGGTCGGCGTGGATGCGTCGCACGCGTGGTTCGGGATTTTTTGTCCCGGCACCGGCTGGGTGGATTTTGACCCGACAAACAACGTGCAACCGGCCGAGGAACACATTATCGTCGCCTACGGTCGCGACTACGGCGACGTGAGTCCGGTGGCCGGCATTCTCACCGGCGGCGGCGCGCATGAAGTCCGCGTGTCGGTGGACGTGGAACCGCTCGAATAAAGGAGATCGTCAAAGAATTATGAAGTGGGCAATTTTACATCGCACGCGCTATACCTATGCCACGCCGGTGCGCGACAGTTTTAATGATGTGCGTTTGCAGCCGATGCCGATTCCCGAGCAGTCGGTTGAATCATTTCTGCTCAAGGTGCTGCCGGCGGCGCGGCTGACGCATTCCAAAGATTTTTATTCCAACTGGATTCACCATTTTGAAATCATCGAGCCGCACAGCCATTTGTTGATTGAGGCAAATTCTGTTGTTATCACGCGCCCGCCCGCGCCACTGCCGGACGAAAAAATCTGTTCGTTCGAGCAGATGCGCGAGGCGCCGAACATTGAGCGCTGTTTTGATTATCTGCTCGAAAGCCGTTTCGTGGAGCTGTCGCCGGAATCCTGGAAGCTGGCGCTGGACGCGACCGCCGATATCAATGACGCCTGGCAGGCGACGCTCGCAATCATGAAATTCGTCCACGGCTTTCTGAAATACGAGTCCGCCTCCACCCATGTCCACACGCACATGAGCGAGGTGATGCGCGACCGGCGCGGCGTCTGTCAGGATTTTGCGCATTTCATGATCGGCCTCTGCCGCGCCCTGAAAATTCCCGCGCGCTATGTCAGCGGTTATCTCGCCACCGAAGCCGCCAGCGCCACGCACGCCTGGGTGGAGGTTTTTGTTCCCGGACGCGGCTGGCGCGGACTCGACCCCACGCACAATTGTCAAATTGGCGAAACTTATGTGAAGCTGGGCAATGGCCGCGATTACGCCGACGTGCCGCCGGTCAGCGGAAATTATCGTGGCACGCGCGAACGCCGGATGGAAGTGGAAGTCAAAATCACGCCGGTGAATTAAATTTGGTGCGCTGATTTTTTAATCTGTGCAGTTTTTAAAAAATTGCGTCCGCTAAATCTTTGTTCGCCGTGCTAATTCAAAAAATCTCGGTCACGGTTTCGCGCAAAGCGCCTATCATCTTATGCAATTGCGTCCGCGACGTGCAATACGGCGGCATTAGCACGATCACATTCCCGACGGGTCGCGTCAATACGCCGCGCTTGGCCATCGCCTCGCACACACGGATTCCCACGCGTTCCCGCAACATAAACGGCTCGCGCGTCCGCCAGTTTTTTACCAGCTCAATGCCAGCAACCAGCCCAACCTGCCGAATGTCGCCGACGTTTGGCAGCGGCCAGAGCGATTGCAATTCCTCCTGCAAATGTTTTTGCAACTGCGCGCGCTGACTTACGGATTTTGCTGTCTGCAAAATTCCCAAGCTTGTCAGCGCCGCCGCCGCGCCGAGCTGGTTGCCGGTGAAGCTGTGGCCGTGGAAAAATGTTTTGAACTCCTCGTATTCACCGAGAAACGCATCAAAAACCTGTTGCGTCGTCATCGTCGCCGCCATCGGCAGATAACCGCCGGTCAAACCTTTTGCCACGCACAAAAAATCCGGCTGCACGCCGACGCGCGCGCAGGCGAATAGTTTTGCCGCCGCCGGATTTTTTAAGGCTGTCGCGTTGGCTTGGTTGTCTAGATGGCACGTCACGCCCGTGCGGCCAAAGCCCGTCATCACCTCGTCGGCAATCAGTAGTGCGCCGTGGCTGCGCGCGATTTTCGTGACTTGGCCCAGCCAGCCGCTCGGTTGCGGAATCATGCCCGCCGCGCCTTGCATCAGCGGCTCGAAGACGAACGCGGCATAAGGATTCCCTTTTTTCGTCTGCGCGGAAAATTTGTTTTCGACTAGGCCGACGCATTCCCAGTCGCACTTGCGATATTTCCGCGCGTCTTCGCGCTCGGGCTTGGCGCGGTTGAACGGGCAGCGGTAGCAATACGGTGACATCACCTTGTCCGTCTTGAACAGCAGTCCGGAAAACTTTTTGTGAAACAGGTCAACGTGACCGAGCGAAACCGCGCCGATCGTGTCGCCGTGATAGGCGCCGACGAGCGAGAGGAACTTCGGCATGGAGTTTGTGCCGCGCGTGCGGCGCGTGAATTCGTAAGCGAGCTTCAGCGCGACTTCCAACGCGGTCGAACCGTCGTCGGAAAAGAAAACTTTTCCGAGTTTTGAATTTTTGCCACTTGAGTTTGAATTGGCTACGCCCACCAATTTCTCTGCCAGCAAACTGGCCGGTTCATTGGCGAAACCAAGCGCGGAGCTGTGGGAAATTTTTTTTAACTGCCGCGTGATGGCGGCGTTGATTTTCGGATGCCGGTGGCCGTGCAAATTTGTCCAGATGGATGAATTCGCGTCGAGAAACTCGCGGCCTTTCACGTCACGCAGCACTGCGCCTTGGCCTTCGGTGATCACAATCGGCTCGCGCCGCAGCCAGTCGCGCATCTGTGTGAACGGATGCCAGATAAATTTTTGGTCTAGTCGAGCGAGCGGGTTCATTGAATCAAATTTTTTAAGGTGGCGAGCAGTTGCGCCACATCTTCGTCCGTGTGGGTTGCTGTGAAGGTCACGCGCAAGCGCGCCGCGCCGCGCGCGACGGTCGGATAACGGATCGCGGGAACAAAAATGTTCTGCGCGCGCAATTTTTTTGCGGCGGCGACAGCCTTTGCTTCATCGCCCAGAATCAACGGGACGATGGCGCTGGCGATTACGGATTGCGGACTGCCAATTGCCGATTTGAAAAGACTGGCGTTTCGTTTGAGTTGTGCGCGGAGCGAATCGCCAGTGGTGGACTGCGCCAATTTGATTCCTGCCGTGGCGGCGGCGGCGGCGGCGGGAACTGGCGCGGTCGAAAAAATGAAACTGCGGGCGCGGTTTGTCAGAAAATTGATCAGCAAGCGCGAGCCGCAAATATAGCCGCCACTCGCGCCGAGCGCCTTGCCGAGCGTGCCCATCTGGATTTCGATTTGCTCGCTGACACCCAACGCGTCAGCAAGTCCGCGTCCCTTTTGGCCGAAGATTCCCGTGGCGTGCGCCTCGTCCACCATGAGCCACGCGCCGTATTTTTCCTTGAGCTTTATGATTTCACGCAACGGCGCGGCGTCGCCATCCATTGAAAAAATGGATTCCGTTACGATGAAATTTTTCACCTTTTGTTTTTCGCTTCCGGCTTTTGAAAGTTTATCCGCCCATTTTAATTTATCCGCCAAATCATCCAGGTCGTTGTGCGCGAAGACGCGGATTTTTGCGCCGGAAAGTTTGGCGGCGTCCACGATGCAGGCGTGAACCAGTTTATCAATGACGATGACGTCATCTTTGCCGACCAGCGCGCAAATCGCGCCGAGCGCGGCGGCGTAACCCGTGGAAAAAGTCAGCGCAGCCTCGGTTTTTTTGAAATTGGCGAGCGCTTCTTCCAATTCGTGGAACGGCGCAAGCGAGCCGCAAATCAAACGTGACGCGCCCGCGCCCGCGCCAAATTTTTCTATGGCGTGAATGGCGGCTTCTTTCAATGCGGGATGGCTGGCAAGGCCGAGATAATCGTTGGATGAAAAATTAAGAAATATTTTGCCGCCGATTTCAATATGCCGGCCTTGCGCCGAATCCACGCGGCGCAGTTCGCGGAACAAATCTTGTTCGCGCAAGTCGGCGAGGTGGTGTTTCAATTCGTCAGCGAACGAATTCATTTGGCCAACAGATAAGCACAGTCGGACGCGAATGGAAAGCAGGGTGTCAATGGATCGGCGGAATCGCCCAGCGGCCTTCTATCATGCTGGCGGTGACATTTCCAGAATGCGCCAGCACCGTTTCATAAATTTTTCCGGGCCTGCCGGGAAATGGAATCACGATCAAATCGGCGTTTGCGCCGGAAGTCAGCTCGCCAATTTTTTTGGTTAAGCCGAGGGCGCGCGCGCCATTGACGGTGGCCATTTGCAAGATTTCTTCTGGCGAAATTTTTCGGTCACTGTCGGCGAGCGAGCGCATTTCGGCGAACAAATCGAGTTCCGGTTTTTGTTTGCCCATCATGCGCGTAGTGGCGAGGCTGTCAGTGCCGAGGCAAAGGTTCACGCCGGCGTTGGCGAGGCGTTCGCGTTCAAATTTCGGATGTGCGAAATAATCGTGGCTGCGCGGACAGTGAACGACATGGGTTTTGTTTTTCGCGAGCAAAGTAGCATCGCCGCGCGCGAGGCAGTTGACGTGGATGGCAAGGACATTTTCGCCCAGTAGCCTGTTCCGCGCGAGGTGGGCGAGGGGCGAGCCGAGGCCGCAGTCGGAATTATCGCGGTCGTTGCGCTTGAGCCATTCGTGCATCTCGCCGCGCGCGTGCGCGAACATCTCAAATTCCTGCGCGGACTCGGCGACATGGATGCTGACGCGCCATTTTCTTTTTTGCGCGGTGCGGGCGGCGAGGCGCAGCAGTTCGGGCAGGGTGGAGTAGGGCGCGTGCGGCGAAAGGGCGGCGCGATGGCGCGGATGGCGGAGCGAATCCATTTTTTCAACGGCCTCGCGCAAAACTTCTTTCGGCGCGCGGCGCGATTTAATGCCGGTCATTTCAAAAAAGGAAAAAACCCGCAGCGGCGTGGCGTCCCAGACGTCTGGCAGCAAATCCGGCATGGCTTCGATGTCCGCGACGGTTGTCGTGCCGCTTTTCAAAAGCTGATGCGCGCCGCGCAGCCACGAGCGCGCGTAGTCGGAATAACTCCAGGCACTTTTCGCCGCGGTGATGGCAGCAATCCAGTCGGTGAAAGTTTTTGGCGGTGACAATTCGCCAGCCATGTCGGTGTAGTCGAGATGGCAATGGGCGTTGACGAGGCCGGGCAGCAGTATGACTTCGCCGAGGTCGAAAACTTTTTCGCGCCGGTGCGGGCGCAAATCCTTCCACGGCGCGATGGAACGGATTTTGTTGCCGTCAATGAAAACCGCGCCGTCCTCGATGGGCTGCGCGGTGACGGGCAGGATTATTTTCGCCCGTAAGATCATTTTCAGTCGGCTTCCTGCCGGGTGCGTTTGGAGCGCGCGCCGACCTTGTGCTTAGTCGCCTTGATCTTGTTGTGGCGCTTGCGGATCTGCTGTTCAATTTTTTTGGTGACGGCGTCAATCGCGGCGTAAAGGTCGTTTTCAACATCCTTGGCAAAAAGATCGGGGCCGCGCACGGCGAGGCGGATGGAGCAGGAAAATTGTTTTTCCGCCACGCGGGTATGGTCATGGTCGAGCGTGACGCGGGCGTCCACGACGCGTTGATCCATGTGATCGAGTTTTTCCAACTTGGCGAGAATGTGATCTTCGATGGCCTTGGTGAGCGTGACATTGTGCGTGGAAAGAATCAGTTTCATGCAAAAAGAATGCGCCGTCGGCCGGGCAAAATCCAGTTTTTCCTTTGGCCTAAAATGCTACAGCGAGATTCATGCCAAATTCGCTTGAGATTCCGGCAGATTAAGTTATGCTCGGGGCAGATGGGACCTGGATTACAACTTTCCCAAAGGCTGACGCAATCGCTGGTGCTGGCGCCGCAACTTCAACAGTCGCTCGCGTTGCTGCAAGCGCCGACGCTGGAACTCAAGGCGCTCGTTGAGCAGGAACTCCAGCAAAATCCCGTCCTCGAAGAAATTTCCGAGCAGGAAATGGACTTGCGCGAAAAATCCCCAGGCAGCGACGAGACGGAAACTCCGACCACCCCGGATTTTGCCGAGCCGCCGGAGGACGTGAAATTTGACACCACGACGGAACGGGGCGCGGACGACCCGGTGGACGATTTTCAGGCGGAATTTGAAAAGCTCGTCCAAATGGATCAGGACTGGCGCGACCACTTTTCGCAGACGAACATCGTCAGCCGGTCTTCCGCCGAGGACGAGGAGAAGCGTGAGTTCATGTTCAACTCCATCACCGTCGAGGCGTCGCTGGCGCAACATCTGATGGAACAGGTGCGCGATACGAGTTTGGGCGACGATGATCGCGCCATCGCGGAACTACTCATCGGTAACATTGACGACTACGGTTTTCTCATGGCGACCGTCGAGGAACTGGCGGCGGCCAACAATCTTCCTGCCGAAAAGGTTTTGCAGGTGCTGGAAGTCATCCAAAGTTTCGAGCCGGTCGGCGTGGGCGCGCGCGATTTGCGCGAATGCCTAATGCTCCAGCTTGAACGCGTTGGCAAGCAGGAAACCATCGAGTATCGCATCATCCGCGACCATATGGAGGCGCTTGGCAAGCGCAAAATTCCCGAAATCGCGCGCGGCACTGGCCAGTCCGTGGACGACATTCAGGAAGCGCTCGCCCGCATCGGCCGGCTTGAACCGCGCCCCGGTCGTGCCTTTCTGCCGGTGGTTGAGCAATACGTCGCGCCGGAAGTTTTTGTCGTGAAGAACGGAGATGATTTCATCGTCACGACCAACGACGAACAGATTCCGCATCTGCGAATCAGCAATGTCTATAAGGATTTGATGTCTGCTGGCGAAAATAATGCCGAGGTGAAAAATTACATCCGCGAAAAAATTCGCGCCGGTAAATTTCTCATCAAGAGTCTGCACCAACGCCAGACAACCATCTGCAACATCGGCAAGGAGATCGTCAAGCGCCAGCGCGAGTTTATGGAAAAGGGCGTCGCGCACCTCAAGCCTATGACGATGTCGCAAGTCGCCGATGTGGTTGGCGTGCACGAGACCACCGTGAGTCGCGCCGTTTCCGGAAAATACATCGAGACGCCGCAGGGCGTATTTGAGATGAAATATTTTTTCACCGCCGGCCTGCAAAATGCCAATGGCGAAAACCTCTCCAACACCAGCGTCAAGGACATGATCGCCGAAATCTTCAAGGCCGAAGACACCGCCAAGCCGTTGTCTGACCAGGAAGTGGTGAAAATGCTGACGGCAAAGGGCATCAACATCGCCCGCCGCACCGTGGCAAAATACCGCGACGAACTGGGCATCTTGCCGTCCAATCTCCGCCGGGTTTATTGAGTCAGTTTATTTAGCTGGTTCTTCAGCCAGTTTTTCCTCGGAAAATAATTTTGCGTTAGCCGCGCAATTTTATTTCAACGACGCCATGTCAATCACGAACCGGTATTTCACGTCGTTCTTCACCAGGCGGTCGTAGGCTTCGTTGATTTTCTGGATCGGAATCAGTTCGATGTCGGAAACGATGTTGTGTTCGCCGCAAAAATCCAGCATCTCTTGCGTCTCTTTGATGCCGCCGATGAGCGAGCCGCTGAAATTCCGCCGGCCAAAAATCAGGCTGCCGACTTGAACTGAAAGCGGCTCGGCGGGAACGCCAACTTGCGTGAGCGTGCCGTCGCGTTTCAACAAAACAAGATACGCGTTGATGTCGTGCTGCGCGGCGACGGTGTCGAGGATGAAATGAAAACTGTTCGCCTGCTTTTTCATCTCGTCGGCGTTTTTGGAATTCACGACTTCATCCGCGCCGAGCCGCAACGCGTCCTTCACTTTGTTCGGCGACGTGGTGAAGACGACGACGTGCGCGCCAAAAGCCTTCGCCAGTTTCACGCCCATATGGCCGAGTCCGCCAAGGCCGACGACGCCGACTTTCTGGCCTTTGGCGACTTTGTAATGGCGCAGCGGCGAATACGTCGTGATGCCCGCGCACAACAGCGGCGCGGACGCGGCGAGATTTAAATTCTTAGGAACTTTCAGCACGAACGCTTCGTCCACGACGACGCTGTCCGAATAACCGCCGTAAGTCAGGCCGCCGGAAACTTTATCCGGCGCGTTGTAAGTGAACGTCGCTCCGCTCGTGCAGAATTGTTCGAGGTCGTCTTTGCAATTTTCGCAGGTGCGGCAGGAATCCACCATGCAGCCGACGCCGGCGAGATCGCCTTCCTTGAATTTTTTGACGTGCGCGCCGACCTTCACGACGCGCCCGACGATTTCGTGGCCGGGCACGCACGGATACGTCGTGCCGTGCCATTCGTTGCGGGCGATGTGGACATCCGTGTGGCAGACGCCGCAAAAAAGAATTTCAATCTGCACGTCGTGCGCGCCGGGATCGCGGCGCTGGAAATTGAACGGCGCGAGCGGCGAGGTTTGGGCGAGGGTGGCGAAAGCTTTGGTGTTATACATGAATCAATTGTTAGCACAGCCGTAAAAAATTGCCACCGGTTAATTAAAACCGCTCCGGCAAAACGGCGAAGGTAGATTTGCTCGACTCAATCTTCAGCCGGTTTTGCATTGGGAAATGATTTTGTTTTTCAAACATCTTCGTGTATGCAGTCGGTCGTCATTATTGCAGTTGTAACCAGAGTTGCGTCATCTGGATTATACAATTTGCGGAGATGCTTTACCAATTCGAGGATGTGTCCATCGTCCGGCACTATTAAATACTGAATGTCGTTTGGATGAACAATCAGCTTATATTTTTGTTTGAACGACGCGTGTAATTCGGCAGTTTTCTCTTTATTGGTATGCTCTTCTCGCGTTAAAAAGAATTGCTCGTTTGCAGCAACACGCGGCACATATCTCCATTCTCGCTCATCATAAAAGTGAATATCTATTTGCGCTTTGCCATCTCTCCAAGCATTTCCACGATATGGCTTCATGTAGGCAGCTAACAATTTTAATTCATTATCATCTTTCATTGCAGACATTTGACTTATCACGGCCTTGAACATCTCCGACCGTTCGTGAACATAAAATACTGGCGTTATACCATTCTTAATTCCCCATTCCTTATTCAAGCCAATGCCAAAATTTCCATATTCATGAAGATGCTTGCGGATGAGTGACAGCGGTAAATCACAAAAAGAAACCATTGGGACTGCATGTGCTGGCGGTATGCCTGTTGAGGCAGCTTTAGCGTGGAGCGGGCCAAACAAATATTCCGCACAATAATGTGGATAAAAGCGGACATAAGAATGTCCACAATATTGTCTAGAGACTTTGTAAAATGGAAAAGAACGTTTGAACTTATATTTTCAGACATAATTTATAAATTTGGTTTAATTAAATTTCACCAAACTTCAACCGGCCCTTTCGGCACAGGAATTTGTGCGCGTTGAGTTGAAGCGGGCTCGTCGCGCATGAAGGACGCAACCATCGGCGGCTGTTGAAAACGCGGCAGCAATTCGCCGTGTTCGTCGAGAAATTGCCGGCGCCAGCGGATGTAATTTTCCAGAATTTCATCGAACTGCGCCTTGGTCGCGACTTGCACAACTTTTTTGTTAAATTCGTGGCACGGGCCGAACCGCTTGGCATACCACGGCGCGACTTTGCGGAACATCCGGCAGCCGAGCTCCTCGCCAAAAACTTGAATCATCAAATCCAAGTGGCGGCGCATTATGCGCACGCGCTCGGAGAAATCGGGTTCGGGCGGAAGTTCGCCGCTGGAAATGAATTGCAGCGTGCGTTTGAAAATCCACGGGTCGTAAAATGCGCCGCGCCCGATGCTCACGCCGACGCAGCCGGTTTCGTCGAACATTTTTTTCGCGGCCTGCGGCGTGATGATGTCGCCGTTGCCGATGACGGGAATATTTTTCACGGCTTCGACAACTTTGCGGATGCCAGCAAGATTCACCGTGCCGCCAAATCCTTGTTCGCGCGTGCGACCGTGGACAAAAATCGCGGTAACGCCGACGTCTTCCAAAGCGCGCGCCAAGTCCGGCGCGGTCAGATTTTCATCGTCCCAGCCGAGGCGCATTTTGGCGGTGACGGGAATTTTCACGGCGTCCACCATTTTTTTTACGAGCGCGGAAGTTTTGTCGAGTTCGGTCATCATCGCCGAGCCGCCGCCGACTTTGACCACTTTTTTGACGGGACAGCCCATGTTGATGTCAATGGATTGCACGCCGAGATTTTCGAGGATGATGGCGGCGTCGCGCATTTCTTCGGGAACGCTGCCAAAAAGTTGCACGGCGAGCGGCGAGTCGGCGGGCGAGGTTTCAATGAGCTTGAACGCCTTCGGATTTTTTTCGAGCAGCGAACGGGCGTTGACCAAGTCAGTGGTGCAAAGTCCTGCGCCGCCGACTTCGCGCACGACGAGGCGGAAAGGCAGGTTGGTGTAACCGGCCAGCGGCGACAGAAACAGATTTGATTTGAGTGTCAGCGAACCGATTTGCACACCGTCAGATTAGTTGAAAGTCACTCGTTGCGGAAGGCGGAATGCTGTGTTAGTCTGGCTGACACTGATGTTAGATGACGATTCCAACTTGAAAGACGGCGGCAGCAAAAAAAAGTTGCCGGGCAACGGTTTTAACAAAAACCAGACGTTCACGCTGCTGGCGTGGGCGGGCATCATCGCGGCGTGCGTGGCGCTATTCATGATGAAAAATCATATCGCGTCGCCGGCGGTGGTCTTGTCACAGCCTGAATTTTTGGACAAGTTTTCGTCCAACCAAATTGTGCATGCAACCATCAATTTCAACATGCAGTCTTCGCCGCTGACGCCGATCACGGGCGAATACATTGACACTTCCAAAGACGGCAAGCAGACGAAGGTAGCCTTCGTTGCACCGAACGTGGTGCTGACGCAAAAGATGCAGGATCAGCTTTTGGTTTCTCACAACATCGAAGCCGGCGCGCCTAATGTGATGCTGACGCAACTGCTCTGGGGCATCGCGCCGTTTTTGATTTTGGGACTGCTGTTCTGGTTTTTCTTTATCCGGCAGATCAAGGCGGCGGGCAAGGGTGCTTTAAGCTTCGGCAAAAGCAAGGCGCGGATGCTCGCGAAGGACCGCAACAAAACCACTTTCAAAGATGTTGCGGGCGTCGAGGAAGCGATGGAGGAAGTTTCCGAACTTGTGGAATTTTTGAAAGACCCAAAAAAATTTCAACGCCTCGGCGGACGCATTCCGAAAGGCGTTTTGATGATCGGGCCGCCGGGAACCGGAAAAACTTTGTTGGCCAAGGCGATTGCCGGCGAGGCGGACGCAAGTTTTTTCAGCATCAGTGGTTCCGATTTTGTGGAAATGTTCGTCGGCGTCGGNNCGCGTGCGCGACATGTTTGAGCAGGCGCGCAAATCTACGCCGTGCTTGATTTTCATTGATGAAATTGACGCGGTCGGTCGCTCGCGCGGTCACGGTCTCGGCGGCGGCAATGACGAACGCGAACAAACGTTGAACGCGCTGCTTGTCGAGATGGACGGCTTTGACACGCA
>PLHK01000078.1 GCA_003139955.1 Limisphaerales bacterium
CTCAACGCAATGCTTCCCTCAAAGTGGCTGGTTTTCATTCGACCCGAACTGGCTGGTTTTGACCGTCCGCTGACATCGCTTCCGGTATCCATAAGGAACAACAAATTTTCTCCATCCTCCAAACGCAGTGTCAGATAAAGCAAGTCGCCATTAAGCAAGTTGCCGCCATTGCCAGCTTCCTTGTTGAAAGTTGTTTCGGAGGGAAGGTTAGGACGAATTGAATTGTCAATTGACCCGTCTGGCACCGGCGCGGTCGCGCATGAATACAACAGCGCAGAACCGAGGCAGACAGCAATTACGCGAACTCGTTTTTTATGTTGCGCTGAAGTCATTCGCAAGATTTATCGTCGATCTCGCTTCCTTCATCTTCCATAAAATTTAAACGTGTTTTAGATTCTTTCGATTCTGCGGCGGCAAAAACCGCGAAAGCACGGACAAACAAAGGAGCACGAATGATAAAATCCAAACATAACAACCGACACCGCAATCTCGTCCGTAATTATGAATAAATTCATCCAAATAAAACCAGCCAACAGAAATGACAGCGGCAAGAGTTAAATAGTGAAACCATCTCATCAATCTTGCATTTCGCCCAAACCAGCAGAGCAAAATTGGCGAAGCAATCATTAGCAAATTCGCAAAATTCAAAAGCTCAAAATTTATAAAAACTAGCCGCTCATCTCCTTTTCCCGGAAACCCCATGTGCCACGGCAAAATTGCCAATGCACATTTGTAACCCGGCCACATACCGATTGCAGCGTATGCGGGCAAAAAAAGCGAAACGGCAAAAATTCCCCAAGCAGTCAACGCCATTGGCTTGTTCCAACAAATTGCGCCGACTTTTTTGAATTCCTTTCCAATGAGTTGCAACTGGCCAATCTTCTCGCGGGCGAGCTGAAATGATTCCTTGTCGTTCAAGCCGCGTTGCTGGAATCCGGCGATGGCGTCACGCAGGTGCGTTTCCAGTTCACGCCGGTCGTCGGACGCGAGATTGGGTTGCGCGGCGAGTTCGTTCCGCCAGTTTTCAACGGCGGCGTTCAGATCGAAACGGGTTTGATTTTCCATAATTTGCACAGGGAGTTGTGAGCGGCCAGCCATTGCTGGCGCTCGGTTTTGAGGGCTTTGCGTCCGTCGGAACTGATGAAATAGTATTTCCGCTCGCGCCCAGTGTCGGCTTCCTTCCATTCGGACTCGATCAGGCCGTCGCGCTCCAGCCGGTGCAAAACGGGATAGAGCATCCCGTCGCTCCACTCGATCTGGCCGCCGCTCAATTCGCGGACTTTCTGGATGATCTCGTAGCCGTAGCTTTCGCCGCCCGCGAGGATGGATAGCAGCAGCGGCTTCGAGGACGCGGCGACCAGATCTTTCGTAAGCATGGCAGAGTTATACATTGCGCTGGAATGTATGTCAATTAAAAAATTGCGCCAGCGGGCGGCGCGGTTGAGGCGGTTCACCAAAAATGCCACGCGCCGCGTGTGACGACCCAGAGGCCGAGCAGGAAATTGGTGATGGCGTGCGCGGTCATCGCGTCGCCGAGCCGGTTTTTGCGCAGCACAAGCCATTGATACGCCATGCCGCAAATGATGCCGGCGAGCCATTCGTTGTGGGAAAGGCCGAAGATGAGCGCCGTGAAAATAAACGGTAGCGGCAAAAATTTAGCCAACGGCACGGAGAGGAAATCCTGGCTGGCGACATAGCGATATAAAAACGAGCGGTAGAAAACCTCTTCCAGCGGCGGGACGATGAAGGTTGAACCGAAAATCCTCGTGGCGATGAACAGCCACGCGATGGCGGAGCCGGAGCCGAATTGTTCGTTGGGATTCCACGCGACGGCAAATTTTCCCGGCGAATGTGCCAGGCCGAGTTTCACCCAAAGTGAACTTTGCGTCGTCCATTCGCCGCTGACGCCGATCCACACGGCAAAAATCCCTACACCGACGAGCACCGCTTCCCAACTGAAAGCCCAGCGCATTTCGGAAATGAACGGGCGCATTTGCCAAATCAGCCATACACCGACCAAGGTTTTGGCCAAGTAAAACCAGTAGGCCGAAGCCGCGCCGAATTTTCCCTGCGCCGCCGTGAGCATAACGAAGAGGATAAATGGCGCGGCGCGGACGAAGGCGGGAGAACCGCGAAATTTTTCCCGGAGCGGCATGGCGTCAAACGGTGTCAGTCACCCAGGCCGAGCCTGATGGCCTTGCCGTCGGGGCCGACCAGCGTCACCGTGTATTGGGTGATTTCCGTCACGCGATATTGGAGATAATGGCTGCCGAGCGAAACCGTTTTGCCGTCCACAATCGCCGTCGGTGCGGTGGGCGAATAAAAAATTCCCTGCAACCGTGGCGCTTCCTGCGGATTCAGCGGCGGCGGCGGCGGCGGCGCGATGACAGGCAGCGCGACGGCGGCGGCCTGCTGCGTGGCCACGACTGGGTCAGGCGGAGCGGTGACAATGGTCTGAACGGAGTGGCGCTCCACCGCAAAGGCGATGAGAAAAATCGCGGCGGCAATCAGAAAAATCACAATGGCCGGAGCCAGCCACTCACGCACCGGCGTCGGTTTTTCCGTGGGCGGCAGGGGTGGCAGCGAACCTTGCGGACTGCGCGGCGGATTGTGCCGGGCGCGTTTCAAAGCGTCGTTGATGAGGCTCATGAGTTAATATGTCCTTCCAGTTCACGGATGGCGCGGCCGACCATCCAGTAGTTGATACGGTTGCTGCGGTCAACATATCCGGCCAGCAGCGCCTTGTCGCACAGCGCGTTGACAAGCCGCGGAATGCCCTTGCTGTAACGGAACACCCGCCAGACCGCCGGCGTGGTGAAGCTCGGCATCCCGCGCGAACCCGCCAGCGCGAGCCGGTGGTGAATATATTGCCCGACCTCCGCGCACGTCAACGCATTCAAATGATACCGCACCGTGATGCGCTGCCGCAATTGCTTCAAGCGCGGGCTGTTCAACCGGTCGCGCAACTCCGGCTGCCCCATCAAAACGATTTGAAGTAGTTTGCGGTCGTCCGTTTCGATGTTGGAAATCAGCCGCACCTGTTCCAGCAAATCTTCCGTCAAATTCTGCGCCTCGTCCACGATTAAAACCGTCTCTTTGCCAGCCAGCGTCTGCTTCAATAGAAAATCGCTGATGGTCGCGATCGTCTCCATGCGGTCGCGCCCCTTGACCTCCAGACCGTATTCCATGGCGATTGCCTTCATCAATTCATCGCCGCTCAACACCGGATTCAAAATCAGCGCCGTCGAAAAACGCGCGTCCAGATGCTCCAGCAGCGCGCGGCACAACGTCGTCTTGCCCGCGCCGACTTCGCCCGTCAGTTGCACGAAGCCCTTGCGTTCGCGAATGCCGTAGAGCAAATGGTTGAACGCCTCGCGATGCTTGTTGCTGTGGAAAAGAAAGCGTGGGTTCGGCGTGATGTCGAACGGCGCCAGCTTCAATCCGTAAAACTCCAGATACACGCTGCGGTTTCTAGCAAAAAACTTCGCCGCGCGCAAAGCAAAGGTTTTACATCAAACCAGAAAAACTCACATAATCTTGCGCGCGGCTTTCACCAACGCCGCGGCTTCCGCCGGCGTGCCGATGGTGATGCGCAAGTATTCTTTTACGTCCGGCGCGCTGAACCAGCGCACAAGGATTTTTTGTTCGCGCAATTTTTGCAGCCAGTCTTTCGCCGGGAACAACGGCGGCTTTGCCAGAATAAAATTTGTCTGGCTCGGCAGAACGCGGAAACCAAGTTTGGTGAGTTCGCGGGAAAGCCACTCGCGCGTCGCGATGATTTTTTTGAAATTGGCGCGGTAAAATTTCAAGTCGTCCAACGTCACTTCTGCCGCGATCTGGCCGAGGCCGTTTACATTGTAGCTGTCGCGAATTTTGTCGAGCGCCGCGATGAGTTCCGCGTGGCCGACAAAATAGCCGACGCGCTGAAAACACAGCGAATACGCTTTGGAAAAAGTTCTGGAGACAAGAACGCGCGGAAATTTGAACGCGAGCTTCAGCGCATTTTCATTGGCGAAATCCACATAAGCTTCATCCAAAATCACAACGCCTTTCTGCGCGCGGCAAAGTTTTTCCAGTTCCGCCGTTTTGTAACCGCGTCCGCTCGGAGCATTCGGTGTCGTAACGAATGTCAGCGCGGCATTGAAGTTCCATTTTCCGCCGCGCTTCAATTCCGCGACGCTAGGCAAATCAAAATCAGATTTGAGCGGCACGGCATATTTTGCCGCGCCATGAATGTCAGCCAGCACCGGATAAAGCGAATAGCTCGGCGTGAAATACTGCACCGTTGCTTTCGCAAGTTTTGAATTTTGAATTTTGAATTTTGAATTCGGTTCCACAAACGCGCGCACCGCCAACGCCAGCAGTTCATCCGAGCCATTGCCGACAATGATATTTTCCGGCTGGCAGCCGTGCAGCTTCGCCAGCTTCGCACGCAATTTTTCCGCCGTCGGATTCGGATACAGCCGCAACCGCGCATCCGTGGCTTTTTTCACCGCCGCCAAAACTTTCGGCGACGGCGGATATGGATTCTCATTGGTGTTAAGCTTGATCAGCCCTTTGATTTTTGGCTGTTCGCCCGGCACATACGCGTGCAGGTCGTGGACGAGCGGACGGATCAATGGATTTTTTTGAACCATGTCCGGAAATTATGCCAGCACTTGGTCGTTGTCGGAAATAATTTTCGCCGGATTGGCGGATTATCGTTGACACAATTTTTCTGCCTGAAAAAATCAGCGCAAGTTTCAGGGACATTTTGACAACGCTGTTCAAATACTTAAACCACCGCCGTTTCTCCGGCGGAAACTTCCGCGTCCGTTTCTTCCTAACATGAAAAATTATATTCTCGACACCAACGTCCTGCTCCACGACCCGAATTCGCTCGTCAACTTCAAGGAAAACACCGTCCTCGTGCCCATCGAGGTCATCGAGGAGATTGATCGCTTCAAACGCGAGTCCACCGAACTGGGCCGCAACGCGCGCACCGTTTCGCGGATGCTCGACGGCTTTCGCGGCGAAGGCAGTTTGAGCGCGGGTGTAGATTTGCCGAACGGCGGCAAACTTAAAATCGCGTTTCAAAAAAACGGCCACGGCGAAACGGTTTTCACCAAGGATTCCGTGGATAATCGCATTCTCGCGCTCGCGGCTGGCATCCAGAAATCACATTCCAAGGAAGCGACAATTCTCGTTTCCAAGGACATCAACCTGCGGATCAAGGCCGATGCGATTGGCGTGATGGCGGAGGATTACGAGACGGATCGCGTGTTCATCACCGATCTTTACACCGGTATGGTTGACCTCACGGTGTCGGCGGAAAAAATCACAGCGTTCCGCGCCAAGGGCGAACTCGCGCTGGACACCGCCAAAAAATATTTTCCCAACGAATACTGCACGTTGACCGACGCGGCGAACCCGAAGAAGGCCGTGCTGACCAAAGTGGACGCGACGGGCACAAAGTTAATTCCCATCCTCGATTGTCGCGAAGGCGTGTGGGGCATTAAGCCGCGCAATCGTGAACAACATTTTGCGCTCGACGCGCTGCTCGATGATCGCGTCAAGCTGGTCACGCTGATGGGCAAGGCCGGCACGGGAAAAACTTTGATCGCGATGGCCGCCGGCTTGAAGCGTGTGGTGAACGACCGCGAATTCCGCCGGCTCGTCGTCGCGCGCCCAACGATTTCCATGGGCAAGGAACTCGGCTTTCTGCCCGGTTCGCTCGAAGAAAAACTCGCGCCGTGGATGCAGCCGATCCATGACGCGTTGGAGATGTTGAGCGATTTGAACATGGGCCACGACCATCGCCGCGCCGCCGATTTGATGCGCAGCGGTTCGATTGTGGTCGAGGCGTTGAGCTATATTCGCGGACGCAGCATCGCGAACCAGTTCATGATCATTGACGAGGCACAAAATCTGACGCCGCTCGAGGCCAAGACCATCGTCACGCGCGTCGGCAGCGGCACGAAAATCGTCTTCACCGGTGACCCGTATCAGATTGACAATCCGTATGTAGATTCGTCCTCGAACGGATTCAATTACATCATCAGTCGGTTCCGCGACCAGGCGATTGCCGCACACATTGAGCTACAAAAAGGCGAGCGCTCCGAACTGGCAGAATTGGCAGCGAATATTCTTTGACGCACTGGTTCGCCCAAATCAGGCAGCCGTAAAATTTTCTCGCCAACCGCATAAAAGTGCGGTTTTAATGGGTTTTCGACGTATTTTTGCCGGTTGACAATTTAATAGAATCGGCGGAAGTTTCTCGCGTAGATAAAAATTTAATGGGATTATGATTTCAAACGAACGTCCGTCACCTTATGGCCGTCGCCCTTTTCAATCGCAGGGCTATGGTGCCCCGAAATATAACAGCCAGCCGCGTTCGCCGGTAAACGAGGACACGCTCAAAACCGCCGAAGTCCAGATTGAGCGGAAATTTTTCGTCTTCACCCTTAAGGAAAATCCGCGCGGCCGTTTTCTCCGCATCACCGAAGATGTCGGCGGACGGCGCGACACCATCATCATTCCGTCCACCGGACTCGCTGAGTTCAAGAAACTCGTGGATGAAATGGTCAAGGCGTCCGAGGAAATTCCGGTGAAAAACCCGCCGCCGCCGGAAGCTTGAAGCAAATTTTCCGAAACTCCGGCGGAATTATTTCTTCGCCGCAGGTTTTTTCTTTTTCGGCTTGGCCGTCTTCACCGGCTTGGCATCGCCCCAAAGACCTTCGAGATCATAACGCGCCCGCGTCTCGGTGTGCATGACGTGGACGATCACGTCGAAATAATCCAGCACCACCCACATCCCGCCGGTCGCGCCTTCCGCGCGCGCCGGGCGCAGGTCGTGTTCATCGCGCAGCCGACTGGTGATCTCCTCGACGATGGCGCGCAGGTGCGGCTGGCTCGTGCCGGTCGCGATGACAAAAAAATCCGTCACGGACGAAAGTTTCCGCACGTCGAGCACGGCGATGTTCTCCGCCTTTTTGTTGTCCGCGAAATCGCGGCAAAGCTGCGCCAGTTTTTTAGCATCCATAGTTGCGCGGAGCATTTAACCACAGATGGACACGGATGAACACGGATAAATTTCTAAACGTAAAGCTGTCCGTTGCGAATCGCCTCGGCCACGGCGGCGGGAACTAAATTTTCCATCGGCAAACCGGCTTTAACCCGCGCACGGATTTGCGACGATGAAATCTCCACAGGGAAACCTTTCAAAATTCGTCCGCAAAACGGTTTTGGAAATTCCACGGCTGATTCGCCGGGACGCGGAATCGCGACAAATTCCGCGAACTGCGCCAGTTCGTTCGCCTCGCGCCATTCGTTCAACTTGGAAATGTTGTCCGCGCCAATAAAGTAAAACAATTTTGCCGACGGGAATCGTTTTGCATAATCGCGTAAAGTTTCAACTGAATAAGAAATGCCGCCGCGCCGGATTTCCTGCTCGTCAATCTCGCAATTCGTCTTGCCCGCGAGCGCGAGCCGGAGCAGTTGCAGTCGCGCATATGCCGGAGCCATTTCATTTTCGGATTTGAACGGCGATTGCGCGGCGGGAACAAAAAATAATCTGTCCAAGCCAAGTTCCTCAACCGACGCCTGCGCGACGAGCAAGTGTCCGAGGTGAACCGGGTCGAATGAGCCGCCGTAAATTCCGAGTTTCATGTTGAAAGTTGAAGCTTGCAGGTCTTTGCCTGCGCGCTCGACCCGTTCAACTTGCAACTTGCAACCCGCAGGCTGCAACTCAATTCAAACCGGCTCGATGTAGTCCAATTCTTTGCCATAAGTCTCTTCCAGCCCGCGCAGCGCCCAGAACGCGATCAGGATGCACGCAAAGGAAACGACCGCCGCCGACGCGATGATTCCAATCTGCGGCTTAAGATGATTGAACGCCAGCGTCAGCGGCACGGTAGCGCCGCGCACAAAATTCGGCACGGTCGTGGCGACCGTCGCGCGGATATTCGTACCGAACTGCTCGGCAGCGATCGTAGCAAACACCGTCCAGTAACCGACACCGACGCCCATCAACATGATAATGAGATAAAATGTTTCATTCGACTGTCCGGCGGCAAAGAAATAAGCCGCCATCGCCGCCGCCGTTAAAATCAGGAACGCAAAAAGAATTTTCCGCCGCGAGCGGAGCAACTGGCTGAAGTAGCCGCTCGCAAATCCGCCGAACGTGATACCGAGATAACAGAACGCGATGGCCTGCGCGACCTTGACTTCGCCCTGAATTTTCAGCGCGCCGGAAATTTCCGGCGAAAACGCCACGAGAATGCCCACAATGGACCAAAGCGGCAGGCCAATGAAAATGCAGCGGACATATTTCAGGAGGCGTTTCGCGTTGGTGAACAGCATGAAAAAATTTCCGCGCGAAACATCTTTCTTGCCCGCGCGAAGTTGCTGAAACATTCCCGATTCGGCAACACTCAAGCGCAAGACGAGCAAAACCAAACCGAGTCCGCCGCCGATGAAATACGCCGTGCGCCACTCGACCTTTTGCGCGACCAGCCCGCCGATGACCGCGCCGAAAACGCCGACCGTAGAAATGATTGTCGTGCCGTAGCCGCGTAATGTTTGCGGCAGCACTTCCGTGACGAGCGTGATGCCGCCGCCGAGTTCGCCCGCGAGGCCGAAGCCGGCGACGAAGCGCCAGACGGCGTAGGCCTCGATGGAATGGACGAAACCATTCGCGATGTTGGCGACCGAATAAAGCAAAATGGAGCCGAAAAGCAAAACGATGCGGCCAAAACGGTCGCCGAGAATCCCAAAAAAAATTCCGCCGAGCAGCATCCCGGCCATTTGCATATTCAAAAGCAGGATGCCAGGATTGACGAGCTGGTCGTCGGAAAAGCCCAGACTTTTCAAGCTTGGAACCCGCAAAATCGCGAACAAAATCAGATCATACACGTCCACGAAATAGCCGAGCGCACCGATGATGACGGCGGGCTGGAGGATTTTGCGGAGGGCGGATTCTTGGGATTTCATTTTTCGCTTCGCGCAGCTATTATTTTTCAAAGCGTAAAGCGTAAATCAGCCATCGTAAATCCAAATGACGCGACATTGCCACAATTGCGGCGAGCCATGGACGATTTCCGGGAATCCCGGACGCGGCGAGGTGTGCATGAAATGCCGCGCGGATCTGCGCGTGTGCCTGAATTGCCAGAGCTACGATCCGCGCGTGGCACAGCAGTGCCGCGAGCGGCGCGCGGAGCCGGTGCTGGAAAAGGCGGCGGGGAATTTCTGCGAATATTTTGAGTTTGCGCGCAGGCCATGGGTGGCGAAGGAAATTAAAGATTCCCGCGAAGAGGCGGCGCGTGCGCAGCTGAAAAAACTGTTTGGCGATTGAAAAATCCGCTTTTAGCATCAGCGGCACAGGCGAAATGAACCGCCAGACTTCAATCATCCAATCGCGCGAGGTGGTCACGAATGATGCCATCCGCTCTTGCGCCCGGCCTGCCGTCAGCGTCGTCATCACGCTGTTCAATTATTCCGCGTTCATCACCGGCTGCCTCGACAGCGTGCGGGCGACGAACGCGGCGGATTTGCCGGGCGGATTTGAGGTGGTGGTGGTGGATGACAGCTCGACGGATGCGTCGGTCAAAGTGGTGGAAGAATACTTGGCGACGAACGCCCTGCCCATTTGTCTGGTCAAAAAGAAATCCAACACGGGGCTGGCGGACGCGCGCAACGTCGGTTTGCTGATGGCGCGCGCACCGCTGGTTTTCATTCTGGATGCCGACAATGAAATCAGGCCGGATTGTCTGCTGGCGCATCACCGCGCACTGGTGGATTCGACTTACGCGATGGCCTACGGAGCCATCAACCAGTTTGACCATGTCACGCGCAAAAGTCTGGCGACGATGTCGCATCATGAATGGAATGTGCGGGAACTGCTCTCGCGGCCGTGCATTGACGCCATGGCGATGATCCGTAAGGAACCGGTGCTGGCAGTGGGTGGCTATTCGACGGAATACGGAACCATCTTGCCGCAGGGCTGGGAAGATTATGATCTGTGGCTCAAACTGGCGCAGGCCGGCTACGCGGGAAAATTAATCCCGCAAGTCTTGTCTGATTATCGCGTGCATTCCGAATCCATGCTGCAATCCACCTGGCTGCGCCAACGCGAACTGGCGGCCTACTTTGCCCGAAAATTTCATACGCTGGTGGCGTTGCATGACGACTTGCCGACTTGGTTTGGAGTTTCACGCCGCGAACTGGCGGTGGCCGGCGGCCAAAGCGATTGGTTGCACGCCAAACCCAAAAGCAAACCGGCGAAATTTATCCACCGGCTGATCGGGAAAAAATTGTGCCGCAGCCTTTGCAAGCGGCTGGCGTCGGTTTACGCGTGGCTGCATCCATGAATTCCGCCGCACCGAAAGTCAGCGTATATAACGGCGAACGGTATTTGCCGTTCTGACACAGGATTTCACCGACGTGAAAATCCCGATCACTGATGATAATTCTACTGATGGCTCCCAAAAAAATTAAAAATTGTTTGGTGATTGTTGGCGTAAAGTTGCGGGTCAGAGATTTTGTTGCGGCGCGGGAGCTCGGAGGATTTTTACCATTTTTTTAAAAGTTGCATGGACGGCTTTTTTTGCCGTCGCCGCTTTGTCGGCAAAGTGATTTTGTGGCAGGTGCATTACCATCGCTTCTTTGTCAGCCAACTGCGACCACGAACGCAGCTTCAAATCATTGCCGAGTCCGCTGATTTCGAGGAAGCCTTCCGCTTTGTCAACGGCGATGGGTCCGAACAGGTGGGGAATGCCGAAGGAAAAAGCGGTGATATTTCCGTGCATGCTGGTGCCGATAAATAATCGGCTAGCGGCAATCACCGAGATGATTTCAAAGATTGAATGGACGGCAATGTAGGTCAGCGCGCCGCCGGATTTTTCAGCGAGTTGCCGCAGGAAAACATCGTCGCCGTGGCAATGACCGATCGGCACCAACACAATTTCCGCGCCGGTTTTCTCTTTCAACGCGGCCAACTGCTGGAGCAATTCCGGCACGTCGTCTGGCGACTGCGGTGAAGACTGAAAACAAATGATGTCTTTGGTCGTATCCACGCCATGACCGGCCAGCAGCGTGAGTCCTCTACTGCGTTCCGCGTCCCGATTAAAAAAATCACCCAAGGTGACGATCAAGTCAGGTGCGACTTCGACCCGACGGCTTACGCCCGCTGCCTGCAACTTGGCTCTGGACTGGAAATCACGCACATAGACAAACGCTGCAGATTCAAAAGCCGCCCGGATAGCGAAAGTTTTTTCTGGTGGAAAGTGAAAGGGCACACCGCTGGAACAATACAAAATCGGGCCGACATGGGGACAGTCTGCCGCATCCAAAATAAAGGGTGCAACGGAACTGTATCTCATCTGTTTCTTTACAAGCTTGCCGATCCAATCCGGGTGCTGCTGGCGACCGAACAGCCGCTGTTTCATCCGCGTCCAGAAGTTAGCACCACGGCGCTTTTCATGTGTTGAATAATAGTGTGCTGCAATGGTCTCTACATCAGTCCGCAGAATATCGCCGCCGCCAATCACCAGATGGGACAGGCGGCGCTTGGGAGAGCGGATGAGTTGGTTAATGTCTTGAATCGAATACCCGGCACCGCCGGGTGCTGGTCCGGGGAAGAAACCTAATGGGACAATTTCCGAGGCGAGGCCATGCTTTTCGGCCAGTTTTTTAAAAATGACCGGATAGAGCAGATCGCCAAAATTCTCCACGTCGCAGGTGCATAGTTGACCAATCATCAATTCACCTCGCCTTTTTCTTGCAAGACGCTTCATAGAAATGGGTTCATGTGAATTGGTTCTGACGGTGCGCATTGAAACAAGCGCACACGCCGACCGGCTGATTTGCCAGCCTTGTTTTGCGCAGCATATTTTACTGATGACCAAAGTCAAAATTGAAACATCGAAGGAACCGAAGGGACGATGAATAAATTATGCATGCGAGAAATAGACAAGCCTGATGAGTATCCTTACACTGCGCCCCGCCCGCATGCGCGCGCCACCTATAGTCAGCGTCTTGATTCCCGTGTATAACGGCGAACGCCATTTGCCCGAATGTTTGGAGTCCGTTTTGGCACAAGATTTTTATGACGTGGAAATCCTCATTGCCGACGACGGTTCCGGCGACGGCTCGCAAAAAATTATCGAACAATTTGCCGCGCGCGATCCGCGCATCCGCTCGTGGAGAAATACCCGCAACCTCGGCCAGACCCAGAATCATAATTTATGCCTGCGCGAAGCGCGCGGCACGTTCATAAAATTTGTTCATCAAGACGACAAATTATTATCCGCCTCAGCCATCCGAAAATTGGTGTCCGCACTAATGGAACATCCGGAGGCGTCCCTGGCGGCGGTGGCTTCGGACGTGATTGATGACCACGGCCACCTAAAATATCAGCGCGATTTTTTTAAGGCGGGCGTCGCTGATGGCCGACACATCATCCGCGCCTGTTTTGAGGCCGTGGCCAACCCCATCGGCGAACCGACCGTGGTCATGTTCCGCAAGACCCAAGCCGCACGGGGTTTTCTCGACGACTACAAACAATTGTGGGATTTGGAAATGTGGTTTCACTTGCTGGAGCAGGGAAATTTCGTTTATCTGGCCGAGCCTTTGTGCGCCTTCCGCCAACACGCCGCCCAGCAGACAAATGTAAATGTCCGCAACGGTATCGGCCAAAATGAAATTTGGACGTTGCTGGAAACCTATTATACCAAGCCCTGGCTGCGCGCAATTGTCACCCAGCGAATGTTGATAAACCACGCCCGTTTTTTGAAAAAAAGCCAGGGGAAATTGGGTCGCCACGCCGAACTTTTGCTCGCCGAAATAAGATCACAGATCAAACCCACCAGTTACCTGACATACTGGTTTGAACGCAAGTGGCGACATCAGGTCACAAAAATTAAAAAATTGCAGGCCAACTATGTGCGCGGGCAAAACCAGCGCAATTAAAACTCATGGCCACCGCCCCCAAAGTCAGCGTCCTGATTCCCGTCTACAATGGCGAACGCCATTTGTCGGAATGTCTGGAGTCCGTCCAGAAGCAAGATTTCAACGATTATGAAATCCTCATTGCCGACGATGGTTCCAGCGATGGCTCGCAAAAAATCATCGAACATTTTGCCGCGGGCGACCCGCGCATCCGCTGGTGGAAAAATTCCCGCAACCTCGGCTTGACGGCCAATTCAAACGCCTGCCTGCGCGAAGCCAGCGGCGAATATATCAAATTTGTTCATCAAGATGACGTGCTGCTTACGCCAACCGCCCTGCGCAAAATGGTTTTCGCCCTCGATGAAAATCCTTCTGCCGTGCTGGCCGGTTCCCAACCGCACCTCACGGGCGCCACATTGCGATCGGTGGTTGTCTCCCTCCCCCCCGGCCGCTTTGATGGTAAAAAAACCATCGTCGCCTGCTTTGAACAAAACACCAATCTTATCGGCCAGCCCACCTTGACCTTGTTCCGAAAAAGCGCCGCCGTGCGGGGATTTGACGAACGCTTCACTGGCGGCATGGATTTTGAGATGTGGTGTCACTTGCTGGAACAGGGCGATTTTGTCTATCTGGCCGAACCGCTGGCGACTTGGCGCGTCCATCAAAATCACCAAACCGCGCGTGCGCGCACCGGCGGGGTTGGCGATGGTGAAGCCTTGTTGCTGATGCAGATTTATTACGCCAAGCCCTGGCTGCTCGCGGCGGCCACGCATCGGCTGCTTTTCACGCAAATCTACTATTTGCGTAAAAACCATGGCCGCGCCGCCGCCGGCCTGACGGACAAAATGATGAACCAATTATCCGTCCGCCATTACCTGTGGCAGTGGCTTAAGCACCGGACCTCAAAACCGTTCCACCAACTTGCCCGCAAACTTCCGCGCCCCCTAATTTTTGGCAGGCGCAATGTTTGGAACAATTTGAACTGACCTGCGGTGCAATCAATAGTAAAGTTCACGCATGAAAGTCAGCAGGTTAATCTTTTTGCGCAACGGCCTAAACGCAAACTAACGAAGATATGACCAACTACATTTACCTGCTGTATGGCATAGGCGATGATTGCTACCTCGAAGCGGCTTACAGCATCGGTACGCTGCGGAAACGGATTGATGCCGACTCTGCTCGAATCATTGTTTTCACCGACCAGCCAGAACGCGTGAAGGATTGGCCCGTCGTCTGCGAGTCCATTGCTGGCCAGTTGGAAGCCATGCGCGGCAAGGCCAACTTCTCACATCGAGCCAAACTGTGCGTCATCCTGAAATGTTTCGAGAAGTATCCGGGCAATGTTGTTTATCTTGATTCCGACACGTCAGTGCGCGGAGACGTTGTCAAGCTGGCCGGACGCTTGTCCCCCGGAACGGCCATCATGCATGCGTTTGAGTGCCTGAATCCTGAAATCGGGCTTTCAGGATTTCATACGCAGCTCGGTAGCGGAATTTCCTACCGATTTTCGCCGGCTTCGCAGATGTATAACGCAGGCGTCATCGGCCTGAATCATGACTGCTGCGGGGTGGTCAACCTGGCGCTTGAATTATGCGATGCGATGCTGGAATTCGGTGGCACCCGGATTCACACAACCGAGCAGTTTTCGGTTTCCGAAGCCCTGCGGATTTCCGACATCAAGGTTTTGGAGGCTCGCGGCGTGGTGACTCATTACATGGTCCACCGATTTTACCTGCGGGTGAAGATTTATGAAATGATCCTTAAGACTGGCCGGCAACCGTGGCAATTTGAAAATCTAGTTTCTTATTCACGCATAAAAGTTTATTGGCTGAGAAAATTTGGCTATTATAAAAATCCCCGGAACAAGTTGAAATGAAAGTCAGCGGCTTCACCTTTTTGCGCAACGGCCAAAAACTCGGCTATCCGTTTGTCGCGTCCATCCGCTCGCTGTTGCCGCTTGTGGATGAATTCGTCATCGCGCTCGGCCCGTGCGATGACGACACGGAAAAAATGGTGCGCGACATCGGCGACCCGAAAATCCGCATCATCGCGACGACGTGGAATGAAAAAATGCGCGGCGACTACAGCGTCGGCGGCTTCGTTTATGGCCAGCAAAAATCCATCGCTCTTTTCAACTGCACTGGCGACTGGGCATTTTACCTAGAAGCAGATGAGGTGCTACACGAAAACGACTTGCCGAGAATCCGCGCGGCGATGGAAAGGCATTTGAACGACCCACGCGTCGAAGCACTGGCGTTTGACTACCTCCACTTTTACGGAAATAAAAATACGATTGCGTGGTCACCCGGCTGGTATCGCAGCGAAGTCCGCATCCTCCGCAATACCATTCCCGCGTGGTCGAGTGAGGCGCTGTTCTTTAACATCTTGGACAGCCATAAAAAATCGCGCCACCCGCGCGCGGCGCATACGGGCGCAACGATTTTCCACTACGGCTGGGTGCGCAGTGAAGCGCAGATGGATCTGAAATCTGCGACCGTGCAAAAATACTGGGACGATTCCAAACCCAAGCCGATGGACTACGCGCAGGTTGATTCTGCCGTGCTAAGATTATTTTCCGGCACGCATCCAAAAACGGCGCAAGACTGGCTGCCGGTAGCAGATGGAGTTTTCAAAGCGGACCCAAAGCATCAACTGACCGCGCGCGAAAAAAAGCATCGCCGCATGGTGTGGCTGGAAGAAAAACTTGGTTTCAGGTTCGACAAAAAACACTACCGGCTCGTGCGCTGAAATAATTTTGACGCCGCCTATTCGTACGCACGGCGTTTTTTATAGACCTTGCAGACATTGCGAAAGAAGGTCTGGTTGTAAAATCGGTGGAGCAGGAAGTTGGGCTGGAGTTCGCTTTTGTATTTGTTAAAAGAGGCGAATTGGTCCGCCGACGAATAACCGGTCTGCGCAGAAATTTCGGGAAGATTTCCCTCACCGCAAAATCATAAAGCTCAATGTTCAAAAGGTTGTGCTTGTGCACTACGTCCACGCTGCGGCGGTCGCCTTCGAGCGACTTTGCAACTTGGTTAATTTTGTCGCCTTTGGCAACCGATTTATCCCAAGACCGCCGCGCACGCAGCGACGACTTCGGCCACGGAAATTTCCGCGATGCCACTTCGTTTCGGCGCCACGATTGTCCAGTCAGGATGCTGGAACGGCACCGGGCAACCAGCGGTGGCTTGGTGGATCAGCATCAAAACCCGTTTGCCTTGCGCGACGGCCAGATGCAAAGCTCCGGTGTCACCGCCGAGCACAAGCGTGGACAATCGCATGATGCCGCCGGTCACCAGCAATGGCACGCCCGCAGAAATCGCGAAGCCTTCCCGTCGGGCTACTGCCAACGCCGCATAATCAGCGGGTCCGCCGCCAAAAATGATTTGCGCGCCGGCGGCCTGCCAGTGCCGGGCCACGGCCAGATAATTTTCCAACGGCCAGTTTTTGTGCGACCCGCTCGTGAATGGCTGGACGTAAAGAGATCGTTTGGCTGGATCGAGTTGGTTGGCGGCAAACCAGGCGCGGGCGTCATTGACCGCCATCGCCGGCAAGAAAAATTTATTTTGGATCGCGCCAATTTTCAAACCGCACTGCTCCAGCAAATCGAGATGTGATTCCGCGGGGTGTAGTTTCGATCTGGGTTTGATCGGCCGCGTGTAAGCCCGGCCGCGTCCGGCGCGACGGACCAGTGCCCAGCGTTGCGGTGCGCGGCTAAACCAGGCGAGCCACGCGCTCTCGCCATTGCCATGCAAGTCCACCGCCAGCGAAAACTTTTCTGCGCGGAGATGACGTAGCAATCTGAAAAGTTCTCCGCCCATGCGCAGGGGATTGCCACTGCGGAACGCCGCGCGGTCGAGCGCAATGGTTTCATCCACATCGCAGAAACCTCGCAATAACGAGACGTTTTCCTTGGCTGTCAAAAAAAATATTTTTGCCGACGGAAAATTTTGACGCAATGCGGAAACGGCGGGCAGCGTCAAAACGACATCGCCGATAGCGGTCAGCCGAATGATTAAAATGCGCGCGGGAGTTTCCATTTTAGCTGGCGGCCAAAGATTGCAGCAACGCGGCGCGAAAGGCGGCGCGGGAATAAGTTTGAGCGTAACGCCGCGCGGCGGCCGAGAACTGATTTATGTCGGCACTGGAAAATTGCGTCGCCTGCTCGAGCCTTTGCGCGAGTGCGGAAACGTTGCCAGAGGGAAACACGAGGCCGAGCTTATGTTCGCGCGTGAGACGGCCAAGCAATTGTTCGTCGGAAACAATCACCGGTTTGCCGGCGGACATGGCGCGCGACAGAACGCCGCTCGTGCCAAAATGGTTCAAGTAAGGCAGCACCACCACGTCACTCGCGGCGAAACACATTTTTTCTTCTTCGACCGTAACGTAGCGGTCGAGCAGCTTGGCGTGGTTTTGGCGGACAAGTTGCGCGAGACCGGCAGCGGTTTTGTCAGCGGGATTTTGCTGTCCGGCGCAAAGTAAAAATGCGTGCGATTCTGGAGGCAATTGCAACATTGCTTCCACGGCGAGGTGTAAACCTTTGCGCCGCGCGCCGGTTCCGTAAAATAAAAATACCTTCCGGTCGGCGGGAATTTCCAATTTGTTTTTGGCCGCCAGCGCATCACCGTCGTAGCCGGACGGACAGGCGTCGGGCAGAAAAAAAACGGGTGCAGTCGGATTTTCTTTTTTCAAACCGGCGGCAAGAAATTCGTCCACGAACAAAATCTGTCGCCACCAGTTTTCGCGTAGCAGGCGATTGAATCCAGGAATTTTCACTGCGCGATCCAGATGCCATTTGGGCGCTTCGAGAAAACGCGGGCGATGATAAATGCCGCCGATGCGTCCGCGCAGTTCCGGCGGCGGGCGAAAGCTAAATGTTGCGCGACGCCAGCAATCCGAGGCGATTTCATCGAGCGCGCAAAGAAAAACATTTTCCGCGCCGCTGATTTTCAGGCAATGCGCGACGGAATGGATTTTGCCGTCGAGATGGCGGCGGCCATTTTCGTCGTAGGCGGAAAATAATTTCACCTTGCCGAGCAGTCCGGCGAGATTTTGTTCCACACGTTCGCGCGCGCTGGGGCGCAAATCGGCGGCGATGAACAGTTGAAAATTGGCGGACAACAAATCGTCGGCGATGAAACGCAGCCAGCCGAGGTGATGGCCTTCGGTGCGCGGCTCGTAAAGCAACAGATGATTTTTGCTGTTGGTGGACGAAGTCATTTTGACGGCGATGCTTGGCGGTTCTGCGCTTCAAACGCCTTGAAGTAGCGGAGAAAAGTGTAGAAGGCCGTTAACCAAGCAATGCTGAAACCGCGCCAACCGTCCAAAAAACCGAGCTTGAAAACATAACTGCGAACAAACCGCCACGGCGGACGAAGGCACAGATCAAGGAATCTAACTTTCCGACCGCACGCCTGACAGTTGGCAGCAAAGTCATTGGCATAACGAATGGTTTTTTGGAGCTGATGCTCCACACTTTCCATGCTGTAGTGTTGGAGATTGGAGCGGAGCCGTCCAACTGTGCCATTGACTTGCGGCGACTCGTGGACAGGCGCGTCCGACCAGCGCACTTGGCCGCGCCGCCAAAGCCGGGTTTGATAGTCCGGATACCAGTCACCATGACGAATCCAGCGGCCGCAAAATTGCGTGAGGCGCGGAAAAGAAAATGCCGCATGCAGGCCGGGATCGCGGACAGCGCGCTGAATTTCGGCGCGTAACGCCGGGGAAATTTCCTCGTCCGCATCCAGATTCAAAATCCAGTCTTGGGCGGCCTGGGCCACGGCGAAATTTTTTTGCGGGCCGAAACCTTTCCACGATTCGCGAAAAACTTTTCCGCCGAAGGATTCCACGATTTTATCTGTGCCGTCGGTCACGTCGTCATTGATGATGACGATGATTTCACTCGCCCAATCCGCGACGCTTTGCAACGTGGGCGTAATGCGATGCGCCTCGTTGCCGGCGATGATGCAGACGGAAACAGGTGATCTTTGCGGCGGATTCATTCGCTAATTCTCAAACGCAGTCTAAGTTGAGCGCCGGCGGGCGGCCAGAACAGATTGCGCGGCGCGGAGCAGTTCGCCGGTGTCAATTTGTCCGAGAAATTGGGCGCCCGGCTCGTTTTTACCGACAATGACGCGGTAGTTTTTGCCGGCCGGAAGCCACTGTGCCCGACCGGGGTTCGGCCAGAACCACGCGACGAACGGCGTGCCAGCCATCGCCGCGAGATGCATCGTGCCGGTGTCTCCGGAAAAATTCAGTGCGCTGTGCTTGATGACTGCGGCAAGTTGCGGGATGGTTAGATTGCCGGAAAAAACGCGCCACGGTTTTTGCGGCAGCGCACCGAGCAGTGCTGACATTTTTTCCTCCTCGCGATCCGTGGGTGCGCAGGACAGCACGAGTTTTTTTTCGGGAAATGTCTTTTGCAGCGCGATGATGAATTCGGCGAGCTGCGCGGGCGGCAATTCCTTGCGGTCGGCGGTTGTGAATGGGCTGACGTGAAAATAATTCCCTACATCGCTCCCAGTAATCCCCGCAGCGTACAAATGCGCCGGGGAAATCTCAATGTGGAATTCCGGCGCAATGAACGGAAAGCCGGCCTTTTCGAGACAGCGGCAACGCTGCAGCGACAGCGACTCGATGAAAAACGGATGAAAGACATGCGCGGTGAACCTCCGCCGCCAAAACGGACTTATTTTTTCATTGGGCATTCGGCCGAGGCGTTCGCGTGCGCCGCTCAAAAACGTCAACCAACTCGAACGGTCGGAGCCGTTGAGGTTGATAAGCACGTCAAATTTTTCACGTCGGAGCGTGGCGACCATCTGTAGGTTTTCGCGCAGTGAGGCGTGGCGCGGGAATCTCATGTAGCCCCAGGCCCGGTTCACCCACGGCACAAGTTCCAACAGCGGGGTGGTGTGCGTGGCGAGTGTGACGTGCAGTTCCGCCTGCGAATACGCCTGACGCACCATCCACAGTGCGGGCAACAGGTGCACGGCGTCGCCAAGAAATCCGAGGTCCAAAACCATGACTTTTTTCGCGCCGCGGGTGCGCGAAAAAAAATCCACCGCTGTCGGTGCTCCAGGCATTTCAAAATAGGGTGGTGAAATTTCTCACGTTTTAAACCGCATGGATCCAGCCAGAAAAATTTTCAGGATGTTCCAAAACATAGCGCGGAAACGTCCCATCCAACGGCACGAACTGGAGCCGATTCGAGTCGTCGAACAGGTAGTGTCCCTGCTCAATCGATTCCAAGATACGCGGCGGGTCGGTGAACTGCGGCTGGTTATGCTCCTGATGCGCAAAGGCGCGAATCTTGGTTAGAATGCGGTCCACACCGCCCATCCATGTGAAATTCCAGCCGGCGTCGGGGACGGTTTTGAAGCCGCTGTGCCTCAACTCCTCCGCCGTAGAAAAATCACGGTGGCGCAGCATCACCGTGCCGTAGCTCAACGGCGGCTGCAGCGATTTGCAGTTCATGAAATACCTGTAAAGCGTGTGCTCAAACCGCCAGACGAACGGATGGTTTTTCCGCAGCCGCCGCCGGAAGCCGCGCCGGTGAAAAACACTTTTCACAGTGCGCGAATTCAAAGCCGCATGGACGGCGTTAGAAAAAAAATCATCCTGGAACGGAATTTCGCGGCTCATTTTTTCCACGGTGCTGGCGCGGGGGATTTCATCCAGATCGGACACGAGTACAAAGTCGTCCGGGCGGCAATTAGTCAGGCCGCGCGCGATGCTGTTGCGCTGGAAATTTTCCGGGATCCACGGGTCGGACGACTGCGGCAGATCGGACACGATGACGTGAATGATTTTGTCGTGGAACGCGCTGAACCGTGCGCGGTTTTCCTGGTAGTGCAGCGGCTTGGGCTGGTTCGTGTGCGTCTGCGTCGCCTCGACGAGTACAAATTTATCCACCACGCCAGCCAGCTCATGCAGCCGCAGTTCCAGCAGCTCCAGTTCGTTGAAAAATGTGAAACAATCGTAAATCATCGCCACCTGAATTATTTTATTTTTTGGAAATAAAGTTTGGGGAAAGTGCGTAGCCGGTAAAATTTCTTGGTAAATGACCGGGGCAGCCGGCGGAGCTTGATCAATAATTTTTCAGCGCGATTTAACTTACCATTTCTCATGTCAAAGCAGCCAATGGTGGTCGTCGCACCGCAAGGTTTTACGGGATACGGCAGGACACAAAGAATTTTGAGGCCGTGAATCCAATCGTGGCCGAAAAAATCGTCAACATTCGCATGAAACGGCTTGGACTTTTCGAGCAGCACTTTGGCGCTTTCGGGTTTTACAAAATAGGCGGTCGTGCCAAAGGTATCATGGTAATGTTTGACCAGTTGGTTTTTGCCATAATTTCTCAGAACCTTGTATTTCCAACCCTCCTTGAGACCTTGCAGCTTCAAAACATCGAAATGCGACAAATTTTCAAATACGATAGGCAGCACTTTGGAAAGCGGCTGTTGAAACTCGAAATCATCTTCGAGCACGAGCGTCAGCCTTTGGGTCTCGACGCATTTTTTCCAGACCTGCCGGTGCGATAAAAAACAGCCGATCTGGCCTGGAATCATGTCAAAGCCCAGAAGATGCAGGTGTTTTTTGCGGTCGTATTCATCCGGCAAAGACGGCAAGGACGCGCCGTGGACGGCGTCCTGAAAACTCCAGACAAACGGCATGGCATCCAGTTGGCGGGACGCCCTGACGCGGCGTTCAACCGACGTGCGGAGCGAGATGACAATGATGTCGAAGTTCATGTTCTGGAAATGATTCATGACCACGACCCGGCATGGGGGACGTTCGGGGCAAAGCTAAAGAAGCGCGCTGGGCGTGCCAAGTTGAAAACAAAACTTTCACTTTCCGCCGCCGTCGCCAAAATGGAGGCACATGACTGACTTCTTCCGCAAAATCTGGGAACTCGCGCGGCCTTACAAGCTGCGGCTGTTTCTCGGCGTGTTCATGGGCGTCATCAGCGGCCTCATCGGCCCGCTGCTGATCGCCACGACGATGTTCATCTACGCCGCCGTTTTCCCCACGGCCAACGCCGACGCCCGCCCGCCAATCAAACATCTGCCGGACTATGTGCAGAACTGGTTTTACAATGCTCGCGACGGATTGGCCAGCGGCCTGCATACGCACCCCGGCGCGGTCTGGATGTTGATCGCACTTATTCCCATCATTTCTCTGCTGCGTGGCATATCCGGTTATTTGAATGTGTATTTTTTGCAATGGGTCGGAACCCACGCCGTCGCGGATTTACGGACGAAGTTGTTCGCGCACCTGCTCAATTTATCCGCCGGTTTTTACACCGAGAACGCCACCGGCAAACTCGTCTCGCGCGTGATGAACGACACGGGCGCATTACAAACAATTTTGACAAATATCGTTTCCGTAGTTGTCCGTGACCCGATTTCGCTCATCGGCGTGCTGGTTTTTTTATTCCTCCAACAGCCAAAACTGACGCTGCTCTCTATCATCGTGCTGCCGGTGTGCATTGTTCCCATCGCCATTTACAGCCGTAAAATCCGCCGTTCCAGCCGCGACGCGCAGACGCAGTCCGCCGATCTGGTGCAGACGATGACTGAAGGCTTCACCGGCCACCGCGTCATCAAGGCCTACAACCTCGAAACCCTTGTCGCCGAAAAATTTCGCGAGAACGCCCGCCGCTCCGTCAACCTCATCATGCGCATCACCCGCGCCACGGAAATGCCCAGCGTGCTCATCGAATTTTTTGGCGCGTGCGGCCTCGCCCTGATGCTCGGCTACGTCATCCGCTCGTCGGGCGAACGGCCCCAGGCCGAAGATTTCCTGCAACTGCTGATCTCGATTATTTACATCTATCAACCGCTAAAAAATCTGACGCGGCTGCAAAATCAGGTGGTGCAGGCGCGCGCCGCCACCGAGCGCGTCTTTGAACTGCTCGCCACCAAAAATTCCGTGCCGGAACCCACCGCGCCCAAAATACTCCACGCCGCGAACGCCGATATCGAATTTCAAAACCTCGATTTCAACTACGGCGAAAAGACCGTCCTGCGCGGCATCAACCTCACCGTCAAGGCTGGCCAGATTGTCGCGCTCGTCGGCGCGAGCGGCTCCGGCAAAACGACGCTCGCAAATCTGCTCCTGCGCTTTTACGACCCGGCGCGCGGCGCGATCAAAATCGGCGGCGTGGATTTACGTGACATCTCCACGCGCGACCTGCGCAACCACATCGCCGTCGTCGCGCAGGAAAATATTTTGTTCAACGACACCATCCGCCGGAACATCGAGCTGGGCCGCCTCGGCGCGACGGATGATGAAATTGTCACTGCCGCGAAACACGCTTACGCCTTTGATTTTATTGAACAAAAACCGCAAGGCTTCGACACCGTCATCGGCGAAAAAGGTGTCGTGCTTTCCGGCGGCCAGCGCCAGCGCGTCGCCATCGCCCGCGCGGTTTTGAAAAACACGCCGATCCTGATTCTCGACGAAGCAACCAGCGCGCTCGACACCGAATCTGAACGCGCCGTGCAGGCCGCGCTCGACGAACTGATGAAAGGCCGCACCACAATCTGCATCGCGCACCGGCTTTCGACCATTCTCCATGCCAATCTGATTGTCGTTTTGGATCAGGGAAAAATTGTCGAAACCGGCACGCACGCCGAACTCGTCCAGCGCGCCGGTGTCTACCAAAAACTTTACGAACTGCAATTCGCCTCGTGAACAAAGGATTTTCAATCAGGAAAGCAGCAAGGTATGAATTGAAAAATCCGTCAGGTCTTCCCCGTTTTCCTGACTCAACCTGTTTTCCTGATTGAAAATTCTCGCGCTGCAATTCAAATACTTTGGCGACGCCGTCCTGATGACGCCCGCGCTGCGCGCCTTGCGCAAACAATTTCCGCAAGCTGAAATCCACCTGCTCGTTCCGCAGGAAATCGCGCCGCTGTTCCAACACCTAGCATGGCTCACACACGTCTGGCCACTGCCGCGCCGGCGCGGCAGCGCAAGCCTGCGCGAAACCTGGCCGCTGATCCGCGCGTTGCGCCGGGAAAAATTCGACCGCTCCGTGGACTTCGCCAGCAACGACCGTGGCGCAATCTTGAGTTTTCTCATCGGTGCCAAGCGGCGGCTCGGCTGGACAGAGCGCGGCGGATTTTTTGGCCGCAAATTTTTCTACACCGACCGCGTTGCGACCGCAACAAATCCGCCGCACGAATCCATGCGGCTCGCGCAACTTCTGTCCGGCTGGCGAATCCCTCCACCCCGCTCGCTCGAATCTGAACTTTACGCCGACACTGCACTAGTAGACGCCGCCGAAAAAATTTTGCCGGACGCACGCGCCGTCCTCTGCCACGTCGCCTCCAGCCAGACCAAAAAAGAATGGCCGCTCGCGCATTGGGCAAAACTTCATCAACTCGCCACCGCCGCCGGAATGAAATTGGTTTTCACCACCGCGCACGGCGAACGCGAGGCTGCTTTGATGACGGAATTTAAAAAAATCGCACCGGAAGCGTTGATTTTACAGCAGATTTCCGATTTACCGCTTTTTCTAGCCGTGTTGTCGCGCGCCGCCGTTTTCATTTCTGGCGACACTGGCCCATTGCATTTCGCCGCCGGACTTGGCGTGCCGACGATTTCACTGTTTGGCCCGACTCCGCCAGCGCGCTGGGCGCCAATTGGCGAAAAACATCTCGCGCTCACCGGCGGAACCTGTGTTTGCGACGGAAATCTTTTCGCATGCGCCAGCCAGGAACATTGCCTCGCGCAAATCTCGCCGGGACAGGTTTTCGCCGCGCTGCAAAATAAATTTTCCGGGAGGTGAACATCCGCTGCTTGCTTCGCGTCGGGTTGCGCGGGTAAAATTCAATTCCAATGTCGCACGCTGATTTTGTCCACCTGCATCTGCACACCGAGTATTCACTGCTCGATGGCGCGTGTCGCTTGGATAAATTGATGGAACGGGCGCACGAGCTGAAATTCCCCGCGCTCGCCATCACCGATCACGGCGCGATGCACGGGGTCATCGAATTTTATCAGGCCGCGCGCGCCAAAGGCATCAAACCCATCATCGGTTGCGAAGTTTACGTCGCGCCTGGCTCGCGGTTGGAGCGCAAAAAAGTCGAGGGCGACAAATATCATCACCTCGGTCTGCTAGCGAAGGATGAGACCGGCTATAAAAATCTCATCAAGCTCACCACCGCCGCGCATTTGGAGGGCTATTATTACAAGCCGCGCATTGACAAAGAAATTCTCGCGGCGCACAGCGAAGGTTTGATCGCGCTGTCCGGCTGCCTCGCGAGCGAGATTCCAGATTTGATCATGAAGGATCAAATCAACAAGGCGCGCGACGCGGTGGATTTTTTCAAGCAGACGCTCGGTGCGGATAATTTTTTCCTCGAACTGCAAAACCACGGCATTCCCGAACAGGTCAAGGTCAACAAACTCCTCATTCCGTGGGCAAAGGAGTTCGGCCTGAAACTCGTCGGCACCAATGACGTTCACTATATCAACAAAGGCGATTCGCACGCGCACGACTGCCTTGTGTGCATCGGCACGCAGGATTTGTTGAGCAATCCCAAGCGCATGAGCGCGGGCTATGTGCCGGAACAATTTTTTCTGCGCAGCGCGGAGGAAATGCAGGCGCGTTTTGCCGAAGTTCCCGAGGCGGTGCTGAACACGCGCGAGGTCGCGGACAAGTGCAATTTGGAAATCAAATTTCCGAAGGCGACGAAGGATTTGCATTATCCGGTGTTTCATCCGCCGGAACATTTCACGCGCGAAGGTTTTTTGCGGCAATGGCTCGCCGAGGGACTTTTCACCCGCTACACGATTCACGCGAAAGCGGAGGGAAATGAATTCATCGTTACGGGCGTGGACAATCCAAAACGCCTGCCGACACTCGTCGCCAGCGCGGAAAATGATCTCACGTTTGATAATCCAATTGTCACAGCCGCCGTCAAAACGGTCATTGACCGGTTGAAAGTCGAGATGGAAGTCATCGAGAAAACGGGTTTCATTTCCTATTTTCTCATTGTCGGCGATTTCATTCGCTACGGCCGCAGCCAAGGAATTTCCTGCGTGGCGCGCGGAAGCGCCGCCGGCTCGATTGTCACCTATCTTTTGGAAATCGCGAATGTTGATCCGATCCGTTACGGACTGCTGTTCGAGCGCTTCCTGAATCCCGAGCGCGTGAATCCGCCAGATATTGATATTGATTTCGCGGACGACCGCCGCGCGGACGTCATCGAATATGTCCGCAAAAAATACGGCAACGATTCCGTCGCGCAGATCATCACGTTTGGCACCATGGGCGCGAAAAGTGTCGTGCGCGATGTCGGCCGCGTGATGGGTTTGCCTTACAGTGACGGTGACCGGCTGGCGAAAATGATTCCGTTCGACTTGAAAATGGATCTGACGAAGGCGCTCAAGCAGTCGCCGGAATTCAAGGAGGCTTACGAGACTGAAGAAATCACGCGCGAGTTGATTGACACGGCACTTATTCTTGAAGACCTAACGCGAAATGCCAGTGTTCATGCGGCCGGCGTCGTCATCGGCGACCAGCCGCTCGTGAATCTGCTGCCGCTCAAGACGGATGAAGACGGCGCGATTGTCACGCAATACGCAATGGGTCCCGTCGGTGATTTGGGTCTGCTAAAAATGGATTTTCTCGGCCTGAAAACGTTGACCGTCATCCGCAACACCTGCGAGATGGTCAAGCGCACGCAGGGAATTTCCGTGGACGTGGATCAGTTGCCGCTCGATGATAAAAAAACTTACGACCTGCTTAACCGCGCGGAAACGCTCGGCGTGTTCCAGTTGGAATCCGGCGGGATGCGCGACCTGTGCAAAAAATTTCAGATCAGTTCCGTCGAGCACATCACGGCGCTCGTCGCGTTGTATCGTCCCGGCCCGATGGATTTGATTCCCGATTTCATCAAGCGTCGTCACGGCGAGATTGAAATCAAATATGAGCATCCGCTGCTTGAATCCATTTCCAAAGAAACTTACGGAATTTTAATATATCAAGAACAGGTGATGCAGGCGACGCAGTTGCTCGCCGGCTTTACGCTCGGCGCGGCGGACTTGTTACGACGCGCGATGGGCAAAAAGAAGGTCGAGGAAATGCAGCAGCAGCGAGAGAAATTCGTCAAAGGCTGCGCCGTGACTAATAAAATTTCCGCGACGAAAGCGAACCAAATTTTTGATTTGCTGGAAAAATTCGCCGGCTACGGCTTCAACAAATCGCACGCTGCGGCGTATGCCGTCGTCGCGTATCAGACCGCGTATCTGAAGGCGAATTACCCGGTGGAATTTTTCTGCGCCATGATGACGAACGACATGGCGAACACGGAAAAATTGTCGGAATACATCGCCGAGGCGCGCGCGTTCGGCATCGAGGTTTTGCAACCGGACGTGAATGAGAGCGGCGTTTTCTTCGCGCCCGCGCGCAAGGGCAAGGCGATCCGTTTCGGCATGGCGGCGATCAAAGGTGTTGGCGAAGCCGCAGTCGAAGCAATCTTGAAGGCGCGCGCCGAACACGGAAAATTTAAGACGCTTTCCGAGCTGTGCGAGCACGTGGATGGCCGCACGCTCACGCGAAAACCATTGGAAGCATTGATCAAAACCGGTGCTTGCGATTCGTTCGATCAAACGCGGGCGACGCTGTTCGCGCAGATTGAACGCACATTGTCGCGCGCGGCGAGCATTCTTTCCGACAAACAAAAAGGGCAGAGTTCGCTTTTCGGTGCGCTGGAGGAAAAAACGCCGCCGATGCCGGAGGCGATTTCCAATCTGCCCGAATGGCCGCAGCACGAATTACTCGCGCACGAAAAGGAACTGTTGGGATTTTACGTCACCGGCCATCCGCTCACGCCGTTCGCGCCGATTCTAGAGAGATACACGCTGACCAATCTGGCGAAGCTCGGCGAACTGCCGAACCGCAGTTTGACGCGCATCGGCGGGATGATTTCCGCGGTCACGCACGGCTTTTCCAAGAAATCCGGCAAACCGTATTCGATGGTCACACTCGAAGATTTGGAAGGCTCGGTCCAATTGCTGGTGATGAACGACCATGAAAAGTTCCGCCCGCTGCTCGAAGCGAACAAGGCGATTCTGGTCGTCGGCGAAGTCAGCACCAGCGAGGACAAGCCGAAGATTTTTCCGCAGGAAATCATGCCGCTCGAAGACGCGCCGAAAAAATACACCAAGCAGGTTCACCTGCGCCTGCACACGGCGCATTTACAGCCGAAAGATTTGACGAAAGTGCAGGAACTCGTCGCGGCGCACGCGGGAAAATGCCCGTTATTCTTATGTTTTATGCTGCCGGGAGGTGCAACGGTGTTTGTCGGCACGCACGAAAAATTTGGCGTCACGCCGTCGCTGGAACTGGAGCACGCGGCCAACAAATCATTTGGCGAGGAGACTTACTACGCCAAAGTGGACACGAGCCTGCCGGAAAAAACACGGCGCAGTTGGGAAAAGAAAAACGGCGGCGGCGATGCGGAATAATTTTTATTTCAGCGCCGCCCAGACGCGATGCACATCATCATGTTCGTCGAGCGTGTGGAGAAATTCGCCGACTTCATTTTGCTGCGCCTCGGTGAGTTCGGGAAATTGCTTCGGAACGTAGCCAATTTCGCTCGTCACGACCGTCCAGCCGTTGGCGGAAAGCCATTGGGAAACTGCGTGGACGGATGTGCGTTCGCAAATGAATTTCGCACCCGCCGTGCCTTCGGGAATGTCATCATTCTGTTCGTGCGTGAGGGTCTCGACTTCATTCGCGCCGGCCTCGATTGCAGCGGCCTCGCGGTCAATGTTCGCGTCAGGATGATGCGCCTCGACGAGGCCAACGTGGTCGAACAAAAATTTATTACTGCCCGTTGTGGCGAGCTGGCCTTTTTTAAAAAGCACGCGGATTTCCGGCGCGGTGCGGTTCACATTATCCGTATAAACCTCAACAATGACGGGCACGTTGTGCGGCGCGCGGCCTTCATAGACGACGTGATCCATGACAAGTTTTTCGTCGCCGATGCCCGCGCCTTTATTGATGGCGCGCTGGATGGCGTCTTTCGTCACGCTTTCTTTTTTCGCTTTTTCAACGGCGGTGAAAAGCCGCGCATTCGCGGAAATGTCCGCGCCGCCCATTTTGGCGGCAACGGAAATTTCGCGAACCAGTTTTCCGGTCGCGCGGCCTTTTTTTAGACCGGCAACCAATCGTTTGGCATGAAGCCATTGGCGTCCCATAGAAGAAAAATTTAGCAAGCCGCCGGAAAAGATTCAACCACGGCCAAGGAATTTTACAATGCGCGCAGGCCAAAAGCCGTTGCACCAGTCGGGAAACATCCAAATTCTGCACGGAGAATGGATTGCTGATACGGGCAAATTTTAGCTGAAGCGGTTTAAGCAAAACAACTTGGCGCAATTAATTTTTTTGCTTAGGAGATGAAAACTTATAATCCTAATAAACCTGCGAGCGCGACATTTTTACAATCAACTCTCTGTTTTCTGTTTGCGACACAATAAAAATTACCTCTCACCAACCCGCCCAACAAGTGGCAATAAATGAGAAGTTTTTAGCAATAAATGTGGAGTCTTGGATAAGCAGTGCGCTTTAAGATGAAAACCAATGAAGGGTTATTGTCATTTAAAGAATATTTTGTATGGGGTGAACACCCCATATCTCTCGCGCATTTTTTCTGTTCAACATGATTTCATGTTGCTTCAAAAAGTTCTCTCAAAACTTATTCTGGTTGTGATTTTAGCGTCAATGGCGGTCGCACACGCGGCGGACATCGTCGGAACCATCACGTTCAAAGGCACGGCGCCAACGGAAATTTCGCTAGCTGCGATGGCAGATAACGCAGAGTGCATGGCGATGCATACTAACATACCCACGACGCATCATTATGTCGTCGGGCCGAATGGTGAATTCGGCAACGTAACCGTTTATTTGGAGGGCATGGACGGCAAATCCACCGGCGCATCCGCTGCGCCCGCTGTGCTTGATCAAAAAGGCTGCCTTTACACGCCGACGATTCTTGCGATTCAGACCGGACAAAAATTGATCGTGAAAAACTCCGATCCGTGCATTCACAATGTCCATATTAATTCCACCGTGACTGGCAATCCCACCTCAAACGATGTGCAAATGTCGGGCGCCCCGGACTTGACCTACACGTTTCCGAAGCCGGAGATGTTTTTGAAATTCCAGTGCGATGTGCATCCGTGGATGTTCGCGTGGGTCAGTGTTTTTGATCATCCGTATTTTTGTGTGAGCGGCGTGGACGGAAAATTTGTCATCAAAAATGTGCCGCCCGGCAAATACACGATTGTCGCCGCGCACCGCAAAGCGGGGACGCAAACGGCAGACGTGGAAGTCAAGGATGACGACGCGACGGTGAATTTCACATTTGAGGCCAAATAAATAATTATGCGTGGCCGACCTTCACTCGGAAATAAAATGAAAAAATCCAAGCAGTTAAAAGCATTGGTTCAAATCACTTTCGCCGCCATGACAATTGGCGCGTTAGCATCCACCCTTTACTCCGCTGAACCGACAGCCGATTCGTCATCGCCAACCAATTCTGCACCGTTGCAGACCAATTCCGTGGAATTGAAAGTCAGTCTGCCGGATACAAATAATGTCCTGGTCAAAACGCATCTTACTGGGGCTGAACTTTACTCAATCAATTGCAACCGCTGCCATCCTGAGCGTTACCCCACCGAGCGGACGGCGGCGCAATGGAAAACCATCATGCNNATCACTTGAACCACGAATGAAAAAAACAATTACAACACGCCGCTTGATGATTGGTGCAATGGCTGTGGGCTGTGCGCTCGGTGTGACGTTTCCCACACTTGTCAGCGCGGCGGTCAGCGACGCTGATTTTAATGCGCTTAAGGATATGGTTCAACAAATGAACGGGAAACTCCAGTCGCTGGAACAGACGAACCAGCTGGACCAACAAACCATCCAGCAATTGCAGCAACGGTTGGGCGAAACGCAAAAAACCGCTACCGACGCGGAACAAAAAAGCATCGCGACGGCGCAGGCGCAGTCGCTTCCACGAGTGCCAATCGACGAGGCCACCGTCAATCACAACTTCCAGATTCTGGGTGACGCGGAGTTTCAATACGTCAAGACGTCCGGACAAAACGGATCGTTTTTGCTGGCCGATTTTGCGCCCATTTTTCTGTATCGGGCAGGGGATAATATTTTGTTCGAGGCCGGCTTTGATACCACCATTCAGAATAACGCGCCCTCAAGCAGCGGTTATTCAACCAGCTTTGATTTGAGTTTTGCACAGTTGGATTATGTCATGAATGATTATGTGACGTTGGCCGTGGGCGACTTGTTGCTACCGCTCGGAACCTATAGCCAGCGGGGCGCGGGATGGTTGAACAAGATTCCTGATGATCCGCTGGCGGTGGATGCGCTTATTCCCGGCAGCGGAGTCGGTGCCGAGTTGCTCGGCGCAATTCCGCTGGGTGACGCGGGCAAATTCATCAACTATTCGGTGTATGGAGTGAACGGGCCAGGTTCGGCGGACGGAACCGGAAATGCTGACGCGCTGGATTTGGGTGGAAACGTGGGTCTCAGATCCGACGGCGTGGTGGCGAATCTGCATGGCCACCCATCCGGCGGTGCGCGCTTGGGATTATTTATGCCATTCAAACCCCATTACGATCTGGAACTTGGCATCTCCGGGCAATCGGGTGAATGGGATGACGCCGGAACCCACCTTTGGTCGGCGGGGGTGTTGGATGCGGCCTTTCATTTGGGCGCAAATTTTGAGGCGAAGGGAGAGTATATTATTAGCCGTTACGGAAGCGACGACCTTGGTCTCATCCGTCAGCAAGGTTGGTATGCGCAGGCTGGCTACAAACTGGCCGGGTTGAATTTGGAGCTGCCGTTAATCAATAATCTAGAACTCGTGGGCCGCTACGACTCTCTGCACGACGGACTTGGAACTTCAGCCGAGCGTTATACTGCTGGCTATGTCTACTATTTCACGAGCACCCTGCTCTTTGAAGGTGACTATGAGTTTCTTCATAGCACCGATCCCACCCAACCTTCCAATCAACTTATTTTGCAGTTATCCCTTGGATTTTAAGACACCAATGAAAGTTGAGATTGATTATTAAAACAAAGAAAGCAGTTATGCCTACATTCTTATTCCTGAATCAGCAGCGGCGAGTGCGATTTATTTGGCCATTTTTCGTAGCCGCACTCGGGTGCATGATATTTACAAAAGCTTTAGCACAGGACACATCTGCGACGACATCCAGAAGCACGGTGCATCAAGGTAAAGTTACAACTTCAGGAGCGACTAATGACAGTCCCACTTATCTTCGCGACATACAGCCGATCTTCATGGGTAACTGCTCTAGTTGCCACAACCAGCAATCACGATTTGTCTACAACTGGCTGGACTATAAAACAGCATATTCAGACCGTTGGGAGATCAGAAGGCGCGTGTGGGATAGTTGGAAAGGATCGTATTACAAAGAGGCCATGCCGATTGCCAACAGCCCTGAATCTCTGGCCCTCACCGATGAGCAACGTCTGACAATCAAAAATTGGGTGGACGGCGGCGGCCTTCGTGGCGTTGAACTGCCACCAGATGGCCCAAAATCGAAAGCCGAGCGGATTGAACTTGGCCGGCGGCTGTTCACTTCCATCTGCGCGGCGTGCCACCAGCCGACGGGACTGGGGCGGCCTAATATGTTTCCGCCTTTGGCCGGATCAGACTTTTTGAATGCCGACAAGAACCGGGCAATACAAATCGTGATTCATGGCCGGCAGGGAGAAGTGGTGGTGAACGGAATGAAATTCAACAACAGTATGCCTGCGTTCCCGCTTGGCGACCAGGATATCGCGAATGTTCTGACGTTCGTCTATAATTCATTCGGTAATTCAGGACTGGTGGTGACACCGGACGAGGTAAAAGTTCTCCGCACGCAAAAACCAGAGCCATCGGAATCACCTCTGCCAAAAAATATTTTTGAATAAACCCGCCAATGGTCAGGACTTCGCGCCTTACTCTGTGCAAGTTACCGCATCATCCTTGATTTCCCTTATAAAAGTGGTGCCCACGACAGGAC
>PLHK01000134.1 GCA_003139955.1 Limisphaerales bacterium
TGCCCAGCGCTTCCGTAATGGAATGCAGGTGGTCGGCCATCAATTCGGGAGAAATCTTTTTGTCAAAAATCGGGGCATCCAGCAGAGCATAACGCAACAGGGCGAAAATCTCCCCGCGCCGCTCCAGCAGAACCGCCTTCGTGGTTCGGCTGCCCAAATCCACCGAGATGACCTGGGTGCGTTTTTTCCTTGAACCCCCATATAGAAATGGCAGTGTAAAACCCATGTCTCTTTCTTATAGTTTTGTTGACCGTGATTGCAAGCTGTAAATTTTCTTTGAGCCGTTGATAGCAATTGCTGAGCCAACTTCCGTTACTGAATCCGCACAGTCCTATTTGAAAATCCCAAAAACTTTTAAATCTTGAATAATTCCCTTTTGCTCGGCGGGGCATGCCGCAAGGCGGCGGTCACCAAGCCGTCCAACTCGTCCGGTAAAGCGTGCGCAACTGGGGTGTCATGGGCGGCAGCCGCGACTGTGATTTAAAATTGTTGTCGAAGCCCCAGGCGCGCGTGGGCACGCCGTAATAGCTTGTGTTGCTCCAAAAATTGGTGGCATATTGGCTGGGAAAGAGCACCACGATGGAGCCGTTGTAGCCCAGAGTTGTGCCGCCGCTCCAGTTTTCAAGCAATCGGAGAAAGTTTTCCACGCCACCGCTGTAATAGGTGCCATTCGATGGCACAATGCCCTCCAGACACGCCGCGTTGATGGTGGTGGAGACGGGAGTGCGTGAACCTTCAGGATAGCTGCTCGTATAAAGACTGTCGTTCCAAGCACTGGAAAGGACAGTGACGGCGTCGCCCATCAGTGCGGCCGGCCAGGTGTTGGTGGTGTCGCCCAGCGTGGTGGAGTAATTGACATTGTTAGTGGTGGTATTGTAATTGCCCTCGACATACAGCGGATCCGGAGTCGCAACGGTGAATCCGTCGGCGGTGGGCAATTTTGCGCCATTCACGACCCGGACGCCAGGGAGCTGGCTGCCGCTGAGAGGAACGCTGTTTAAAACATACACGCCGTCTATGTTATGGCCTTTGCTGGTGCCGCCGGCTGTATTCAGGTTGTTATAAGTTAACCCGCCGTTAGCATTGGTCAACCAGTTGCCAAACTGACCCACGTTGATCTGGATGGCGTTCACGGTGTCAGATTCGCGGTAGTCGTAAAAGGTGGTATTGGTGACAAATGAATAGTAAGTGTTGGTGACGTAACTTGAGGAGACGCTGCTCCCGTTGGTGGTGTATTGGACAACGACGTTAGTCACATCCATTGGGACCAATGTTTGCGGATTGGCATTGTTATAGTTTTGGTAAATAACCGCAATATTTGTTCCGCTCGGAGCGTTGGTGATAATGATATCGGCTTCATTATAGGGATAGACCTGCCCAGTGGGTGAAGTAGGCAATGTGCCCGCCGGCGGAACGTCAAGAAGACTTTCTATCGCGGCGGGATTATTATTGCCGTTGGTGCCGATGGGCAGGCTCAAATATTGGGCACTGGACAAAGGGTTGTTGACGGTGTCGGAAAAGGTCACATTTCCTGGGCGCCAGTTTTCGCCGCGGGGGTCAAGCGGGCTCTGGTGCGCAAAGTATGCAGCCGCCGCCTCCACATTGGTGGAAAAAGTCAAGGGCGCGCCGGAACTCGCGCCTGAAGCGTAAATATTATAGTTGGAATGCACGCGCCCGTTGACGGTCATGGCCTCACCAGGGTTGATCTCCATATCCATGTTGTAAAAAATGGCGAACTGAAAGATGGGAATGGAACCCAACCAGAGTTGCTGGTCAACCGTTGCGGACAGATTTTCCCCGACGTTTTGCGGCGTGGCTACGGAGGCGACTTCACAATACTGCCCCAAACCGTTCAGCCCGCTGTATATGGTCGGCAGATTTCCCCAGTTGACCGGGCCGATGTAGACGGTGGTCGCATTGGCCACTCCGTTGGTGTCGCTGAATTGAAAGGTCACCGGCCAGTTCGTTTGGGTTGGAAGGTTGGTCGAGGAGGTGTAGGTGCTGCTCGGGTTCAGGCTCTGGTTGTAAAAATCGCGCATCATTGCGCCCAGCACCATTTCCGTGGCGGATTCCGCCGCGTTCTCGCTTTGGTTGAACAGATTGTTGCGCTTGGTGATATGGGCGTTGGTGGAAACCCAATACATCATGCTGGCATAAGTGATCAAGGCCACGGCCAGAAAGCACATCGTGATGATGAGCGCATAGCCTGCGCTGGCGGGACGAGAGGTGTTTTTGAGAAGTTGCATCGGATGGTCAGGGGTTGTTATTGGCCCGCCGGCTGACGCGGGTGTGCAGACGGAAATAGTCATAGGCGTTGGCGCTGCCGATGGTGCCGCCGGGAAACTCCCACTGGGCAAATAGCAGCGTGATGCCGATGACTGGATTATTGACGTAGTTGCTAACAATATTTTGCTGATAATTTTCGGCGTCGAAACAATAATAGTTGGTCATGTATTGGGCCTCCTGCGAGACCACACCGTTGGTGACGATGTTCACAACATTGCTGCTTGGATCCATGTAGAAAAATGTCGCAGACGCCGGCGAATCATTGGTGGAGGGAAAAATCTCCAGCGCATTTCCAATCTGGCTCAAGCCATTGGAGATGCTCGAAAACGTGCCGTTGGTGTAGAAGCCCACATAGACGAGTTGGCAGGAACGAATGCGGTCGCGGATGTCATTGAGCGTTTCGCGCCCGTTGGTGGTGGCGATGACTTTCGAGGCCGACAAAGTATAAACCCGCAAGCCATAAATCTGCACCGCCACCATGGATCCAACGACGATGACAAAAATACCCGCCGCCACCATCACCTCCACCAGCGTAAAACCGCAGCGGGAAAAGGCGCCGGAAGTCTTGATTGTATTTTTGTAAATTTTCATTGGTCGCTGGTGCGGATGATGATCGCCGTGTTGGTCTGCACCTGGCCGGTCAATGGAAATTTCCAGATGCTGTCGCAACGGATCTGGCGATACGGCGGATTGCCAGATCCATACTGCGTCACATAGATATTGTTGGTCACCCAAAAGGATAAATTGGAATTGGTGGGGCTGCCCGTGCTGGGAACATCAAGCACATCCACAAAATTTGTCGTATATGAGTTTGTGGAATTGATCGGGCCAAGTTGATCTGACCCGTTTGGCCCATAGGTCGCCGGATAGTTCCACACACTCCAACTTGCCGCCCGCACTTGTTCCACGCCCTGCGAGGCATACGATTGCGCCGCCAGCGACATGGAACTCCATTCCGCCATGCGGTTCGCCTGCACGTAACCGTAAATCAAACCTGAAAAGACGATCATCAGCACGCCAAACGCCACCAAGACTTCACCCAGCACAAATCCCGCAAGTTGTCGGCGGCTCAAATATTTTGTTCGGGTCAACATATTTTCTTAAACCAACCTTGTAACGAGCAATCCACATACCAAGTTTCAATGAAAAAACAAGCAACATCAAGGTAAGGTTCACATTAAACATTGAATCTGTCAATATGGCTAAACCTGATTATTAGCGTTGCGACTGTCTGAACTGCCGCGGGACTGTCCCGAAACAAAGCAACAGGCCAGACTACTGTAACTCCCGCGCCCGCACTTTGGCCAGACTCAAAAATGCCGCCAGCAGTGGCGTGGTTTTGCCGCGCCACAATGCGCCAATCAGCGCCGGTGAAAAATCCTTCAATGGCAGCGCCTGCACGTTGGCGGGCAGCGCGCGTTTGGGAATCGCCACGCCGAGGCCGATGCCCAAGCCGCTCGCCACGTAGGTCTCTATCAGATCAATCGAACTGGCTTCGATGGTCGGAAACCAGTCCACTCCGATCTCCGCCAGCCGCGCCAGAAAATTTTTTGTCACCAGTTCGGTCGCCGGCAGGCAGATGAGCGAGTCGGAAATTTTGTCGCGCCGCCATAACTCCGCCGCCGATTTCAGCCCGCGCTTTTTTTCCACCAGCAGCACGAGCGGCAATTCCATTAGCACNNAGCACCTCCGATTGAAATCCAGCCGGCGGCTTTTGCCCGACCAGCGTGATGACGAGGTCAATTTCATCTTTCGCCAGCAGCTCTTCCAGTTGCACCGGAAAACCTTCGCGCAGCGAGGCCTTCAACGCGGGAAATTTTTTGTGCACCGCCTGCAATAATTTCGGCAGATGGTCGCGCAGCACGATGGTCGAAGCGCCGATACGGAAATGCCGCGCCTGACCGCCCTGAAATTCCTCCGCCAGTTTGCCAAGATTGGAAAAGAACGGCGCGCAAAAGGTGTAAAGTTTTTCGCCCGCCGGCGTCAGCGCGAACGGCCGGCGCTGAAACAATGTCACGCCAAGAAATTCCTCCAACTGCGCCACCTGCGCGCTCACCGCCGGCTGCTGGATGCCATACGGAATGTTTCGCACCGCCGGCATGATGCCGCCGTGTTTGGCGACGTAATAAAAAAGTTCGAGGTGATGGACGTTCATTATTTCAGGCGATGCTCGTAAAGTTTTACCAATTCGCAACCTGACTTCAAGCCGTGATAATCTGGCTGCAAAGGAAGCTGACGCTTGGCCGAACCACATTCGCCGCCTAGGCATATTTATGTAACCCGTCAGCCGCTTGTCGCGTATGATGATTGTGAGAACGGAATGTCTTCATTCCGCCTTGAATCCAATTACACCATGAATCTGCGGCGGGCTTTTACTCTGATCGAACTGCTGGTGGTGATCGCCATNNCCATCATCGGCATTCTGGCGGCGATGCTGATGCCAGCGCTGTCCAAAGCCAAGCAGCGGGCGCAGGGCGCATTGTGTCTAAATAACGGCAAACAGATGATGACCGCAATGATACTTTATGTGGACGACAACCACGACTTTTTCCCGCCCAATCCCGATGACGCGACCGCACCACCAGGCCATGCCTGGTGCAGCGGAAATGCTGGCATTCCGCAGCCCAATTATCCAGGGTCGGGCGCGCAAGAGTTCGACCCCGACGTGCTGCTGGATCCCACGCGCAGCTTGCTGATTCATTATCTCTCCGGCGCGGTCTCCGTGTTCCGCTGCCCGGCCGACGAACGTGTCGGCCCATACCAAGGCACCAATGCCGCGCTCATGGGAAAAATTGTTCCCGCCGCGCGGACTTTTTCCATGAATCAGGCTGTCGGCACCATTTGCCCTGGTTATGATCAGGGCGCCGGCCATAGCGGTGTGCCAACCCTGTCCGTCAATGGCCCGTGGCTGAACGGTCTGGATACCCATCTGCGCAATTCCCCCTGGGCCACTTACGGCAAAATGGCTGACATCAATGCGCCCGGCCCATCGGGACTTTGGGTGTTGCTCGATGAAAATGCCCAAGGCCTCAATGACGCCGCTTTCGCGTTCAGCGAGGACACGCCCGGCTGGGTGGATTATCCCGGCTCTTATCACAACGGCGGTTGCGGCTTCGCGTTTGCTGATGGCCATTCCGAGACGCATCACTGGGTGGACGGCACCACGCTGGTGTTTGGTTCGGGGTCAATCATCAGCGGCGGTTCGCTCGATCCGGCCGACTGGCCCGACTGGCAATGGATGGCCGCCCGCACTTCCGCCCGCGTCCAGTGACCGACAGCATCGCTGCAAACGATGTTGTCCAAATTTTTTCAATTCACATTTCGCCGCGCGATTGGTTAGCTTGGCCTTGTGAGCAATGATAATAAACCATCGTCCGTCGGCCATCCACCATCCGCCACGCGCGGCTTCTGGGCGCTGATCATCACGCAGTTTCAAGGCGCGTTCAGCGATAACGCGCTCAAGTGGCTCGCCATTTTTTTGATCACCCAATTGAATTTGCCGTCCGGCGAACGCGACCGTCTGGTCACGATCGTCGGCGCACTATTCGCCGTGCCGTTCATTTTATTTTCGATGGCTGGCGGCTTTCTTGCCGACCGTTTCAGCAAACGTCGCGTAATTCTCGGCGTGAAGGTTTTTGAAATCTTCGTGATGCTGCTCGCGCTCGTCAGTCTCGCGACCCATCATCTTTACCTCACTATTTTCTGCGTGTTCCTCATGGGCGTCCACAGCGCAATTTTTGGTCCGTCCAAATACGGTTTGCTGCCGGAACTGCTGCCGGAGAAAAAACTGTCGTGGGGCAACGGCATTCTGGAATTCGGCACCTTCATCGCCATCATCATCGGCACCGTCGCGGGCGGCTTGTTCTGCAAAACTTTTTCCGCGCAACCCGCATGGTCAGGCGTCATTTTAATTACGCTCGCCGTCATCGGCCTGACGACCGGCCAGCACATCACCAAAGTTCCCGCCGCTGATCCGCAGAAAAAATTCCGCGCCAACTTCGTCGCCGAATTGTGGACGCAGATAAAAATCATCCGCCGCGACCGTCCGTTGTGGCTGGCGCTAATCGGCAACACTTACTTTTTCTTCATCGCCGCGCTCATTCAGTTCGTCATTGTCATTTATGCGCAGGATGTGATGCACATCAACGACCCCGCGCAGGCCAGTTATTTGCAGGCCGCCACGGCCATCGGCATCGGGACAGGCTGCCTGCTCGCGGGATTTCTCTCCGCCGGAAAAATCGAGACGGGACTCATCCCGTTTGGCGCCATCGGCCTCACGATTTGCGCCGTGTTGCTCGGACGTGGCGGACTCTCATTCACTGTCGTTGCCATCAATCTCTCCGCGCTCGGATTTTTCGGCGGCTTTTACATCGTGCCGATTTCCGCGCTGCTGCAATTCCGTCCCGCGCACGAACAAAAAGGCGGCGTCCTCGCGGCGGCAAATTTAATTTCGTTCGTCGGCATCGCGCTCGCCTCCGTCGTTTTTGGATTGCTCACGACCGTTTTAAAATTGTCTCCGCCGCAAATTTTTCTCATTGTTGCCGGCTTGTCGCTCGCCTCCGCCGTTTATCTGCTCGCGCTCATGCCCGACGCGTTACTGCGTTTTATTTTGTGGTGCCTCACTCATTCCATCTATCGCGTTCGCATCGTTGGTCGCGATCACATTCCCGAAAAAGGCGGCGCGCTCTTCGTCTGCAACCACGTTTCCCTCGCCGACGCGTTATTGCTCATCGCCTCGACCGACCGACCAATTCGTTTTCTGATGTTCAAAGACATATACGAAAAATGGTGGATAAAGCCGTTCGCAAAAATTTGGAAAACTATTCCCGTCTCGTCCGAACAGCGTCCGCGCGAACTGCTTACCGCGTTGAAGGGAGCGAGCGACGCCATCCGCAACGGCGAAGTCGTCTGCATTTTTGCCGAGGGACAAATCACGCGCATCGGCCAGCTTCTGCCGTTCCGGCGCGGCATCGAGCACATCATGAAAAATGTAGATGCGCCCATCATTCCCATCGCGCTCGACGGCGTGCTCGGCGGACCGATGAGTTACCGCCGTGGAAAATTTGTTCACCTCATCACCTCGCGCCTGCCGCATCCGGTCACCGTGAGTTTTGGCGCGCCGCTGCCGCCGACCACCACGCCGTTTGCCGTGCGCGAAGCAGTGCAGGAATTGCAGGTCAATGCGTGGTCATTGCGCCGCGCGCAAATGCAGCCGCTCCATCGCAGTTTGATCCACATGGCACGCCAACATCCGTTTCGCTTCGCCTTCGCTGATGCAACGAGTGGAAAAATAAATTTCGGCAGCGCGCTCGTGAAAACTATTTTTCTCTCTCGCCGCCTGAAAAATATCTGGTGCGGTCAAAAGATGGTAGGAATTTATCTGCCGCCGAGCGTGCCGGGCGCGCTCGTGAATTACGCCGCGTTTCTCTGCGGAAAAGTGCCGGTGAATCTGAATTATACGCTCTCTGAAACCACGCTGGCCGACTGCGTAAAACAGTGTGAAATCAAGACGATTATCAGCTCGCGGAAATTTTTGGAGAAAATAAAACTCACGCCGCCCGGCGAAATTATTTTCCTCGAAGACCTCGCCGCGAAATCGTCGTTGACGGAAAAAATCTCTGTGTTTCTGCTCGCCAACTTTGCGCCGACATTTTTGTTGGAAAAGATTTTTGGTTCCGCGCACACCGGCATGGATGATCTTGCGACAATTATTTTTTCCAGCGGCAGCACCGGCGAGCCGAAGGGCGTCATGCTCTCGCAATTTAACCTGCTCGCCAACATCCAGCAGTGCGGCGAAGTCATCGCGCTCGACGAAAACCAGCGACTGCTCGGCATCCTGCCGTTTTTTCATTCGTTCGGTTTTACCGTCACGCTTTGTTTGCCAATCGTGCTCGGAACCGGCGTCGCATTTTATCCGAATCCGCTCGATTCCAAAGGCGTGGGCGCGATGGTGCGCGAAAATAAAGTCACCGTGCTGCTCGCCACCGCGACCTTTCTGCAAATTTATCTGCGCGGCGTCGCGCCGGAAGACTTTGGCGGACTCAAACTCGTCGTCACCGGCGCGGAAAAATTGCCGGAACCGCTCGCCGCTGCGTTCGAGGCGCGCTTTGGCATCCGCCCGTTTGAAGGTTACGGCTGCACGGAATGTTCGCCCGCCGTGGCCGTGAACACTTGGGATTATCGCGCCGCCGGATTTTATCAGGTCGGCGGCAAGCACGGAAAAATCGGCCAGCCTGTGCCCGGCATGTGCGTGCGCATCACTGACGCCGAAAATCCGTGGGGTGGAAAAATCCTGCCGCCCGGCGAGGCGGGAATGTTGCTCGTGCGCGGGCCGAACCTCATGCTCGGCTACCTCAACCAACCGGAAAAAACCGCCGAAGTTTTGCGCGATGGCTGGTATTGCACCGGCGACGTGGCATTCCTCGACGACGACGGATTTTTGCAGATCACCGGGCGGCTGAACCGCTTCAGCAAAATCGGCGGCGAAATGGTTCCGCAGTTGAAGATCGAGGAAAAATTACAAGAACTCGCGGGCGCGGCGGAAACCACGTTTGTCGTCATCGGCGTGCCGGATGAAAAAAAGGGCGAACGGCTTGTCGTGCTGCACAAGCTCGCGGACGCTGAACTTGCCATCGTGTTGGAAAAATTTGCCGCCAGCGATCTGCCGAATTTGTGGAAGCCGAAGGCGGATGCGTTTTACCGCGTGGAAAATTTTCCGATGCTTGGCACCGGCAAACTGGATTTGCGCGGCGTCAAAGAACTCGCGCTAAAATTCTCAACCACGGGTTCGCCTGCGCAGCAATAAGCCGCTTCCTAGTATGATTAAAGATATCGTTGCTGGTTCCGGCACAGCGGTGGTTGAAAACGAAATGTCATCAATCAAACCTTGGTAATAATTTTCTCCACCCTGACTGGACGGAACATTAACGCCAATCGAAAGTGTTGATGTTTGGCCAGCCCATTCCGAAATGTTTCCAGCTAGCTCGGTATAGCTACCGTAATTGGCGAGTGCTTGTAACGCAATGTTTTGACCGCCTATCGTAACAAAAAACTGTCCCGGTAAATTTGAGGAAACTTGAAATGCCATCACATCCGCCACCTTGAATTGTATTGATTTAGCCGTAAATGGCACCAAGCCCGTTTGAGATACGCTTGCGACCGCTGAACTGGGATAACTGAAGGATGATGAAGAAAGAAAAAGACTGGTCGTGCCAGCAATTGGTGTAAATAGTGTTGTAGAAGTTTGAAGGGATACCGTGGTTGCATCTAGCACATAGTCGTTTAATGTTACGCCTGTTTGATATGGGCCGCAGGTCGCGGTCCAAAATGGAATGGAATAATAGTCATCTGAATTTCCACCACCATTAGCAGCATTTCCTAAATCAACAGGAGTTGATTCAAAGCCCAGATTTTGAAATGTGCCTTGGCCATTTGCGGTCGAAAATAAAACAAACACCGATAGAAACATGCCAGTGATTCCAATCAGTGTTTTCATGTTGGAATAATTTAGGATTCTTCGTTTAATTCACAAGGGAATAAACTCGTGCTGGATTTCTTTTCCGTCCAAATGTAAAATCGCCACGCTGCGTTCCGCGCCGAACTTGGGCTTGCCCGCGTAACCGGGATTCAAAAAGAAAACGCCGTCCACCATCTGCGCAAACGGCTTGTGCGTGTGACCAAAAATAACGGCGTCCGGCTTTTGCTGGCGAATCTGTGGTTCAAGGGTTTCCGACAACGCCCACGGATTCGTGATGTGATGCACGAGAAATTTTTTCTCCGCGAGCATCACGGTTTCCGTGAGCTTGAACGGCAGGCCGACATCCACATTGCCTTGCACGACGGTGGCGGGCGCGATGAATTTCAACTCCAGTTCGATCACCGGATTGCCGATGTCGCCCGCGTGCAGAATATGCTCCACGCCGGCAAAAAGTTTTTCCACGCGCGGGTCGAGCCAGCCGTGCGTGTCGGAAATGACGCCAATTTTCACGCCTTGGCTTCCTCCGGTTCAGCTTCAGTTTTACCTTCCGCTGCCGGTTCGCGCGCACCCGCAGTTTTTTCGGCGGGTGATTCGGCGGTGAGTTTTTCGGCGGCGGCAAAGAGCGCGGTGAACAAGCCGCCGCTCAAAAGCGTGTTGCGGAAAAATTCCCACGTCGAAGGATAGCCGCCCGTGCCCTTGGTCAACGCGATGATCCAGCCCGCGAGGTTTTTGGTGTATTCGGGGTTGTGAAACGGATTGAACAGCCACGACGCGGTGTTGGTGATGAAATAAAATAAAATAGCGCCGAGCAGGCCGCCGCCGAGCAGGCCGATGAAGGATGATTGCGGCTTGAACCGGCGTCCGAGAAAAATCAGCATGGCGTAGGCGGCGTAATTAAAAAATAAATTTTCCAAATCGGCCAAATCCCAGACGTTGATGCCGTGGCTGGCGTAATAACAATTCAGCGCGATGTCGGTCGCGAGCATGACGCCAAGCGTCAGCCACCACAACATCGCGCCGCGAAAATAAACGCCGGCGCAAAACGCAAACGCATACGCGACGCTGAAATTCCACGGCATCAAGTGCGGAACCCGCGACAGTGCGAACACCACCACAAAAATCGTGGGCAGGAGAATTTTGCCTTTCATTGCGGGAATTTTAGCGGAACGGAAATGCTGTTTCAAATTCGGAAATCAATTTGATGACAGAAAATCAGAAGCAGAAAATCGTCAGCTTTTTCGGTCCGTGCGCGCCCAAAACCAAAATGCGTTCGATGTCGCCGGTGCGACTGGGGCCGGTGATGAACGAAATCATGCTCGGATAATTGGCCGCGTATTTTTGCTGCAACAAGGCGAACGCAGCGGGCAAGTCGGCTACAAGCTGTTCGCGACGTGCGATGACGATGTGATGCGGCGGCAGCACGGACAATGCGCGTCCGCCCGCGCTGCGGGTCGTCACCACCACGCCGCCGGTCTGCGCGATGAGCGCGTCGCATTCGGTGATACCGGCGTCGCATTTTTCCATTTCCTGAACGTCGTAGCCTTTGTCTGTTTCCAAAACCGGCAGGCCGAGCGATGCGCTGGCGAAGTTGCTCAACTCGCCGCCGTGGCTCGCGAAGCGCGACCATTTTTCGTCATTGGCAATTTTTTTTAGCGCCGCCGGCAATTCCGCACGGCTGGCGAGTAATTGAAAATCCGCCTTCAAGTCGGCGGCGTTTTTGGTGAACAAGGCGAACTGCTCCGCGCTGCTCTCGCCGACGGACGGCAGCCATTCGCGTGCGTGGCTCGCGGGTGATTCCGTCGTCGAATGCGCCGACGTTTCGTCATGCGAACCGGGCGGGGGAGCGGAAACTTTCAAGGCCTCGCGGATGCGGCCCAGGATTTTTTCGCGCTCGCTCAAAATTGTTTCTACATTTTTCATTCGGCCTGTGATTCTTTTCGTTTCGCCCACCATTCCTTGAAGGATTCGGGTGCGATGGGCGGCAGGTCGCGGGTTTTCGTCCATTGGCGGGCGGGGTCAATGACGCCGCCCGTGACCAGTCTTTGCAGCGGTTGCGTAAGCCGGCCAAATTTCTTTGCGAACGACCAGAGGACTGGCCTGCTCGCGACGAAGGCGAAAATTTTATATGCGAGCCGCTCGAAAAATGCCGGTTCGCTGGCGGAGGCATTGCGGCGGTTTTGCAGCAGATGATGGTGCAGATCAATTTTCACCGGACACGCTTCGGTGCACGCGCCGCAGAGCGAACTCGCGTTGGACAGATGTTTCCAATCCTGCAAGCCGCGCAGATGCGGCGTGATGACCGCGCCGACCGGCCCGCTGTAAGTCGTGCCGTAAGTGTGGCCGCCGACGTTGCGGAAAATCGGGCAAACATTCAGGCACGCGCCGCAGCGGATGCAGTGCAGCGAGTCGCGCTGCTCGGCGTCGGCGAGGAGTTCGGTGCGGCGGTTGTCGAGCAAGATGACGTGCCATTCCTCCGGGCCGTCGCATTCGCCGGGCTGGCGCGGACCGGAATACATCGTGTTGTAGCATGTCATCGGCTGGCCGGCGCCGGCGGTCGCCAGCATCGGCAGAAACAGCGCCAGGTCGCTGAAACGCGGCAAAACTTTTTCGATGCCCATCAACGTGATCATCGTCTTCGGCAGCGCGGCGGTGAGGCGCGCGTTGCCCTCGTTTTCCGTGATGGAAATCATGCCGGTCTCGGCGATGGCAAAATTTCCGCCGGTGAAACCGACATCAGCGGTGATGTATTTCTGCCGCATCACGCGACGCGCGACCATCGTCAATTCTTCTGGCGAATCCGACGGCGCGTCGCCCAGTTCTTTCTGGAACAGATCTTTGATTTCGCCGCGCGTCAGGTGCATCGAGGGAAAAACAATGTGGTACGGCGGTTCGTGACGAAGTTGCACGATGAATTCGCCGAGGTCGGATTCGACGACGGTAAAACCTTCTTTTTCGAGCGCGTGATTCAAATGAATTTCTTCACTCGTCATCGCCTTGGATTTGATGATGGTGCGGGCTTTTTTGTCGCGAAGGATCTGCGAAATAATTTCGCGCGCCTGCACGCCGTTACTCGCCCAATGAACTTTCGTGCCGCGCGCTTCGAGCTTGCTCGTCAACGCGACAAGGTGTTCGTCCAAGTGATTGATGGCTTCCCATTTAGTTTCGGCGGCGGCTTGGCGCGCGGATTCCCAGCTTTGGAACGCGGCCTTGCGCTTGTCGCGCACAACTTCGTAACTGCGCAACGCCGTGCGAATGACCGAGCGATGGCGCAGGTCGCGTGACTTCTCGCTGGCGCGCGTTTTGAATTCGGAGACGAAGCTCATTGCTGGTTGAGCACCTCGGCGAGGTGAATGGTTTTAAGTTTGCTGCCTTGGCGCGACAACAAACCTTGGATGTGCATCAGGCAGCTCGAATCATTTGAAACGATAAAATCCGCACCGGTCTCGGTTGCGGCGGCGCATTTGACTTCGCCCATCGCGGTGGAAATCATCGGAAATTTCGCGGAAAAAGTTCCGCCGAAACCGCAGCAGGATTCCTCCTTCAGCTCGACAAAATCCAATCCGACGACCTTGCTGAGCAAAGCGCGCGGCGCGGTTTTGATGCCGAGTTCGCGCAGGCCGTGGCAACCGTCGTGAAACGTGACCTTGTGCGCAAATTTCGCGCCGAGGTCGGTCACGCCAAGTTTGCTGACGAGAAAATCGGAAAATTCCCACGTGCGCGCGGCAACTTGTTTCGCCAATTCCGCCTGCGGAGTATTTTTGAAAAGTTCGGGATAAAACTTTTTGATCATCGCGCCACACGAACCGGAACCGATGACGACAGCCTCGGCGCTTTTCAATTTTTCCAACACCGGTGCAGCGATGGTGCGTGCTTCGTCCCAATAGCCGGAGTTGAATGGCGGCTGGCCGCAGCAGGCGATTTCGTTTGGGCAAACAACTTTGTGGCCGAGGCGTTCGAGAATCTCAACCATGCTGATGCCGGCGCGTGGGAACAGCGCGTCCATGAAACAGGGAATGAATAAGGTGACGGTCATGTGATCGTGACGTGACTATTTTCCCCGACAAACCGAGGCGCGTCATTAAAAAAATGCGTGGTGCGCTGGTTTATTCTGTAGTGAGAAAAACTAGGTGCCTCCGGCAATTGAGTTTTTAAAAAATCTTGCCCCGGATTTTCGGGTCTGTCAGAATCAGCTTTCGCGGTGAAATGTTTCGCCGTGCTAGATTTCGCCTCGGTAGCTCAATGGTAGAGCAGTTGACTCTTAATCAATTGGTTTGCGGTTCAAGTCCGCACCGGGGCACCATTTTATCAATGATCTAGAGGGTTTTTGTTGCCTTCAGGATTGCGGTTCGCGCTGCGCCTCAAAAACACCAATCTGTTTTGGGGAATTATTTGCGCGGCGATTTGTTTCAAGGCGCTTCCATTGATATTCGACCGGCAGGATGGTCGAGCGGGTGTTGATTTGCGTTAACGAGTATTTTTTATCGCCTCGCCGCTGTTTGTTTCAAGCGAGCCCGCACACGCCGCTATGCGCACTGGACGCAAATTGATGTGTTCTCGAACCTCTGAAATTCTTGTGCCATGCCCCATCGTATGTGGGGTGAACACCCCATATCATCTGACTTCGAAAAAGCGGATTCTTATAGGAGAAATCATTTCTATAATAGCCGAATTATTTTGTTGAGCACGAGCGCACCTCGTTGAAAAGATGATTATACAGAACGCCCATAATTGATGGGCTGAATGGTAGGAATACCTCTGGTTGGATTTCTGCGGCAAAATAGTGGCAGAAATTGCGGTTGAAAGTATGGACACCATGCAGACACTGCCATTGCGCTTTCAAAACTGGGTGACCGATCTGCGGCGGGTGCACCCCAGCGTGGGTGAGCCGCCCTTGCGATCTGAGTTGTTCAGCGTTGAACAACTTGCCCACCATGCCCAGACACTTGCGGCCAATCATCAGGTGGTCACCTGGAAAGGTTCCAGCAGTCTGCTGGCTAGGCTGACACAAAACGAGGACATCCTGCGGACCTTCAATCGCGCAACCCTCGTCGTAAAACCAGGCCGGCGCATCACGCCCGCCGCTGAATGGCTGCTAGACAATTTCTACCTGATCGAAGAGCAAATACAAATGGCCAAACGGCATCTTCCGCGCGGCTACAGCCGGGAACTGCCCCGCCTCTTGAACGGTGCCTGCGCCGGGCTGCCGCGCGTCTATGACATCGTACTGGAATTGATCTCGCATGTGGACGCGCAAATTGATGCGGAACCGCTCAGCGCCTTCGTCGCCGCTTATCAAACGGTACATTCCTTGAAGCTGGGAGAGTTGTGGGCCATTCCCATCATGCTGCGTCTGGGCTTGATTGAAAATCTCCAGCGCGTCACCACCCGGCTCACCGTCGCCCGGACGGATCGCGACCTAGCGGATTTGTGGGTGAACCGGTTGCAGGAAATGGCGGAGAAAGATCCATCGCATCTCGTCATCGTGGTCGCTGACATGGCGAAATCTGATCTGACCTTGTCCAGTTCCTTCGTGGCGGAATTCTGCCAGCGGCTGTCGCGGCAAAGCCCGGTGCTGCATCTCGCGCGCAGCTGGCTCGAACAACGGCTGGGACAGCTCGGCTTGTCCATCGAGCAGCTCGTCCAGTTGGAAACCCAGAATCAGGCCGCCGACCAGGTCTCCGTCAGCCACAGTATCACCAGCCTCCGTTTCTTGAGCGCCATGGACTGGAAAGAGTTCGTGGAAAACCTGAGCCAGGTCGAATTGATTCTGCGCGGCGATCCCGCCGGGGTTTACCACGCGATGGATTTTGCGACCCGCGATCGTTACCGGCATTCGGTCGAATTTCTGGCCCGGCAAAGTGAACTTTCGGAAGCGGACATCGCGCAGCGCGCCGTCCAACTGGCCGCTGACCGTGCGCGCCAAAATGGCGAAAGCGATCGCGCCGCCCACGTTGGTTTTTATCTGATTGATAAAGGCCGGCCCGAACTCGCGTGGCTGGCCAAAGTCCGGTGGCCGTGGCCGACCGCCATGGAACGCAGTATCCATCGCTTCCCACTGGCATTTTACGCGGGCGGAATCGGTTTGCTGACGCTGCTGGCCACGCTCGGATTTGTGCGGCAGGCGCTGGCGCTGGACGTGCAGGGCTGGAAACTAATTTTCTTCACGGTGATTTTTTTGCTGTGCGCGAGCCAGCTGGCCGTGGCGCTGATGAACTGGCTGTCCACGTTGCTGGTGAATCCCTGCCGGCTGCCGCGCCTGGATTTTTCCGCCGGCATCCCGGCGGAATGCCGCACGATGGTCGTCGTGCCCACGATGCTCACGAGCGTGGCGGGCGTGGATTGCCTGCTCGAGACCCTGGAAATTCATCACCTTGCGAACCGGGATCAACATCTGCATTTCGCGCTGCTGACGGATTTCCGCGACGCGCCGGCCGAAGCGCAGCCGGGCGACGGGATATTGATTCAACGTACGCGCGCTGGCATCGAATCGTTGAACAAAAAATATTCTTCCGCCGAACAAAATCTTTTTTTTCTGTTTCATCGTCCACGCCGGTGGAGCGCCGGCGAAAACTTGTGGATGGGCTACGAGCGCAAGCGCGGAAAGCTTATGGAATTCAATGCGCTCCTGCGCGGCGGCGCGCCCGGCTGTTTTTCCGAAATCGCCGGCGAGACCGCCATCCTGCCGAAAATAAAATATGTCATCACGCTCGACACTGACACGCAGTTGCCGCGCGAGGCCGCCCGTCAACTCGTCGGCACGATGGCGCATCCGTTGAACCGGCCGGTGTTCGACACCGTGCGCGGAACCGTCCGCGAGGGCTACAGCATTCTCCAGCCGCGCGTCGGCGTGAGCTTGCCGAGCGCCCGGCGATCGTGGTTCGTGCGGCTGTTTGCCGGCGACGCGGGCATTGATCCTTACACGCGGGAAGTTTCCGATGTGTATCAGGATGTGTTCCACGAAGGCTCGTATATCGGTAAAGGGATTTACGATGTGGACGCCTTCGAGCGCGCCATGGCCAGACGCTTTCCGGAAAACACCATTCTCAGCCACGATTTGCTGGAAGCCTGCCACGCGCGCTCCGCGCTGGTCTGCGACGTGGAATTCTACGAGGAATTTCCCTCGCGCTACAACGTGGACATGGACCGCCGTTACCGCTGGATTCGGGGCGACTGGCAAATCACGCAATGGCTGTTGCCGCGCGTGCCCGGTTCCGATGCCCGGCGCATCGCCAATCCGCTCTCGGTGCTGTCGCAATGGAAAATTTTCGATAACCTCCGGCGCAGCCTCGTCCCGGTCGCGCTGCTGCTTTTGTTGCTCGGCGGCTGGCTGTTTGAACCGGGACTCGGCGGGATGTTTTTGCTGCTGGTGTTCGGCATCATCTCACTTCCGGGCCTACTGGCTGCGGTGTTCAGCGCGGTGCGCAAGCCGCAGGATTTGCCCTGGAAAATGCATCTGCACGACGTGGCCGCGGTCGGCAGCCGGCAACTCGGCCAGATTTTTCTCACCCTGGCGTTCCTGGCCTACGACGCGTTTATCAGCCTGGATGCCATCGGCAAAACGCTTGTGCGCCTGCTCGTGACCCACCGGCGGCTGCTCGAATGGCAAACCTCGAGCGATTCCGAACGCACCACGCGCGCCGACCTCGCTGATTTTTATGTGACCATGTGGGTCGCGCCGAGTCTTGCGCTGACATCCGGAATTTTTCTCGTGTTCCGGCATCCCGCGCAACTGGCCTTTGCGCTGCCGCTGATCCTGATCTGGCTGGCCGCGCCGTGGATCGCTTGGTGGATCAGCCAGCCCATTGAATCCGTCACGCCGGATTTGACGGCCGAGCAGCTGACGTTTCTGCGCCGCACCGCGCGCATGACCTGGCATTTTTTCGACACGTTTGTCAGCGCGCTGGAGAACTGGCTGCCGCCGGATAATTTTCAGGAATATCCAAACCCCGTCGTCGCGACGCGCACGTCGCCCACGAACATCGGGATGATGCTGCTTTCGACCCTCGCCGCGTACGACCTNNTCGAGCGTGGACAGCGGCAACCTTGCCGGCCATCTACTGACGTTGGCCGCCGGTTTAAGGGAACAGGCTGAAGAAAAGATTTTCACGCCGCAAATTTTTGCCGGCCTGCGTGACACGGTAAAAATCCTGCAAGACTTGCTACCCGAAAACCAATCGCTCGCGGAACTGGATATGAAACTGGCTCCAGCGCCGGCGGGTCTGCGCGCCGCGTTTGCCTT
>PLHK01000016.1 GCA_003139955.1 Limisphaerales bacterium
ATATAGCTGCTTATTTTATTTGGTGTTGTGGCTTGGGACACTAGATACTTTTGCAGTTTCTACTGGCGACCGAGTTGCGGCAAGAGCTGTGCGTCCAACTTAATTATGAGACCAAATTTTTTGATAATTGGTTGACACTTTTGGTTTCTGGTTTTGACGGACGGCGATCAAATTCTGGCAGCGGAGCCAGGCTTCCACAGTGACCCGCCACGCCGTGGCGGGTTTGAGGTGAGCGCCGTTCGTCGGATTTCCAATCATCGCTCCGAACTGTGCGAGCAGCAACCGGAAAATGGTATGACGCTGGTATTTTGACCAGCGCAAGCGGATGGCGTCGTCATGGAAGACGGCGCAGGCGGTGCGGCCGTTAAGGCAGCGCCGGGGGCGGTGATTGAGATCATGGACGGTCACTTCGACCGTCAGGGCGAAGTTGTTCGCCACTTCGGCGGAGGCATTCAACCGCTGATCCAGGGCGGCCTTGAGGTCGCGGATGCTTTTTTCCATGCCACCGTTGTAGCGGGGAAAGTGGGGTGGATTATTCAAGGGCAGCACGCCGTAGCGGCCCATGACTTCATCCACATATTGATTATTGAAGGGCGAACCGTTGTCGCGTTTGAGGAACAGCGGCGGGCCGTGCTGCCGGAACAGGCTTTCGAGATGGGTGGCGATTTGCCGGCCCGCTTGCTGGCGGCAGACCAAAGGCCGGAAGCGGTAGCGCGCGGCGAGATCCTGGACGGGGATGATGAGCACGCCGTTCTCGCCGTATTCGGTGGCGTCGCAAGACCAGACGAGCCCCGGATGGAGCCAGTGAATGTGTTTCATGGTTTGGAGTTGATCCCGCCGATAATCCTGCACCAGCGCCCGGAGTTGCCGGCGCGAGAGGCGACCTGCGAACTGTTTTAAGAGTTCGCCGGTGCCCCGGGTGCGCACGCGGCCAGGGTGCAACTGGCGCAGGAGCGGATTTAGCTCCGTCCAGTCCAGCGGCGGCAACTGCTTGGGCCCGGGCGATTGGCACACGGGTTTTCCTAGTCGCTGCCGCTGCCGCCAGCGCATGACGCTGGCATAAGGCACGAGGTCGCACACCTGCCGCCATGAAGTTGGATTTTTTGCTTTCATGGCGGTGAGCTGGTGCAGGATTTTGGGGATCATAGCGGTTTTTTTTTAGACGGCGGCAAGTCCTTCCGATCCGCCCACTCGTTCAGGAGTTGGCGCAACTGTTCCCGCTGTTCCTGGCGTTGCACTTGCTGCTCGAGTTGTTGCACCCGGCGCTGAAGTTTTTCCTTCTCCGGGTCCGTGGGCGTCTTGGGCCGCCCCGCCGGCTGATCCTCCAAGGCTGACAACAGCGCCGTGAGGGCTCGTTGTTCCCACTGGTAGTATTGTTGGCGGGAGATGCCCAGCGCCTGCGCTGCATCCGTGGCCGTCATCCGGCCGGAGCGGACCTGCAGGATCAGTTCCGCCCGCTGTTGGGCCTTGGCATTCATCTACTCCGTTTTTGCCGGAGTCAGGGTGGGGTTGGCAAGCTTGTTTATCTGCTCGAGCCGGCTGGTGATTTTGGTCGCCGTCACCGCCCGCTGGCGATGTTGCAACAATGCCTGCAGGCGCGGGCTCAAGGCTTCGCCCTTGGTCAGGTTGACGCGGTTCTCCAGCGCCTGCAGCATCCCCTCCATCGCCCGCTGCTGCCAGTGGTTGAAGGTGATCCAGTTGATGTTCAACTGGCGGCAGACTTCCGCCGGCTTGCACCGTTCCGTCCACACCGCCAGCACCGCCTGGACTTTGTCCGGGGCACTGACTTGGGGCGCTGGCGTGCGTTTTTTCCGTTCCGTTTTCTTTTCGCTGGTCGTTATTTTGGTTGAGGTCATAAGTAAGTTCTTGTTCGTTGTTTTGTTGATCACTGACACTGAGTTTGAGTTGGCCCTTCTCGGCGCGCAGCACGACGGACTGTCCGTCCATGCGGCCCACCATATAGAAAGGAGCTTGGGGTTTGCCGCGCAAGGCCAGTTCCAAGAGGTTTTCCTGGATACCCGCTTCGATGGTGCTGCGCAGTTGCGTTTGGATCTCGAAGAAGCGGTCGGCCGGACATAGTCCTTCGATGCCCTGATGCGGCCGCTTGTGGTTGTAATATTTGATCCAGAGTTTGATGCGTTCCCGGGCCGCTTCGAAGCTATCGAACTGGGCGCGGGATAAAAACTCCGGCCAGATCGTGGCCCAGAAGCGCTCGATTTTGCCGAGGGTCATCGGATGATGTGGGCGCGATTTGAAGTGCGCCACGCGATCCTTTTTGAGCTCGGCCTCGAAGCGGCTGACGCCGCGCCAGTTGGTGTATTGGCGACCGTTGTCGGTGAGCATCTCCTTAGGCGGCTGGAACTCGCCGGCCGCCACGCGATACACTTCGATCACCGCGTTGGCCGTGGGGCTGCGGAATAAATCCGCGCCCACGATAAACCGCGAGTAATCATCCATGAAGGCGATGAGATACGCGTAACGCCCGCCCAGACGGAACGTGAAGATGTCCGTCTGCCACATCTGATTGGGCGTGGCCCGCTCAAAGAACCGGGGCCGAACCATGTTCCGCTTCCTGGGCGGGGAGCTTTCGGTCATCAAGTCCGCCGCGTGCAACCGCTGGCGCACCGTCTCCGGGCTGGCCGGCAGAAAAAAGCACCGGCGTAATATCTGCGAGATGCGTTTGATGCCGAACGTGGGGTTTTCCTGTTTGAGCTCGATGATCTTGTCGGTGATCGGCGCTGGCAACCGGGACTGCCGGGGACCCGGCGTTCCCGACTGCAAGCCCGCCTCACCCAAGGTGTGATACTGGCGGATCCAGCGGCTCAAGCCGCTTTGCGCCACGCCAATCTCGGCGCAGACATCCGCCAGACTGAAGCCCTCCTCCAGCCGCAAGCGCACGGCCTTGAGCTTTTCATCGGCGGTGAAACGGCGCACTTTTTTCGCGCCGCCAGCCCCCCTCGGGGGGCTGTTCCTCTTCTTCTCTACTACAGTTTGTTCATTCATGTTAACACTCCATCTATCATTGGAGTGTCAACCAATTAACTCTCTAAATCAGTCTCACGATCTGGTCGTTAGCACATTGGCGGATCGTCAGCAACGCCTGCTCGTAGGAGTATGCACCCGCTGAATTGAAATCAAAATGCGCCAGCGCGCACAGTGATTGCATGTGCAGTTTTTCGCCACCGTCAAGCCGGTCGAAGCCCCGCCAGAGCAAATCAATGGCATTGATGTTGCCTTGAAGATTACGGACATTGGCCTCGAACGCGGCGACAGACGCGCGGCGGATTCGATGAGTGACAGGGCGAACAATTCCGGGTTCATATTCGTTCAGTTTTTACCGTCCGGGCCGGTGACAATCGCACCCCGCGCACGAAGACGGCCGCCAAACGGAGTCAGCTCGCGCACCCCGATGACAATCTGCTTGTCTTGGAGTTTGCCAGCCCACTTGGTTTTCTCGTCTTCGCTGAGCGTGTAATCAAACGGCATCAGCAGGCGGTAGCCGGACGGGTCAACGTCCTGGCACGTGATGACTTGATTTTTCACAAGTCCCTTCTTCCCGATGTATTCGTCGGGGCGATCCGAGATGACATTTACTGTCAGTTTCATTTTGTTTTTCCATACGGCAGTGGATGACATTTCCATTCGCTGCCGAACCGAATGAAACGGTGAAGGAGATTTCCTTCGACGGTGGCAGTTTGACAGACCTTAAGCAGAACAACTATGAAGTGGGAAAAAAACTGACTTCAACATTTCCGGGGCATGGAGGGACGCCCGGCTTTTGCGAGTTTCAACCCGATGGAACGGGCAAGGCTGACGAGCTGCTCCAAGTCTTGAATTTCAATCCAGTAGGGATGACTGAATGGAATCAGCCAGTTCCACAAATCTTCCATGCGCTTGGGCGGCTTGGCCTTTATCATGGCCTCGATTTCAGGCCAGCAGATCAGCAGAATTTCGTAGGTGTTCTTGTGTTTGATTTTCTTTTCGCCGTGTAATTCACCAGCCTCATTGATAAACCCAGCCGAACCTTTGGCGGCTCCCGCATGAAATTTTGTCGTTGCCCCCGGTTCCCAATCCCGCGCGCGCTGATGCCATTCTGGAATTGCTTTTTTGGTTGTCTCTTCCAGTGCGGCCACCTTCGTTTCGATGATTTCTTCGACGGGCTTGTCTTTGTCTAGCGCCTGAATTTCCGCCAGCTTCGCATTCCACCAACGATCACCCAAGAATAACCGATAAATTTCTTCATCTTGTTTAGGCGGCAAATCCAAAAGGCCTTCGCGTTTCAGCAATGCCTCAGCTTCATTTTCAAAAAACGACATTGCCCGTTCGCCCATGGCAAACACGGAACTCATTTTTTCCCAATCAATCTTCATCGCCGCGCGGCCTTCCTCGACGGTTTTGGCGGTGGCAGCGCGTTCCTTGTCCGTAATCGTCACTACCTCTGACAATGGTGCAAATGTTTTGAAAATCGTCCGCCCATAAAGGTCGAATATATGATAACAATATTCAGGCAGAATTTTTTGATGTTGATCTGCGTTTGGCCGTCCGCTGATGACCCATTTCATTTCTTTCATCACCGGTTCCCACCGTTCCATGAATGACCTTTCGTGCAGAAGACTCCGCAATTTTTTTGCGGCCTTTCTCTGCAAAGCCTCATCTGGTGGAAAGTAGTAACTCACCAATGTTTAACACCGGACAATTAATCAGGTTGCACGCATTTTTATTTGCCCATCATCCGTTTTGAAATACTCTGCCCCTGTCTGACCGCATGAATTCATTCCGCAACCACCGGCTCCGCGATTTTGCCGTGCCCATGAGCACCAACTGGCTGCTCAACGACATTGCCGAGGCGAAGGGAAAACAGGCGCTCTTCACCCACCAGTCGCCCCAGCTCTTGAAGGCGTTGCGCGAAATGGCGCTGGTGCAGAGCGTCGAATCTTCCAACCGCATCGAAGGCGTCACCGTCGAGGCCGACCGCTTGCGCCCATTGGTGCTGGGCAATGCCCGCCCCAAAGACCGTTCCGAGCAGGAAATCGCCGGCTACCGTAAAGCGTTGAATCTGATTCACACCAGCGGCACGAATCTGCAAATCACGCCGGACTTGATCAAACGCCTGCACAAACTCAGCCACGAAGGCAGCGGCGATGCCGGCGAGTTCAAGCGGTTCGACAATGAAATCGTCGAGCTGCATCCCGATCGTGCGCCGGTGACCCGGTTCAAATGCGTTTCCGCCAAGGCCACGCCCGCCGCCGTGGATGAACTTTGCCTCGTCTATCGCCACGCGATTGACCAGGACCGGATTCCGCCGCTCGTCGCCATCGGCGCGCTGATTTTTGATTTTCTTTGCATCCATCCGTATCGCGACGGCAACGGCCGCGTGTCCCGCCTGCTCACGCTGCTGGCGCTTTACCAGCACGGCTACGAGGTCGGGCGTTATGTCAGCCTTGAGCGGTTGGTCGAGGAATCCAAGGAGGATTATTACCATGTTTTGCGGCAAAGCAGCCAGCGCTGGCACGATGCCAAGCACGACCTGCTGCCGTGGCTCAACCATTTTCTCGCCGTCATCCGCCGCGCCTATGGCGAATTTGAACAGCGCGCCGGCCAGATTAAAGCGCCGCGTGGGGCGAAATCCGCCTTGGTGCTCGATGCCATTGAACGGCAGCTTGGCGAATTCAGCGTGGCGGATTTGCAGCGGGAATGTCCCGGCGTCAGCCTCGACATGATCCGCCATTTGCTCGACCAGCAACGGAAGGCCAAAAAAGTTAAATGCCTCGGCACTGGTCGCAGCGCGCGCTGGCAAAAAACTGGAAACTAGGTAACATCTCACAAACTAGGTAACAAACTAGGTAATAAATATGCCGAGTCTGACGCTCAAGCCCACGCACAAAGCCGTTACCGCCTATTACGCCAGTCTTGCCAAATTCGCCAAGCTGGGCGTCAAACACGAGACCGCCGTCCGCTCCGCCTTTCAGGAATTGCTCGAACATTGCGCCCGCCAGTTTGATTGGAAACTCGTTCCCGAATTTCGCATCCGCCGCAAAGGTCAGGCCGACGCCTCCGCCGATGGCGCGCTGCTGGACAACTACGGGTTGAATCACGGTCTTTGGGAGGCCAAGGATTCGGATGACGACCTCGACGCGGAAATCAAAAACAAGTTCAAGGCCGGTTAGCCGACCTTGCGGTCGTCAAATACAATCTGGACACCGGCGAGATTGGCATCGTGAGGCGCGATGACGGTCTCATCAAAACATTCTTTCGTCCTAACGATGCTCACTACGTTTTGCGGAAAGTGGACTCCGGACTTTGGGGCGAACCCGCGATTGCCGACGGATTCGAGTCGAGTGTTCAATCTTCCGACTTTGCCGACGACCCTCAGAACTTCTACCTGTTTAGCAGGCTGGAGGAGTTAGCCATGGAACTCCCCCAACAGGCCCATGAAATGGTTGCCGCCTTCGCTGAATCCAGAACCAAGCTGAACGTCAAGGCAGGCCGGGTGTTGGGCAGTGAAGCCTCGCGGACGATGTTACCCGCAGCATCGAGGACGCACACGTGATGTTGATAATCACCCAGATCAAGCCCAGCGGTGAGATTAGTAACAACGGAGGGGGCAGTTTTTTTCATAGGCAGTCAATTTACACTCTACGCAACATTTGCGCAGGGAAACTGCCTTCTCATCTAATCTTGTTAGACATGGTGTTTAATCTCCAATAATCCATTCTAAATACGGCTTGGAAATCTTGCTAACGGTGTCCGTCGGTCGCTCCTCAAGCACATTCTGCTTCGGATCTGAAAGGGCGAAATCAACGTCAGCCTTGATGATTAGACAACTGCGATAAACAAAAGTCCGCTGCTTGGCGGTTGAGATGCCTCCCTCGATGGTGAATATCTTCAAAAGCTCTGCGCGCGTCATGCCTGGCTTAATCTTCTCACACTCCTTCAAGATGTCGGAAACCTGTTGTGTGAGATTTTTATCAACGCTGCGGTCGGCGAAGGACGGCGTGCCGAACGAACACAGGATGAGTCCGGCTGTAAGGAATGTGATAATTGTTTTCATTTTCTGCTGGTTTGACGGAGAAAGTCGCACGTTGCTGCCATGATTTACAAAATTTAATTTCTGGCGGACGCTGGCTAATTGCCAGCGCGTTGCTCGGCGGCTATGCCTGTTTGCTTTGATTTTTCCGGTTTGCAAGTATGCTTCCCGCCCGTGTTAAGGACACTGCGCCAAGCGGAATACGCCGAGCTGATGATTTTATTTTTCATCCAGTCGTTGGCCATGGCGATGTGGTTCGTGCCACTCGGCACCATTCTGGACGCACACGGATTGCGCACGATCAAGCCGCTGGCTTTTGCCGCCTCGGCGGTGGCGGCCTTCATTTCGCCGCTGATGTTTGGGGCGCTGGCCGACCGTCATGTGCCGCCAGCGAAACTACTGCGCGGTCTGGCGCTCGCCACCGCCGTGTTCATCACCCTCATCAGCAAGGCGCTGAAAGCACATGCGAACGCATGGCTCATCCTCGCGCTGATCCAAGTTTTTTACCTCGCCTACGCGCCGATGTTCACCATCTCCACCGCGCTGGTGCTGGCGCGGCTGAAGGACGCCAAAAAAGAATTCGGCCCAATCCGCGCGCTGGCGACCATCGGCTGGATGAGCGGCGCGTTGCTCATCGGCACGCTGGGACTGGATCGTTCGGAGTATGCCGGTTATCTCGGCGCGGGTGTCTGGCTGGCGGTCGCGGCGTTCACTTATTTTTTACCAGCGCTGGAAATTCCCAAATCCGCCGAGCATCTGAAATGGCACGAACGGCTCGGCCTCGACGCACTGTCGCTGTTGAAAGACCGCGATGTGCGGGTAGTCTTCATCGTGACCACGCTGTTCAACATCCCGCTCGCGGCGTTTTATCCGTATGCGCCGACACATCTGCACGACCTGGGCTTCCTGCACACGAGCGCGTGGATGAGCCTGGCGCAGACGACGGAGATTATCGGGATGTTCGGCCTCGTGTGGCTGCTGGCGCACTGGCAATTGAAATGGATTTTTGCATGCGGCCTCGGCATCGGCGTGGCGCGGTTTGCGTTCAGCGCTGTGAACACAAAATCTTCGCTGCTCGTGGGCGTGACGTTGCACGGTGCGTCGTTCGTGCTGGTCTTCATCACCGCGCAAATCTTCCTTGAACAGAACATCGCGTCCGCGTGGCGCAACCGCGCGCAGGCGTTGCTGACACTGCTCAACGGCGGCGTCGGCAATCTCATCGGCTACCTCGGCGGCGGCTGGTGGTTTGCCGCCTGCACCACGCCGGGGCGCACGGACTGGCGATTGTTCTGGGGCGTGTTGGCGGGTATCGTGGCGATGGTGCTAATCTATTTTCTCATAGCATATCGCGACTTGGGTTTCAAACCAAGTCAACGAACTTCCGTCTTGCGCGTATGAATTTGCCATCCCCTGCCCTTGGCTTGCGAATTGGAATGATTGAGCGTTCACGACTTTGGCTCGCGGCGGGCGTCGCACTGATCTTCGTCTTACAAACGCAGGCCGCACCCAACGCGCCGACTGGCACGCAACCCGGCACGCTGGCTTATCATCTCGCGACCAACTTGACGGCGCGCGCCGAAGGCCGCTCCGGCGACGCCCGCGACTTGGTGGAGTTTCACGCGCTGCTTTCGATTGATGTGGATCGTTTTTTTAGGCCGGCCTGGTCGCAAGCTTTCTGGTTGAACGGGGTTCACGGTTTGAGCGCGACGCCCATCGGTTTCAGCAACCAGATGAATGGACAAGGTTTGCTGACCATGGTTTCGCCCCGGCATTATTTATGCGCCACCCATATGCATCCCGAAAATCTGCTCGCGGGATTTTTGGACGCCGACAACGTCCTGCACTGGCGCAAAACGTTGCAACGCGTGGACGTGGGCAACGACACCAGCGTCGGCCTGCTGGATGCCGACCTGCCGCCATCGGTGGGTTTTCTGCCGGTGCTGCCGGATGATTATACGAACTACCTGCCGACGACCGGGAACCGCCTCGTGCAAGGCATCGGCATGAACCAAAATATGCTTTTGTTCGGCCAGGCCATGAATTTTTCCGGCGCTTTCATCACTTGGAACAGCCGCGACTCCGTTCCGTTTGGCCTGACGACCAATTGGAACGTGACCATCCGCGGCGGCGATTCTTCCAATCCCAATATGCTCCTGATCGGCGATCAACTCGTGCTTGTTTCCCACAATTATTTTGTCGGCGGCGGCCCCAACTATGCCCGCCAAATTCCGGCCATCAACCAAGCCATGCATCTCCTCTCGACCAATAATCATTGCCGCACCGATTACCAGCTCACCCAGTTTTCGCTGACCAACTGGCCGGTCATCCATTGAAGTTAACCATCGCCGAGCATCAAACGTAGAGCGCGTTTTGCAATTCGCGCAGCATCACGCCGGTGAACGCATGACGCCGCTCCGGCTCGCGCTCCAGACATTTCAAAATCACTTTCTCCAGCGCGGGCGGCACATCGGGATTCAACTCGCGCAGTGGAATCGGCCCGGCGTCCTGCAACTGCGCGGCCAGAATTTCCCCCGGCGATTCGCCGGGAAAAGGTTTTTTGTTTGTCAGCAGTTCATACGCCGAAACGCCGAAGGCAAAGATGTCCGCGCGCCCGTCAAATGCCTCATGCCGCAACTGTTCCGGCGCCATGTAGCCGGGCGTGCCGGGATTTTTGGCGAACTTCACCGGCCGCTCCGGCAGCGGCTGCGCCATGTCAAAATCAATCAGCCGCACCGCGCCGTTGCGCGAAACGAGCACGTTCTCCGGCTTGAAATCCAGATGCATATAGCCGCTGATGTGGACATCATTCAGGCCGGTCGCCATGTCGATGAGGATTTGCGCCACATTCTCGGCCAGCACCGCGTCCCGCCGCGCGAACAGCAGCTTCAGATTCTCCGCCTCGACATAATCCATCAGCAGGTAATCGCCGCCATGCTCGACGTAGCCGACGATGTGGTTACTCTCGGTGAGCTGGGCGAGGATTTTATTGCCGCGCGAAAAACGGCGGCGGGCGGTGAAGTTGAAGCGCAGTTCTTTTTTCAACCGGCGCAGCGCGTAAGTTTTGCCGCGCGCATCGGAAGCCAGCCAGATGTCCGCCATGCCACCGCTGTTGAGCAGTTCACGCAGATAAAACCGGCCGAATTTCTCCGGTCCCACCACCTCGTTGTCAGACACGCCGCGCGCCATGAAAAACGATTAGCATATGAACCGCGCCGTCGCGAACAATACTTTCTACCAAAACCCCGCCGGCTTTCCGTTCGCGGGTTTCGCGAGTTTCAAGCTCACGGCGCAGCCACCGGTGCACCTTGGTCGGCGAGCATTTTTTCCAGTTCGGGATTGCGCGGCTCCCCGGCATCGAGCGCCTTCTGGTAATGCCAGCGCGCGAGTTGCGGCAGCGGCGGCGTCTGGCTCAAATAAATCACGGCCAGATTATTGTGCGCGGGCGCGTAATTCGGGTTCAACTGGATGGCGCGGCGCAACGCCGTTTCCGCCGCCTTGCGCTGGCCTTGATGGCTCAAGGTCACGCCGAGATAATTTTCGATCTCCGGATTGTTTGGGTCAATCTGCTCCGCGCGGCTCAAGGCCTTCAGCGCGTCGTCATATTTTTCCTGGCGGAACTTGAGATAGCCGAGCGTGGAAAGATTGTAAGCGTCGTCCGGCGTCTGCGCGAGCGCAGCGGTGATGTGCTTCTCCGCGTCATCGAGCTTGCCCTGCTGCAATTCAATCGTGGCGAGATTCGCGAGCGCGATGCCGTTGTTCTGGTCGCGATCCAGAATTTTCAGATAGTCCGCTTCAGCAGCATCATATTCCTGCGCGGCAAAATGCTGTTGCGCGGAGGCGACCAGTTCGGCGGTGCCGGCGGGCATTTCGCTGATGGATTTTTTCTCGGCGTCGGGATTGGCCGCCACCGGGATTGCCGTCTTGAGCAACGCCAGTTCTTCATCCGTGTAGGGAACGGGCGACGCATCCAGCACGGCCAGCCGGGAACGCAATGCGCCGACCTCGTCGTTCAACGCGGCAATCTGCGCGGTCACCTCAATATTTGTGTCGCCGGAATTGGCATTGCCTGCCGCGTTCAACTTCGCGACCAAGTCATCACGTTCCTGCGTCAGCGCGCGGATGCGCGCCTCGTAACCCGTCACGTCCTCGCTGGCATTCGTTGCTGCCGAAAGTTCCTGGAGTTTTTCTTGCAACGCAGTTTTTTCCAGCGCCGCCACCCGCGCCTCGGATTGCAATGACGCCACGAGCGCCTGCGATTCCTTGAGCGCAGCGGACGCCGTATCATCGCCGCCCGCCGTCGGCGTTGCCGCGCGCAAAGTGGCTAGTTCATTTTTAAGCTGCTCGTTTTCCGTGCGCAGTTCGGCGAGCGCGGCCTCGTCGTTCGTGTTGATGCCGGCATTCTGCCGCAGCCGTTCGATTTCATCCGCCAACTTTTCCGCGCGATCGTGTTCGTCATTGAAATTTTTCACGGCGGCGGCAAGATCAAGTTTCGCCATGGCGAGCGCATTGGTGTCCTCCACGAAGTTCGTGACCGTGTTTGCGACCAGCTCACTGTTCGTGACGTAGACCGTGTTGATGTTGGTGACATAAACCGTGGCAAAATTTGTGACGGGTGCCAGCGTGTTCGTGACGAAGACCGTGTTGATGTTGGTGACAAATTGCGTTTCCACTTTCGGTGGCGTCGCGACCGGGCCGCCTTGGCTGACTTTGAGCAAATCAATCTCCTTCATCATCTCGCGGATTTTTTCTTGCGCGGCTTCCAGTTCGCGCGGGTCAACGGCGGCGGGCTGCACGGCGAGCGCTTCCTTGAGTTTGGCCTGCAAAATATCGTTGGCGGCCTGCGCCGCCTGCAACTGCGCGCGGAGGCTGGCGGATTCATCCGGCAACTGCAGATTGGCCGCCGGGGGCGCGATGACCGGAGCATTCGTGTCCGCCGCTTGCACGGCTTTTTTGGCCGCCGCCACCATGTCGGCCTGACTTTTCAGTTGCGCCATCCTGTCGGCGATCTGGTTCAGCCGGAACGTGACGATGTTCGGGTTCCAATCGGGATACTGGCTTTTCAACTGTTGCAACTGGTTTTGCGCGTCGCTGAACGCGGCGAACGCCTCGCCTGGATCGCCCGTCTGGGCAAAATTATCCGCCTGCTGCATCAGGCCGTAGATGCCGATGTATTTGTCATCCGCATCCTGCTGCGCGCGGGCACTGCCCAAAAATCCCGCCAGCAGCAGGACGGCGATACCAAAAAATTTCATGCCCTCAAAATGCCAGAGGAAAATTGCTTTGGCAACCGCGCCCTGTGTGACAATCAAATCGAGTCAAGCCCAACTACTGATTCGCCACCACTGTGACATTCAACGGATTTGAAACGGCTTCAAACATTTTATTTTTAGTGAGCCAAAATATTTTTGCTTTTTTTACAGTGATCTTGTAGACGCCAACCTCATCCAGACGACAAATTGCGCTCAAATCAAATTTGATCTCAATCACTTGCCCCGGAGGCGCGTAGCGAAATCCGCCTGAAAAAGGGTGTTGAAACCTTGACGTGTCTGGCGAAACATCTTTACCAGACGGCGAAGTCACATGAAATGAGTAACTGGAATCATCAATCGTCCCGTTTACTTCATATATGGAAAAAGTGTCATTAGTTGCGATGTTTTTATAGCGAATCACCAAACCATAAGGTTGGCCTGCTTTGACTTGCTGCTCGCCGCCTTCAAGTTTTATTGAAATCTGAAGGTTATTTGTTGGTGCGCCCCCAATCATCGGTTTTCGGATCGTCGGCAAGATGAGACTTCAACACTGAAATGTTTGCCTCGCTTGCTTCCACGAATGGCTGCATATCCGTGACATCCCGATAAGCGGTGTCCGAATTTGTGGTGTGTGGGCGCAGAAAGAAAATATACGAGTTGGTCAATTGCAGGGCGTGAAAGCCGCTATACTTGCCGGTAAACCAAGACACGGTGACCGGGTTCACTTTTCTGGT
>PLHK01000028.1 GCA_003139955.1 Limisphaerales bacterium
GCCGCGCCAAAAAAGAACGCGCCGAAAACACGGAACACCATCACGCCATCGGGAACAATTTTTCCCGCCACCTGTTGTCCCATCGAATTGCCCTGTGTCACTTCCGCGTCCGCCTCAACATGCGCCGTCTCCGCCAGCCGCTTGACCATCAACGCCGACGCTAAAATCAGTGACGCGCCCACCGCCGTCGGCAGATCCACCACCACCAGCACCGCGCTCAATGCCGCGAGCGGAATGTGTTTCGCCAGCGGCGCGGCCACGAGCAAAATCACCAGCAGCGTCAGCGAATGAATCATTCCCGCCACTGGCGTTTTCGCGCCGCTGCGCACATTTGTCGCCGTTCGCGCAATCACGCCCGTCGTCGGCATTCCGCCAAAAATTCCCACCACGACATTCGCAATGCCCTGCCCCATCAATTCCTGATTCGAGTCGTGCCGGTCGTCAATCATGCCATCCGACACCACCGCGCACAGCAGCGATTCAATTGCGCCCAATACCGCGACCGTCAGCGCCGCTGGCACGAGCGCGCGCCACGCATCCAGCGACAGCGACGGCCAATGCGGCATCGGTAATCCGCGCGGCATTTCGCCGAACTGCGAAAACAAAGTTTGAATACCCGCCTGCGCGTCCCAATGAAAAAATTTCACCGCGAACGACGCCAGCACGATGACCACGATGGAACCCGGCAAACGCCGCCCAAGTTTTTTTGGCCAGAACCAGATTGCCAGCGTCGCCGCGGTCGCGAGAAAAACGTTCGGCCAGTTCGGTTGGAAATTTTCTGCGAGCGAGCGCAACTTGCCGATCAAATCCGGCGGCAGTTTTTGTGGCAACCCAAAGAAGTCCTTTATTTGCGTGCTTAAAATGATGATCGCAATGCCGCTCGTAAAACCCGTCACCACCGGAAACGGAATATATTTGATCATTGTGCCCAACTTGCACGCGCCCAGCACAAACAAAATCACACCCGCCATCAGCGCGCAGACCACTAGCGCCTGCGGCCCGTGCGATAAAACAATCGGCGCGAGCAACGGCACAAACGCGCCCGCCGGCCCGCCGATTTGCACCCGCGAACCGCCGAGCAGTGAGACCAAAAAACCTCCGATGATGGCTGTAAAAATCCCGATCTCTGGCTTCAGTCCCGACGCGATGGCCAGCGCCATCGCCAGCGGCAACGCGACAATGCCAACAATCAGTCCCGCCGTGAGGTCGGCAAAGAAAGTCTGCGCCGAATAATTTTTCAGCGTATCAAAAAGCTTTGGTCGAAATGAAAAGGCAAACTTCACTTTTAAGGGAACTGGAATATTCCTTAAATTAAATTTTGCGACATGGGCGCGAGAACACAAACCAATTTACTTTGCAGAAATTGTCTTCGCTTAACGCTGAAAGAGTCAGGCGCGCGGATGCGCGGCATCGTAAGCCCGCTTCAACCGCTCCGTCGTGACGTGTGTGTAAACTTGCGTCGTGATGAGGTGCGCGTGGCCGAGCAGTTCCTGCACGCTCCGTAAATCCGCGCCGGCGTCGAGCAAATGCGTGGCGTAGCTGTGCCGCAATTTGTGCGGCGTCAAGCCCGGATCAAGCCCGGCGATGGACAAATATTTTTTCAGCCGCCGCGATAATTGCAGCGGTGACAGCGGCGCGCGTTTCTTTGTCTCCGCAAAAAAAATCGGCGACATCCCGCCCGGCGGCTGTTTGAACGTGTTCCAATAATCCTGAATCGCCATCAGCGCCGGCCTGCCGACCGGCACGAGCCGTTCTTTTTTGCCCTTGCCGCGTACGCGCACAATCTGTTCGCTCCAGTCAATGTCGTCCACGCGCAAACCGCACAACTCGCTCACGCGTAGGCCGCATGAATAAATCATTTCCAGGACGGCGACGTCGCGCAACGCGGCGATTTGAGAAATTGGCCGGCCGACTTTTTTCTCCTTCCGAATCTTCAAAAGCTCGAACGGCGCGACGAGCAGCGCTTCCATCTGCGGCTTGGTCAAAAATTTTGGCAGCCGTTTTTCCGGTTTCGGCAGCGAAAGGTTTTTAATCGGTGAACTTTCGGCAGCACCGTGCCGGATAAGAAATTTATAAAATGTCCGTAGCGCGGAAAACCGAAGCTGCACCGCCGCGCGGCTCAAATTATTCCGGCCAAGAAATCTCACGAAGCTCCGAAAGTCATCGCGCTGAATTTTTTCCCAAACCGGCGGCAATTTGCGTTCGTCCAGATGCCAGCGAAAAAATTCCGTCAACGCCTGCGAATAATTCCTTTGCGTGTAAATCGAAGCGCCGCGATCCGTCGCCAAGTGCGCGAGGAATTTTGAAATCCACTTGTTGCGGACTTCTGTTTTTTCGCCAGCTGGTGCGGGATTCAATTTCAAACGCGACAGGTAAGCCGAAATTTTCCCGAAGTCAACGGCGGCAATTTTTCCACCGCGCTGACGGTAATTTTATTTTTTAACTGGAGCAGGTTTTCAATTTGCGCCGTCACTTGATTTAATTCTTCCGTGCTGGGAGCTTCACGGTCGGGAATAAATTGTAAATCGCATTCGCCGTTTTCGTTTTGCCGCAGTTGATAATGCGCGATGCCGTTCACGTCGGCAAAACAGCGGTCAATTTCCAGCGTTGTCACCCGGCGACCATCGCACCGCCGCAATGCGTCACGCGCGCGCCCGTGGACAAAATAGTTTGTGGTGTAAGGCAGTTCACAACGTTCCACCAAATCGCCGATGCGATAGCGCACGAGCGGCATGACATCGTTGGTCAGCGTCGTCACGACCAGATTGCCGATGCCGCGCTCATCCGGTTCGATAATCTCGTAAAAGACATTTTCAAGACTGGCCTGCATTTCGCCGCGTTCGTTTTCCATGAGCAAATGGCCGGTCTCGGTCGAGCCGTAAAAATTAAAAATCGGCACGCCAAAAACGCGCTGCAAAATTTCCCGGTGGACGACGCTGACAAATTCATAGCTGCACAAAACAAATTTCACCGACGGAAATTTAATTCCGTTTCGCTCGCAATACAGCGCGAACCAAGCGCCATGCACCGGATCCAAATCCAGAAACACCGGCGACCATTCCAAAATTTCCCCGGCCATGCGCGCGAACTCCGCTTCCGTCAGCAAAAACGGAATGCGCGCCTCGTTGACGAATAGCGTGGTGTCCACGGTACGCGCGGATTTGGAAGTCCAGTTGGAAAAGCAGACGAGCCCATTGCAAATCGGTGGCACGAGCGTGGCGCGGCGGGCATTTGGATTTTCGTCCAAAATTTGCGCGACAAACTTATTCAGCCGCAGCACGCGCGTTTCCTGCGCGTTCCACCAGCCGCGCCCGAACAGCACCGCCGTCCGTTCTTCCGAAGTGCCGGATGTGTGTTCGAGTTCGACCGATTTATTTTCGAGCAACGCGTCCAGATTCTGACCGGCGCGCAAAAAATTACTTGGAAAATTCTCGCGCAACTCGCGTTTGCCAATCAGCGGCAGGCGGTAAAAATTATTTTCCAGCGCGGCACGGTAAATGGGCAGCTCACGCCAGCGCGGAAGAAATTCTTCCACCCGCGCTAGCTGTGTAGCCTCACGCATGATTTCAGGAGTTGCCAACATTGTGCTAATACCAATGCACCAAGTTTGAAAAAATTCCAGCCCGATATTTTTTATTTCACGCCGCCGCTCATAAAAATTCCAGCAACCGGCGCAAAAATTCCTCCGGCTGGTCGGCGTGAATCCAATGGCCCGCTTCGGCAATCGTCTGGATTTGTGCCTGCGGAAACAGCTCGCGGATGCTCGGCTCGTCTTCAGAATTGACGTAGTTTGACTTTCCGCCACGAACAAACAACGCCGGTTTTACAAACGGTTTTGAAGCTGAAATCGGTTCCCGCAACTGCAAATAATTTTCCGCCAGCCCGCGCAGATTTATTTTCCAGAAAAATTCGCCAGCCGCATTGCACCCAAGATTTTTAAGCAAAAACCGGCGCAAAACGAGACTGGGAATTTCCGGCGCCAACGCGTCTTCGATTTCCTGCCGCGCCAAAAATGTTTTCAAATCCAGCGCTAGCAGCGCCGAGAAAATCTTCTCGTGCGCCGGTGCATACTGGCGCGGAGCCATGTCCGCGACGACCAGTTTTTCCACTCGCGCCGGAAATTGCAGCGCGAACTGCATCGCCGTTTTGCCGCCCATCGAATGGCCGATGACGTGCGCACTTTCAATCCCGCGCGCCGCCATGAACTCGTTCACGTCCGCCGCCATGAGCGAATAATTCATTTCCGCGCCGTGCGGCGACTGGCCGTGGTTGCTCTGATCGAGCGCGAAGACATGAAAATTTTCCGCCAGCCGCAGCGCGATGGGATGCCAGTTGTCCGCCGAACCAAAAAGTCCGTGCAACAAAATCACCGCCCTGCCCCGTCCGGATTCTTTGAAGTGAAGTTGCATGGAAACCAACCGCTAATCCTCGCTGATAGTTTTTGATTAGCGTTTATCAGCGCGGATTAGCAGTTAAGAAAAACTCATTCATCGCGCGATGGAAAATCGAAGGTGATCTTGCCTTTTTTATCCATCACCAGATAGGCCGGGAACGGCTTGCCGGCCTTCGAGATGAATTTGTCCATCAAATCGCTCTTGCCGCTGGCGAGAATTTTCTGCGCCTGCGCCGCTTCGATCGGCTGCTCCAAAATCGTTTTGCCGATCTTGAACTTGCACGACTTCGCCTCCAATTGTGAATTTTCGCAGAGATAGCCGGCTTCCGTGTCGAAAATTTTCCCACCGCATTTCGGGCATTTGCCGACGGTTTCCTTGCCGGTAAAATCAATTTTCGGCGGCGGTTCCTTGGCCGCGCCCTTGCCTTTTTTCTCGCGCGGCTTGAACTCGAACGCCGTCTTGCCGTCCTTCAAAACTAGGAACGCCTCGAATTTGCGGTTCGTTTTTTTGGAGATGAAACCCTTGAGCAAATCCGTTTTGCCTTCGGCCAGAAGTTTTTTGACCTGCTCCGGCGAAATTTCCTGCTGCAAAATAATTTTGCCCGTGCGGAAGTCGCATGTTTTTTCCGCGCCGCCCTGTTTTTCGCAGACGTAATTCATCCCGCCGTCAAAAACCTGAGCGCCGCATTTCGGACATTTGCCGAGCGGTTCTTTGCCCGTAAAATCAATCGGCGCGGCGGCCTCGCCATCTTTGCCGCCATTGCCGAAATCAAATTCAACCTTGTTTTCCGCGTTCATCTTGAGCACGGCGGCGAAAGGAAATCCCTGCTTGCTGCGAAAACCTTGCAGCGGGCCGATGACTTTGTCCGTGATGATTTTTTCAACCTCCTCCGGCTCGAACATCCGGCTGCACAGAGTTTTCCAGAACGCGAAGTCGCACTTCACGCATTGATACTGCTTGTAGCGCTCGTGGATCTCGCCGCCGCACTTCGGGCACGGCACGTTCAGCACGCCAAAGTCGCCGGGGATCGTGTCGTATTCAAATTTCTTGGCACTATCCACGATGCGCCGCGTCATGTCGGCGATGCCGCTCATGAATTCCGTGCGGCTGATTTTTTTGCGCTGCATCTCCTTCAACTGAAATTCCCAGTCGCCCGTCAATTCCGGCTTCGTGAGTTCAAGAATGCCGAGGCCGTTCAAAAGTTCCATCAGCGAAAACGCCTTCGCCGTCGCCTGCAACTCGCGACCGTTGCGGATGATGTAATTTTCGTAAATCAAACCCTCGATGGTTGCCGCGCGCGTCGCGGGCGTGCCGAGGCCTTTCTCGCTCATCGCCTCGCGCAATTCGTCGTCGTCCACCAGTTTGCCCGCGCCTTCCATCGCCGAGAGCAGCGTCGCTTCCGAATACCGCGCCGGCGGCTTCGTGACGTTGTCTTTCACTTCGATGTTGCTCGTCTTGACCGTTTCGTTCGGCTTCACCGGCACCAGGCTGGGCGTGTCGTCAGATTCCGCGTCCTTGCCATAAACCGTCAGCCAGCCGGCGTGGACCATCACCTTGCCCTCGCTCTTGAATGGCTCGCCCTCCACCCGCGTGATGCGCGTGGTCACCAGAAATTCCGCCGGCGGATAAAAAATCGCCAGAAACCGCTTCGTGACCAAATCGTATAGTTTCTGTTCCGGTTCGCTCAAATGCTTGGGGGCCACCAGCGTGGGGATGATGGCAAAGTGGTCCGAGATCTTCGTGTTATCGAAGATGCGCTTGTTCGGCTTCACCCACTGGTTCTTGCGGATCAGTGCCGAGGCCACCTGATAATTGTTGGCCTCCCCGAGCGTCTCGATGGTCTTCTTGACCGTGGCGATGTAATCCTCGGGGAGGTGGCGTGAATCGGTGCGGGGATACGTCAGGACCTTGTGGCGCTCATACAGGGCCTGAGCGAGACCGAGGGTGTTCTTCGCGGAAAAGCCGAAGCGGCCGTTGGCCTCGCGCTGCAGGCTCGTCAGATCGAAGAGTCCCGGCGCGGCCGAACTCGAGGGTTTCGCCTCTTCAGACACCCGGCCGTGTTTGCCGCGGCATGCCGCGACGATCGAATCGGCGGCTGCCGGACCCCACAGGCGGCTCTCACGGCGCTCGAGGTCCTCATCGCGCTTGAATCCAGGATCGAACCAGCGGCCTTCGTAGACGCCCGCGGCGACCACGAAATCAGCCCGGACCTCCCAGTAGTTTCGCGCGACGAACTTCTTGATCTTCTCCTCGCGCTCGACCACGATCGACAGGGTGGGCGTCTGAACCCGCCCGACCGTCGTCAGGAAAAACCCGCCGCCCTTGCTGTTGAAGGCGGTCATCGCACGGGTGCCGTTGATGCCGACGAGCCAATCAGCCTCCGAGCGGCAGCGCGCCGCATCCGCGAGCGGTAGCATCTCGCGGTCGCTGCGCAGCCCGGTGAAGCCGTCACGGATCGCGTTGGGGGTCATCGATTGCAGCCAGAGTCGCTTGATCGGCTGCTTGGCCTTCGCATACTGTGCGATCAGGCGGAAGATGAGTTCACCCTCGCGACCCGCGTCGCAGGCATTGATGAGGACGTCGACGTCCTTGCGCTTGATGAGTTTCGTGAGCAGCTTGAGCCGGCTCTCCGACTTCGGGATGGGATTCAGGTCGAAGTGGGGCGGGATGACGGGCAGATTCGCAAAGCTCCACTTGCCCCGCTTGACCTCGTATTCCTCAGGCGCGGCGATTTCCACGAGGTGGCCGACCGCCGAGGACAGCACGTAGTCATCCGACTCGAAATAGTCATCATGCTTCGCAAAGCCCCCGAGGGCGCGGGCTATGTCGTTGGCCACCGACGGCTTTTCGGCAATGATCAGTGACTTCACGATGGCGTCGTCGGGTGGCTAGTTGGATCCGTGGAGGGCGGGATGGGGCAGACTCATGCCGGGTCCCGTGCGATCTGGCCGGCAATCATACGCGCAACGTTTCGCGGCGTGCAAGCGCGCTCCGGCCGACGCGCGCAAGCCCATTCATCGCGAGGCGCCACATGCCTCGGGTCGAAAGCGCAACGCAATCACTACATTGGGCCAGCTTGCGCTGTTGCAAGTTTGGGATAAAAGGCGACCCGATCGGGTCTAAGGGCCAGAATGGAGCGCGGGAATGAATGCGGGATTAGGGTACAGGAACGCGGCGCAAGAACGGGGCGCAGGAACAGGGCACAGTGCCGCGCCCCGGCACCGCCTAGTGGATCGCTGGAGCGTCCCCGTCCTCGAGCAATTCCTCCAGGATGAGTGCGTCCGGTTCCTCGCCTTGGCTCCACAGGACCATGAGCACGATGATCTTCAGCTTGTCGAGCGGCACCGGGGTTTCATCGGTCGCAAGCGCCCGCTCGACAACGATTTCCCGCAGAACCGGGCTTAACACTCCGGCCGAATCCAAAAAGCACAAGAACCCGATGCTTTCAGAACCCAGCCGCTCGTACTCGAGGTCAGCAAATACGCGAAACGAGGCTCGATCACCGTAGACCATCGGGATCGTTGTCTGGGTGACCGACGCAAGGCCGGAAAGCCAGGAGAGTGCGTCATTGATCTCTTCGCCCTCAAACCCGGCGGCTGAGAGTTTGCGAGCCAACGTGTCCGCATCGGGACAGGCATCAGGCCGAAAGTAGTTTTCGTAGAGGTAGACGAGAACGTCAAACATAAAGGGGCGGCCGTGTTTTCTAACTGTACCGTGCCTTGCACACTAGTTCAAGGCCTAGA
>PLHK01000045.1:0-11039 GCA_003139955.1 Limisphaerales bacterium
AGGAGATTCTCGCGCTGCTGGCCGAGCTGATGCGCGTGGGGAAAATCAAGCGGCACCCGGTGTATATCGGCGGCCTCGGCCGGGTGTTCACGGAAATTTACGACCTGGAGGCCCACCGCACCAACCGGCAGCTCACCCACCTGCAATTGCACGAGGCGCTCAACCTCATCGTGCTGGAACAGGGGCAGGCCGAAAAAATGAAGCTGACGGGCGGCCGCATTTTTGTCATCACCGCCGGCATGATGAGCGAGAACACGGCGGCGCACACGCTCGCCACGCGGATGGTGGGCGACGAGCGGCAGAGCATTTTCTTCGTCGGCTACGCGGATCCGGATTCACCGGCGGGACATCTGAAGGCGGCGAAACCGGGCGAGACATTTGTGTTCAGCCCGAGCGCGGGTCAGTTGACGAAGCGCTGCGACGTGCAGGATTTCGATCTGACGGCGCACGCAAATCGCGGCGACTTGCTGGAGTTCGTCGGCCAAGTTTCGCCGCGCGCGATTCTGCTCGGCCACGGTGATGACGCGGCGCGCCAATGGTTTGCGGAGCAGATCAATGCCCGTTGGCCGAAAATTAAAGTTTATCAGCCGCAGCCGGCGAAGCTGGTTTCCGTTTAGCCGCAAAAAAGCGCAGCAGTCGTAAAATCATTTCAAAACAGAAACCGCCGGACGAATAAATTTTCGTCCGGTGGTTTTTTAATTCCCGATTTTTAGTGACCGTTGCCGCTGACGATGTTCGCCAGGTTGAAAATGGGCAGGAACATGCAGATGACCATGCCGCCGATGACGACGCCGAGGAACACGATGAGCAGCGGTTCGATGAGCGACATGAGGCCGGAAAGCGTGGCTTCGATTTCCTCGTCGAGGAAGTTGGCGACGCGTTCGAGCATGTTGTCAATGTTGCCGGTCTGTTCGCCGGCGCTCAGCATGCGGATGATCATGCTGGGGAAAACGGGATGTTTGCCGAGCGCGGCGGAGATGCCTTCGCCGCGTTCGATGTCGNNATTTTATGCGCGATGGCACCGAAGATGGGGAGCCGGATGCGCTGCTTGTCCCAGAAGTCGCGGCCCTGCTTGGTCTTCAAGAAATAGAGCCAGCCCCAAATGCCGGCCCCGGCCAGGACGATGAGGTAGATCAGGTAATGCTGGACGATTTCGCTGATGCCGATCAAAAATTCGGTCGGCGCCGGCAGCTTGGCGCCGAAGCCGGAATACACTTCCTTGAAGGTGGGAATGACGCGGACCAGCAGAAAAATGGTGATGACGATCGCGACCACGGTCACCACGGTGGGATACATCAAGGCGGTCTTGACTTTTTTGCGGAGCCGTTCGGAGTTTTCCAGATAAGTGGCCAAGCGGGCAAGGATCTCGGCGAGCAAGCCGCCTTTTTCGCCGGCGGACACCATGGAAACATAAAGTTTGTTGAAAGCCTTGGGATGGCGGGTCAGCGCTTCGGAAAAACTTTCACCGCTTTCCACGCGGGTGGTGACGTCGCGGATGGTGTCGCGCATGACTTTGTTGGGCGTCTGTTCGGCGAGCGCCTGCAGCGCCTGCACGATGGCGATGCCCGCGTCAATCATCGTGGCCAGCTGGCGGGTGAACACCACCAGGTCGTTGAGCGCCACCCGGCCGCCCTTGGTCTGGCCGCGCTTGGCCGTCTTCTCCCGGATCTCCACGACCAGCAGGTTGCGGTTGAGCAACGCCGCGATGGCCGCCTGTTCGGTGGCGGCATCCACGGTGTTGCGAATTTCGCGGCCGGTGGCCGTTTCCCTGGCGGTGTAGGCAAATAATGGCATACCTTTGTTCGTGAATAATTCAAAGCGGCAGAATTGCAAGCGCAATCCTTGCCGCCGCCTCAAAAGTTAGCACGAACTATTCCAATAAGCCGCTTTCAGCGGATTGAATTTTTCAAAGTTCGGCGCTCCAAAACGCGGTGAAGACGGGTTTTAAGATCATTTAAATGATGATTTACAAGGCGGATAATTGGGCATTTTTCACAAGATGTTTCCGGTCAGGCAGTTAACAGAATCATTTTAAGAAAAAAAATAGTTGTCAATTGACTCGGTTTTCCCTAATTTTGAAATCAAACGCACCTGCAAGGTGCAGGGGTAAACTGTTTTTATCCCGTTCAACGCAGAAAAACAAAATAAACAAACAACATCGGAGGAACAGATGAAGTTTAATAAATGGACATTGGGTCTCGCAGCCGTCGGAGCCGTCAGCATGGCTTCCGCCGTCCGTGCAGACGACGCACCGAAAATGAGCGCTCTTAACACGGCGCTTTCAAACACCACCATCAGCGGCTATGTCAGCACATCCGTGAACTGGCTGGTCAACCACACTGACGACGGCGACTCCGTCGGTGAAAAAATCCCGCTGCAAGCCGGCAAAGCTGACGGCTTCAACTTGGATGTCGTCAAGTTGGTGATTGCCAAGCCTGAAGATCAAACCGAGTGGGCTTCTGGCTATGAGGTTGATTTGCTCTTTGGCCCGGATGCGGCTGGTTACAATAATTCCGTTTCCAGCAACACCGGTTCTCAAAATGGACAGTCTGAAGTGGCGATCCAACAGGCTTTCGTCACCCTGCGCACCCCCGTGGGTAGCGGCATTGACTGGAAGATCGGTGTCTGGAACACGGTCATCGGCTACGAATCGTTCGACGCCGGCAGCAATCCGAACTACACCCGTTCCTGGGGCTGGGCGGTTGAACCGACCGAGCACACCGGTATTCTCGCCAGCTATAATATCACCAGTGCGCTGGCTGTGAGCGCGGGTGTGGCCAATACCCTTGAAGCCGGCATTAACGTCCGCAACACCTACAACAACACGGGTGAGACGACCAGTTCTTGGGACAAGACCTTCTTGGGTTCTGCGACCTATACGGCACCCAGCACTTGGGGTTGGGCTTCCGGCTCGGCGTTCTATGCGGGTATGGTTTATGGCTTTGCTGGCGGCCAGGAAGGTGCCGGCGGCAGTCAGGGCGGTAACCAACAAAACTATTACCTTGGCACTACGCTCAACAGCCCGTGGTCAAAACTCACCTTTGGTGGTTCCTTTGACTATGTGCAGAACCTCGGCGGCACCACGGCCATCGCTGGTGGTGGCGTCCATCTCAACGATTACGTCTTTGGCCTGTATAGCACCTACAAGGCCACGGACAAGTTGAGCTTCAACACCCGTGGTGAATATTGGGAAGTTGATGGCCAAAGCGGCAGCAGCTACAAAGGTGGCGACGCCGGCATTGAGTTGTCTGAAGACCTCGAATACGACCTCTGGGCCAATGTCCAGAGCCGTATCGAAGTCCGCTATGACAAGGCCACGAGCAGCGTCATTCCTGGCGAATCGGTTTTGCCGACCGGGGCCTTGGTTTCCGAGGCGGCCACGCTGGGCATTTACGCCAACATCATCTACAAGTTCTAATCTGATTTAGAACCTTTGGCCCCTGCCGGTTCGCCGGCAGGGGCTTTTTGTTTTTTCGCGGCTGAACTTTTTCAAATATATCATATCATCATATCTTGATGCGTTGATTTTTTATTTGCATCAAACCGGGCTTTCCGGTAGCCTTGGCCCAGTTGATCGAAATCCAAGCCTATGCGATTCATCCGCGACATCTATGCCGACAAGCAAGCCGCCCGGCAGCCCGTCATCTCCCTGGAATTTTTCCCGCCCAAGACGGATGAAGGTGACCGCACGCTTTTGGAAAAACAGATTCCCGCCCTGCTCGCCGCGCGTCCGGATTATTGCTCCGTCACTTACGGCGCCGGCGGCAGCACGCGCGAGAAGACGCTGATGATCGTGGATCGCATCCAGCGCGAGCACGGCCTCACTGCGCTCGCGCATCTCACTTGTGTCAATCACACGCGCGATGAAGTCCGCGCGCTGCTGGAAAAAATCCGCGCGCTGGACTGCAAAAACATTCTCGCCCTGCGCGGCGACCCGCCCGGCGGCGGCGAATTCCAGTCCACGCCCGGCGGCTTTGAATTTTCCGCGCAGTTGGTCAAATTCATCCGCGAACAGGGCGATTTTTCCGTGGGCGTCGCCGGCTTTCCCGAGGGCCATATCGCCAACAAAAATGGCAAGCACGCGGACTGGCAGCATCTGAAGGAAAAAGTCGAGGCGGGCGCGGACTTTGTCGTCACGCAATTATTTTTCGACAACGCGGACTATTTCGAATTCCGCGATTATCTCACGCAGAAGCTCGGCGTGAACGTGCCCATCGTGCCGGGCGTCATCGCGATCGTGAGCGCGACGCAGATCACTAAGTTCACCCAGCTTTGCGGCGCAAAAATTCCGCCGGGGCTGCGCGCGAAACTGGATGCGATCGGAACGGACGACGCGGCGGCCCTGAAATTCGGCATCGAATACGCCACGCGCCAGTGCGAGGAACTCCTGCGCGCCGGCGCACCCGGCCTGCATTTCTACACGCTCAACAAGGCGCACTCCACCGTGCAGGTCGTGAAAAATCTTGGCTTGGCTTAAATAAATTTGACGGCGCGATGCGCTGCCAAATTACAAACCAAATTGGTTTGCCATGATGCCGATGACGCTCAATGGCCCGGTGTCTTCCAAGCTGTCCGCCGCCTTGTCGAGCTTCTGTAGCGAGAGCTTGGCGTTCTTGTAGAAATCCTGGTCGTTCACCAATTTGCCTACCGTGCCCTGGCCCTGGTTCACTTTGATCAGAATGGATTCGAGATTGGTCATCGCGCCGGCTGTCGAGCGGTAAAGCGTGTCGTCGGTCAGCAATTTTCCAATCGTGCCCTGGCCGGAGCTGATGTTGTTGACCGCCGTGTGCACCGAGATGGCCGTGTCCTGTAGATTGCTCACGGTGGACAACGCCGTGTTGTAAAGCGTGTCGTCATAGATCATTTTTCCCACGCTGCCCTGGCCGGAGGCGATCTGGCTCGTCACATTTTTGATGTTCGAAATGGTCGCCGTGATGGGCGCGCTGTTTTGCTTGATGAAATCGGTGAGCGGCCCGAGCAGGTTGTCAATCTTGTCGCCGGTGAAACTCTTGGTCAAATTTTGGATGCCACCGGCGGCGGCATCCAGCTTGGCCATGATCGCGCTCAAGTCCGGCTGTTCCGCCGTTTCGAGCACCGCGCCCTCCTCGGCCTTGGGCGAATCCGGCGCGCCGAACGAGATGTTGACGAAATTTTGCCCCATCAGGCCGGTGAACTTGATGATGGCCTTGCTGTCGGTCTTCACGTTGGCGTCGAGCTTGAGCTTCATGGTCACGCTGACTTTTTCGTCGGTGATCTCGATTTTTTCCACGCGGCCGATTTCGACGCCGGCCATCTTGACGCGGTCGCCCACCTTCAAGTCCTGCACCGTATCGAACAGCGCGCTGACGTGCTTGCCGCGGCTGAACAGGTCGGCGCTGCCGAGGGTTTCGATGATGAGCACGGCGGCGCACACGGTGATGGCCACAAAAAAGCCGAGCTTGGTTTCGAGTGAATTTTTCATAGGCTGGGTCGTTTATCGTTCACGTTTGAAATCCGCGTTCAAAAATTCCTGCACGCGCAGGTCGTTGAAATTTTTCACCGCGTCGGGCGTGCCGACGGTCACGATCTGGCCGTCAATCATGACGGCGATGCGGTCGGCCACGCCAAACGCCAGGTCGCGGTCGTGCGAGACGACGAGCGACGTGACATGGATGCGATGATTGAGGTCGAGAATCTCATTGCCGATGACGACGGCGGACAGCGGGTCCAGCTCGCTCGTCGGTTCATCGTAAAGGATCAGTTGCGGCTCGATGACCAGCGCGCGCGCAATGGCGGCGCGTTTTTTCATGCCGCCGGAAAGTTCGCTCGGCATCTTGTCCACGGCGTCTTTCAGGCCGACGGCGGCCAGCACTTCCGCGACAATTTTTTCAACCTCTTCCGGCGATTTGAGCCGGTGTTCCGTCAGATACAAACCGACGTTTTCGCCGACGGTGAGCGAATTCAGCAGCGCGCCGGACTGGAAGACGAGCGCCATGCGATATTTCGCCGCGATTTCCGGCGTGGTGAGCGGTTCGCCGTTGATGAAAATTTCGCCGGCGTCCGGTTCTTCCAGGCCGATGAGATGTTTGAGCAAAACACTCTTGCCGCTGCCGCTCGGCCCCATGANNCAAAACTTTTGCGCAGGCCGCGCACGACGAGGCCGACGCCGGAATTGTTGTTTTGGTTCTCGCTCATTTCAGCAAAAAGCGCGTGAGGATGTAATCAAAAATCACGATGAGCACGATGGAGTTCACCACGGCTTTCGTGACGGAACGGCCGATGCCGCGCGGGCCGCCAATCGTCACCAGACCCTGATGGCACGACACCACGCCGATGATGATGGCGAAACAAAAACTTTTGAAGACGCCGTTGGCCACGTCCTTCAATTCCACGATGTCGCGCAGGTCGGCGAAGAAAACGCGGAACGGGATCTCCATGCGGTGATTCAGATCCGCGACCACCGCGCCGCCGAACCAGCCGACCAGCACGGAAAAAATCACGAGCATCGGCAGCGCGACGGCGATGGCGAGGATGCGCGGCAGGACGAGGTAATGGATCGGGTTGATGTTCATCGTGCGCAGCGCGTCAATTTCCTGATACACGCGCATCGAGCCGATTTCCGCCGCCATCGCCGAACCGATGCGGCCGGCGATCAGGATGGCCATCATCACCGGCGCGAGTTCTTTGGCGATGGCGATGCCGACCACGCCGCCGACGGCACTGGGCAAACTGCGTTCCACCAGCACCGGCCCGGTTTGCAGCGCGATGACCGCGCCGATGAAAAAGGACAGGACGCAGACCATCAGCAAACTGGCGTTGCCGATCTCAAAAAACTGGTCAAACACCTTGTCCTTCTGCCGCCACGTCTGCGGCAAGGCCAGCAGCGTGCGCCAGAACAGCAGGACGATTTCTCCGATGTTCTCAAACATGATTCAGGCGCGGTTCATTGGGCGGTGGCGGTGGTCTTGAAAACGGTGAAGTAAAAGAGCTTCGTCCGTTTGTTTTCCCCGTCACATTGATACTGGAAAAGCCCGAACAGGAGCGAGACTTTTTTATGCGCCGGCGCGGTCTCGCGGCGATAAAGATTCCACAGCAACGACTGGCTGGCCGCGCCGGATTTCGGATCCGTTTCCGCGCGCCAGAGCGACCAGAGCGGCGACCAGTTGCGTTCGATGCCGGGATTTTCCGGCACGGCGGGTTCGATGAGGGCGAGGATTTGCAGGCGTTCATCGCCGTTGAAGTCGCGGTGCCAAGTGAAGAACGGCCACATATCCACGCGCTGTTGGTAATGGCCGGTCTGGGTGTTTTTTTCAACGGTATTTTCGTAAAGGTAAAAAGCCACGCGCGTCCGCTTGAAATCGAGCGGATCAGCATGCGTGCGGCGGAAAGTATAAATCGGCCAGAGATAGGAATCGCTTTCCTGCGTGGCGTTGTGCGACCGGCTGAAGATCGGGAAGACGCGCGAGGTGGTCTTGCCTTCGCCGCGCGCGAAGATCACAACCGGCCACGGCATCTGCCATTCACGGTATTTTTTTTCACGGTTGTCAATCCAGGTAAAAAACGGCCATAAGACCGTCGTCGAATCCAATTCGGGCGACCGGGTGTAAACGAATAGCGGAATGCTGGCGCGAAATTTTTCGGGGACGCCGGTCTTTTTTTGGCCGGCCAGACTTGGCTTATGCGTGATGGAAATTTGCTCGGCGTTGTCCGTGCCGATGCGGTTGTCCTGTATGATGCAAAGCGGCCAGAGATAAAAAGAGCGGTGGTAACCGCCCACGGTTTCGATGTCGCCGAAGCCGTTCGTTTGCAGCGTGGCGATCTTCTGCTCGCTGCCAACGAACGGCCAAATTTTCCAGCCGTGCATTCCATCGCCCTGGCGGACGGCCCCGAACGGATAAAGATAATTATCCGTGACGAAATCCTTTTTCCGCGTCTCGCTGTAAATCGGAAACATCACGAAATGGATTTGATCGCGCGACAGGCGGTTTTTGATCGTGCCGTAAAACGGAAAAAACGCGGTGTAGTCCAAATTCGTGTCCGTTTTTGATCGTTGATAAAAATAAAACGGAAAAATCGTGTGCCGGGTTTTGTCGGCACCGGTCGGCTCCTGCCCGCCGGCAAAGCTGATGAGCTGGAAAAGCTGCCAGCGCCATTCCTGACCGTATTGCATCCGCGTCAGCAACGGATACAAAAAATCATAATTGGTGTATTGCACGGACGGATTGCAGACGTGCGAATAAAATGGCGGAAACGCGAAGCTGTTTTCATCCTCGGTCTGCTGCGAATAATAAAACGGCCCGGCGGCTTCGGTGCGATAACCTTGTTCCAACGTGAGATTAAAGCGGTCAAAAATAAATCCGTAACTGTTACCAAAATTATTTGTTTCACCGCCATCAACTTGCTCGCAAAAACGCGTGAGCAGGAAAATAAATGCCAGCCACAACCTCCAATAGCGCTGGTGCGCCGGATGATTGCATTTCTTCGTTATCGTTATTTCGTTCGCTGACATCGTGTTCTTGGCTTGAAAGCGGGCTTATTTAACATTGAGATTGACTTTATTCGTTTATCTCTTAAATTTGTTTTAATTGAGGTTTTTGCCTCGGTTCCTCCTGACCCGGTGTTGGTGGTGCGCTGCCAACATCGGGTTTTTTATTTTCAACCAGCGGCCGCCAACGGCCAAGCAGATTCAACAGCGCCGGCAAAAACGTCAGCGCCGCGATCATGCACATCGCGATGCCGACCGACATGATGTAACCGAGACTGTGGATGCCGCGATGTTGCGCAAGGATGAGACTGCCGAATCCCGCAATGGCCGTCAATCCCGACACCAGCACCGCCTTGCCCGTGCTGCGCGCCAGAATTCCCGGCGTGCGCTCCTCGGCGTAGCGGTTCAGGATGTGGATGCCGTTCGTCACGCCGATGCCGATGACCAGCGGCAGCGTCATGATGTTCGCCGGATTAAACGGCACATGGTTCCAGCCCATCAATCCCGCCAGCCACAACGTTCCCAGCCCGACCGGAATCAGCGATAAAATCACCGCCGTCAAACTGCGGAAATGAAAAAACACCATCACCGCGATCGCTCCCAGCGCATACCATGCCGCCGTGATATAACTGTTCTTGAGCAGCGTCGTGTATTCCAGCAATTGCACCGGCGTGCCGGTGATGACTGGATGGTTGCGGTCCTGCGGATCGAGTTCGCGCCGCAAGGTCGTGACAAATTCTTTTTGATTTTCATGCTGCCAGACATCTTTTTTGGGATAGACCTGCAACAAAAATTTCCCCGTGACACCCACGAAACGGTCGCGCAAGGCCGGCGGCAGATCATCAATCCGCAGGGGCGCGCGGTCGTCCTGCCTTTGCAGCGTCTGGAACGTCACGCGCAGATCGTCGAACAATGCCTGTTGATACTCGCCCAGTTTTTCGCTGCGTTCCGCCAGCGCCGCGTTGTCGCCTGCCAGCATCGCGCGGCGCAGGTTCAACACGGTTTTTTGCAGCGACGCCAGTTGGCGGGACAAGTCCGCGTCCGTCTGGCCGACGGCTTCCAGTGCCGAACCGATATAGCCGGAGAACGAATACAGCGTCCGGCTCAACGCATAAATGTCCACCGGCTGCACATCCGGCGCGCTGAAATCCAGCGGCGCGACCGTCGCCTTGATGTCGGAGATCAACTGCAGCTTCGCATTTTGATCCTGATGCAAAAAGCCGGCGATGGATTCCACGTCCGCCACCACGTTCGTCAGCGTGCGGATTTTTTTCTCCAGCGCGACGGCCTCGTCCAGATTGTCCGCCACCACCGCGCCGAACAGCACCGATTTGTCCGCCGAATCAATCAGCTTCTGTTCATACACCACCGCCGGCAGACCGGCGCTCTGCATGTTCAACAAATTGTAATCAAAATAAACTTTCCGCGCTTCAATGGCCGCCGCCGCGCTGACCGCGACGATCACCAGCGTCACCAGCACCGGCCGCTCCAGCCAGAAACGTTCGATGCGCGCGCGCCGTTTTTCCTCGAATTGAACCTGATGATCCATCACGTTTTGTCGGCCGCGCAGCAGCATCCCCGGCAGCAGCGTCAGCATCGGCACGAGGCAGATCATCAAGCCGCCGCCGCAGATGATGCCCATTTCCTGGATGCCCTTGAAATTCGTGAACGCCATCGCCGCGAACGCACCCGCCGTCGTCAGTGCGCCCATGAAAATTCCCTGACCAGTGAACACCATCGCCTTCGTCAGCGCCTCTATTTCCGTTTTGCCGTGGCGCAATTCTTCCTCGTAACGCGTGATCAGATGCACGCCGAAATCAATCGCCAGCCCGATCAGCATCGGCAGAAAAGTGATCGTCAAAATGTTCAGATGTCCCACCGTCACCGTCGCAAACGCAAACGTGTAAGCCAGTCCGAACAGAAGACAAATGATGGCTTTAATTGGTCGCCCAGTTTCGTTGTAGCCGTAAATAAAAATGATCGCGCACAAAATCAGCGACACCGCGCCGGCCAGCATTGTGTCTTTTTGCGACTGCGCCATTTCATCATGTTCCAAGACCGGCTCGCCTGTCAGTCCCGCGTTGACGCCGGGAACTTCCGCCCGCGTCTCTTGCACCAATTGGCGGATCCGTTCCACCGCGTCGCCGTTCAAGTCATCGCTCGGCGCGTGCGCGGTGACGAGAAAAATATTTCCGTGGTTGAACGTGATGTAGGTTCCCGTCGTCGCCTCGTCGCCGCTGTTGAACAGCGCCGTCACGCCCGGCGAAGGCGGCGTGCCGGAACGCTCCAGGCTTTCCTGCGCCTGTTGCAAAATGCGGTCGAGCGCCGGCAGCGATTTCACCAGCGCGTCGTTCTGCGCGTTGGTCTCGCGCCGCGCGGTGCGGAACTGCGTGTTGACCAGTTCAAAAAACGAAACCAGATTCGTCGTCTGTGAAAATTTCTGGATGAACGGCAGATCGTCGTTCAACGTATCGCGCAGCCCGGCCAAGTCGGTTTCCGGCACGAACAGCAGCGCCTTGCTGCCCATCATCGGCAGGTCGCCCTTGTAAAATACATCCTTGAACAGGTTCGTCTC
>PLHK01000045.1:11044-11574 GCA_003139955.1 Limisphaerales bacterium
TCTTTTTGGAAGGCGAGAAAGTTGTGGTGGTAACGCTGGTTGCCGCCGACCAGATTATTTCTATCCGTGTCGAACTGGAGAAATTTCACCGTGACCGCGATGCACAAAAAAAACAAGACCACCTGCGGCCAGAAAAACCAGCGCGGCCGCCGGATGACCGCCGCCGCGAGCCGGCCCAGCAGCCGCGCGAGAAAACTGTCTGGGCNNCGCACGCCGATCACCGCGTTCGCGCCGAGCTGGCCGGCGTGTTCGAGCATGAGGTTGAACGTGTCCTCGCGCGCGCGTTCGCACAGGTTGGTGTAGAGCGTGATGTTGCCGCCGAAGAGCGATTGGATGCTCGCGCCGAAATTGCCGACGATGGAGCGCGAGCGCACGATGATGCCGCGCACCACGCCGAACGAGCGCGTGATGCGGAAGCCGGGCAGTTCAAACGCCGTCGTCGTGAGGGGATGCGTCAGGTTCATAAAACAGTGACCGTGATTGAACACGACCGGCGGCGTCCGCAAAAGGCAAAACTTGCGGGGAAGTTT
>PLHK01000075.1 GCA_003139955.1 Limisphaerales bacterium
AGCTGCGCGTCGCCCACCTGCCGCAGCGCCGACGAGTAGACCAGGGCGACGTGGCGTTCCACGAGCTGCGCAAAAGCGGCCTCGGACTGGCGGTCAACGTATTCGGCAAGCAGTTGGGCGTCGGTTGGCATATCACCTATTAAACGGACACCGGGACGGAAATCCGACAAGAAAGTTGAAGTTATGTTTGCCCGCAACCGGCCGCCGACCAGACCGCCACCACCACGCGCTCGACACTAATGCCGTTCATGCACTGGAAATCAATCGGGCATTCACGCAGAAAACACGGCGCGCACGGCGCGTCGGATTGCAAAATTTTTGCGTTGGCGGAAAAAATAGGGCCGGTCAGTTCCGGCGAGGTGCTGCCAAACGGCACGACCACCGGCGTGCCGAGCGCGGCGGCGACGTGCATCGGCCCGGTGTCATTCGTGAGCAGCACGCGGCAAAGTTTCAGCAGCGCCATCAACTCGCGCAGCGAGGTTTGGCCGGCCAGATTCAAAGAATTAAAGTTGGCGGATGGAAGCTGGCTGGCGATCTGGCTCGCGATGACCGCGTCGCTTTTGCCGCCGAACAAAAGCCAGACGCAATTGGTGCGCGACTGGATTTCGCGGGCGGCGGCGGTAAATTTTTCCACCGGCCAGCGCTTGGCCGGGCCGTATTCCGCGCCGGGATTCAGGCCCAAAATTGGCGCGGTAATTTTGCCCAGACCGAATTTTATTTTTACCGCTTCAATCTCTTCCGGCGTCACGGACAACAGCGGCGCGAGCGGCTCCGCGTTTGCGCCCAGTGCGGCGGCCAGATGAAGATACTCAAAAATCTGGTGCGCTGATCTTGGAATTTCCGGATTCCGGATTCCGGATTCCGGATTCGGCGAAACAAGCCGCTGGATTTCAGATTTAGAACGCTTATGCATTTTCACCGCGCCCGCGCGCGGCGCGACAGTTTGAGTCAGGAAAAAATTCCGCCAAGGTCGCGCACAGCCGACCCGCTGCGGAATTCCGGCAAGAAAAACTTCCAGCGCCGAGCGTGGCGAATTCGGCAGCACCAGCGCGAGGTCAAATTTTTCAGCGCACAGTTTTTTGGCGATGGCGAATAAATTTTCGTCAGCGGTAAAAGAAATTATTTCATCCACCGCCGGATGATGGCGCCACAGGTCGCGCAATTTTTCCGGGCCGAGCAGCGCGATGTGCGCGCCGGGAAATTTTTCCCGCAGCCGGATCAGCGCGGGCGTGGTCATCACCGCGTCGCCGAGCCAGTTGGTTCCACGAAGCAAAATGCGGCGCGGCGGATTTTTGAAGCACACGCTCATGTCAATTTTTCCAGCGGCGATGCACCCAGAACCAGTTGGCGGGGTCGCGGCGCACGGCGGTTTCAAGCGCGCGGTTCACGTCGCGCATGATGTCTTCGGACGAACGCGGCTGGCCGTTTGCGTGCGTCAGAATCCGTTCACCGGCTTCCAAGCGCCATTGCGCCAGCGCCACTCGATAACAGATGGCGGTGAAAAGTTCCGCGTCGTAACGCAGCGCCAGAATCGCCGGCGCGAGGCCGGTGTTGCAGTCGTGGCCGAGAAACGGCGCCCGCAGCCCACGCGAACTCTGGTCGGCCAGCAGGCCGAGCAGGATGCCGCCGTGATTCAGCCGTTCGCGCAGTTCCGCGCCGCCGCTGCGCCGCTCGAAAAACAGGCAGCCGTTTTTTCCACGCAAACTTTGCATGAGGCGGTTCAGCGCCGGTTGTTTCAGCGCGCGATAAGTGGTCGCGCCCTGATAATCAGTTCGGAGATCGTGGATGCGCGCGTAGAGTTCAAAGTTGCCAAAGTGACCGATCGCCATGACGGCGTTGCGGGTGAGCTTTTTTTCGACCTTGGGCGGAAGCTGGTCGAAGCCGTAAAATTCCAAGTGCGGCTTCAATTCGTCAAAACTCATCGCGGCGGTTTTGATGGCAGACAGATAATTTTCGCCGATGCGCCGGAAATTTTCCTGCGCGATGGCGCGGATTTCTGCCGCCGATTTTTCTTTGGCAAAACACATCGTCAGATTTTGCAACGTCACGCGGCGATGGCGGGCGTCGAGGTGAAACGCGAGCGCGCCGCCCGCGCGTCCGAGGCGCACAACAAACTTGAGCGGCAGCATTTGGACGCACGCAATGAAGGCGCGGGCGAGCCAGTAAAGCACGGAATTCATTAGCGAAAACAGATTTTACGCACGCAATCTTGAAAGTCGTTTGCGCCGCTGACGATCTTGATTTCAACGCGCATGAAATAAAACGGCACGTCGCGCCGGTCAATTTTGGGGAAGCGCACGGCGTCCTTCTGCGTGGTGACGATGATTTCCGCCTGCCGTTTTTTGGCGCGATTGATGGCGTTCAAAATTTCCTGTTGCGTGAAACGGTGATGGTCGGCGAAGCGCTTGGAATAGACGAGTTCGCCGCCGAGCTTCACGAGGCTTTGCTCAAAACTTTCCGGCTGCGCGATGCCGCTCAACGACGCGACTTTTTTGCCGGCGAGCAAATCAAGCCCTTTGCGTTCGCCGGTGAAAACGTCTTCAAAATAAAGCGGCTGGTGGATGCACTCGATGATGGCGGCGGTGGAATTTAAGGAGGCGATGCGCTGGCGAAGCTCGGCGGTTTTGCCGTCGCTCTTGGTGATAAAAATCGTGTGGGCGCGCGCGAGGTGCGACGGCGGTTCGCGCAACGTGCCGCGCGGCAGCAAATGTTCGTTGCCAAACGGCTGCTGGCGGTCAATCAAAACCACGTCGTGGCGGCGACCGCGCAAATCCCAATACTGAAAACCGTCGTCGAGCAGCAGGGTGTCGCAGCCNNTCGTCGCCAGCCATTTCGGAATCGAGCAAAAGCGATTTGCCGTTGGACACGACGCGCGGCGGCGTCTGGTCGGCGCGCAATAGAATCCGGTTGAGCAACCGCCGGTGCAGCGGCGCGGGTTTGGAACGGTAACCGCGCGAGAGGATGGCGACGTTACGGCCGGCGTCGCGAAGTTCGCGCGCGAACTTCTCGACGACGGGCGTTTTGCCCGTGCCGCCGACGGTCAGGTTGCCGATCGCGATGACCTGCACGCCAAGCGTCTTGTCGCGGAGGATGCGGAAATTATAAAGCCAGCGGCGGATTTTTACCGCGACCTGAAAAAATTTCGAACTGCCGAAGAGTGCGGCACGCGTGAGGTTGGCCTTCCAATCGCGGCGCTCCTCGAAGATGACTTCGAGGACAAAAGTTTCAACGGCTTCAATCCAGGCCCGGAACGTTTCACGCATCGCCGGTCAATGTGCCAAATCCGGCGGGAGTTTTGAATTTTTAATTTTAGATTTTTAGTTGAAGCCGTGTTCCGTCGCTTAACTGAAAATTAAAAACTTAAAACTAAAAATTTATTTTAATAACCGAGCTTGGCGACTTCCTGTTGCAACGCGAGCTGGAAATCCTGCACGTCGGCGGCGGATGGTTTGTAGCCGGTCTGTTTCGGCACGACGCCGAGGCGACCGGTCTGGTCAAGATACCAGTCGGCCAACTGGCCGTCGCTGAACGCGACCTTGCCACTGATCATCGCGCCGGGCTTGGTGATTTGATCCACGCTGACGGTGACTTTGCTGCCGGCGGGCGGCGGCGCGACGGGATTTGCATCCAGCGGCGAAGCGGTCGGCGGTGGCGCGACAACTTTCGGCGGTTCTAGATCTTTCGGCGTGAGTTTCAAATCGTCCACCAGAAAACGCGCCTCCATGTAAGTCAGCTTGAGGCCGAATTCGGCGGCGAGGCGGTTCTGGATTTCCGAAAGTTTGGCGCCGTCGGCAATCCATTTGGTGACGGCATGTCTCTGGGCTTCGTCTAATTTCATGCAGCCAGTCTAATAAAAAATTACACGAAATCCAGTCTCAAGCGCGCCGCGCAATTTGTGCGCGCAAAAGTTTTGTTGCGCAGAGTTTGCGCGGTGCGTTCGGTGGATTCATTGCGAAAATCCGTTTTATCGTTCTGGCACGTTCCTTGCATTGGGAAGGTCATCCAGTGGCGTCACGCGTTTGTGCCGCCACCGAATCAACACCACACAACCAAAAGAAATCAAATGAAACTAAATCGCATCATCACAGCGTGCGCGATGGCGGCCACGCTGGCCATCAGCGCGAACAGCCTGCTCGCGCAGGACAATGGTAACGGCGCACCCGCCAATGCCGGCGGCGGCGAACCTAGCGGCGGTCAACGGCGCACTTGGGATCCGGCGCAAATGCAGCAGCGGATTCTAGATCGCATTCAAGATCAACTCGGCTTCACCAACGACACAGATTGGGACGCGGTGAAACCGCTCGTGCAAAAAGTCATGGACGCCCGCCGCGATGTGTTGGGCGGACAATTGCGCGGGATGTTCGGCGGTGGTCGCAATCGCGGTGGTCAAGGCGGACCCGGCGGCGGAATGTTTGGCCAGACCAGTCCCGAACAGGACGCGTTGCAAAAGGCGATTGACGACGACGCCCCGACGGCACAGATCAAGGATTTACTCGCCAAATACAAGGAAGTGCAAAAGGCCAAACAGGCCAAGCTGGAAGCCGCGCAGGACGACCTCAAGGCCGTTCTGACCACCAAGCAGGAAGCACAGGCTTATCTGCTTGGCCTAGTCCGGTAACACGACAAAGAGAAAGCTGACGATTCATGGCCGTCGCACCTGTTCAAGATAATCCGACAAAGCAGTTGCTGGAACGCATGGTCGCGTCCCGGCAACTGTCTTCGCTGGATGCGGACGCTCTGCTCCGCGCCCAACCGAACGTCGCGAGCGAAGAAGAAATTCTCCGCTGGCTTGCGACCGAATACGGCCTCGGCTTCACAGCGCTCGAAGACGTAGAGCCGGATCGTCAGCTTCTTTCGCTTTTTCCAGCGCGCATTTTGCTGAAGGAAGAATTGCTTCCGCTCAAGCGCGACAACGGCTCGGTCGAAGTCGCGACCAGCCGCCTTTTCGCTACGCAAGGTTTTGACGCGCTGAAAACTTTGACCGGTTTAAATCTCAAACCAATTCTGTCCACGAGCGAAGCCATCCAGCGTGAAATTAAAAAAAATCTTGGCGTCGGCGCGGATACGATCGGCACGCTTGAAGAAGAAAAAGGAATTCAGGTCGTTGATGAAAATGCCGAAGGCAACAATCTCGACGACGGCGCGGAAGACGAGGCCTCGATCATCCGCTTCGTCAATCAGGTTTTGAAGGACGCGATTGAACTACGTGCCTCGGACATTCATCTCGAACCGTTCGAGGACGAATTCAAAATACGTTATCGCATTGACGGCGAGCTTCAGGAAGTTCCCGTGCCCGGCCAGCTGAAACAATTTCAGCCCGCCATCGTTTCCCGAGTAAAAATTTTGAGCCACCTCAATATCGCGGAAAAACGGTTGCCGCAGGACGGTCGCATCAAAGTCCGCATTGATTCCAGCGAGGTGGATATTCGCGTTTCGGTGATTCCGATGTTGCACGGCGAGGCTGTCGTGATGCGTTTGCTGCGGCAAAATTCCACGCTCCGTGGCCTCAGCCAAATCGGCATGGCGCAACGCGAGTATCAGCATTTCAAAAATGTTCTTGGTCTGCCGCACGGAATTATTCTTGTCACCGGTCCGACCGGTTCTGGCAAAACGTCCACACTTTACACCGCGCTCAACGAGATCAACGACGCGGTTCGCAAAATTATTACGGTTGAAGATCCCGTTGAATATCAGCTCAAAGGCGTCAACCAGATTCAGGTCAACGAAAAGTCCGGCCTGACGTTCGCGCGCGGTTTGCGTTCCATTTTGCGCCACGATCCGGACGTGATTCTCATCGGCGAAATCCGCGATGCCGAAACCGCGCAGATCGCGGTGCAAGCGTCGCTCACCGGCCATTTAGTTTTTTCCACGTTGCACACCAACGACGCGCCGGGCGCGCTCACGCGGCTCGTGGACATGGGCGTCGAGCCGTATCTCGTCGCCTCGTCGCTCGAAGCCGTGCTCGCGCAACGCCTCGTTCGCGTCTTGTGTCCGCATTGTAAAAAGCCTGACACTTCCGAACGCGCGCAGGCATTCAAATTGAAACTCGGCATCGCGGCGGACAAAATAATTTTCAAATCCGTCGGCTGCCGCGAGTGCCGCAACACCGGATTTTTCGGTCGTCACGCCATTTTTGAATGGATGGACACCAACGAAGAAATCCGTCAATTGATTTTGAAATCAGCTTCCACCGACCAAATCCGCGCCGCTGCCCGCCGCGACGGAATGCGCACGCTAGCCGAAGACGGCTGGCGTTTGGTCGCCGCTGGCGTCACGACCGTCGAAGAAGTTTTGAGCGTCACGACCGCGAAAGAAGTCGAGAGCGCGACCAAAAACCAAACCGGCGAATCCGCTGCGAGCATTGCGGTGGCAGCGTAATATCATTTTTCCATGCCCACGTTTTCCTATCGCGCGCTGAAGTCCGACGGCAAAATTGCCGAGGGCTTGCTTGACGCCGGCAGTCGCCCCGACGCGCTGCGGCAGATCGAGACGCTCGGCCTGCGGCCGGTGAACGTGGCGGAAAAAATTGGCGCGGCGAAGAAAAATGGTTCGGTCGCGCCAGCATCGGCTGGGAATATTTCCTTAAAGTTCGAGTCTAAAAAAGTTTCCGCGAAGGAACTGGAAAATTTCACGCGCTTGCTTTCAAGTTTGCTCGCGGCGGGCGTGCCATTGAGCCGCGCGCTGGTGATTTTGCAGAAAGAAGCGGCTTCGCCGGCGTCGAAAGCGCAGTGGAAACAGATTCACGATTACGTCGTGGACGGTTTGTCGCTCGCGGACGCGATGGCGAAATCGCCAGAAACTTTTCCGCGCGTCTATGTCGCGATGGTCGAGGCCGGTGAAGCGGGTGGATTTCTCGACGTGGTGCTCGCCCAAATCGCGGAATTTCAATCGCGCGAAAAAGAACTGCGCTCGAAAGTGATGACCGCGATGCTCTATCCGTGCATTTTGCTGGTACTCGCGCTGGGGGTGCTGGTTTTGCTGCTCGTTTTTTTCATCCCCAAATTCCAGCGGATGTTCGAGAACATCCATGGTTCGTTACCGCTAATCACGCAAGTCATCATCGGCGCAAGCCAGTGGGTGCGCGCTTATGGATTGCTGGCTGCAGCGGGGTTGGTAGGAATCTTTTTTCTGGTGCGCACATGGTTCGCCTCGGAAAAAGGCAAGCGCACCTGGGAAGGTTTGGTTTTGAAAACTCCGCTCGTCGGTCCGCTCATCGCGCAATTTGCGATGGCGCGTTTCTGCCGGATGCTCGGCACGCTGATCGGCGCGGGCGTGCCGCTCGTGCATGGCCTGAATGTCGCGCGGCGCTCGATTGGAAATCAAATTCTTGTGGACGCCGTCAGCCATTCCATCGAACGCGTGCAGCAGGGTGGACGGCTCGGCCAAAGCCTTGGCGATTGCAAAGCACTTTTTTCCGGCTCGACGCTGGAGATGATTTCGGTCGCGGAAGAAAGCGGCAAGCTCGACGGCGAACTTGTCCGCATCGCGCTTGTCACGGAAAGCGATTTGGATCGCAATTTGAAAACTGCCGTGGCGTTCGCCGAGCCGCTGATGCTGTTTTTGATTGCCGGATTTATTGGTACAATTTTCATCGGCATGTTGCTGCCGGTGCTAACCATGAGTGAATACATCAAATAAAATCACATTTATGACAATCAATATGAAAAACCATCGGGGGGACGAGCACTGCGAGTCCCTGAACAGCAAGGAAAATATAACTTGGGGGACGCTTGGAACTCATCCCTCCGGCAAGTGCGCGTTCACGCTTGTGGAAATCCTGCTAGTTGTCGTCATCATCGGCATTCTTGCGGCGCTGGTGATTCCGAAAATCGCCGGCACGGGCGAGCGAGCGCGCGTCACGGCCGCTATTGCTGACATCAACGGCGGCATCAAGTCCGCACTCGGCCAATATGAAGTGGACAACGGATTTTATCCGAAGAGCCTGCAAGATTTGATCGTCGCGCCGGGCGACGCGAAAAACTGGCACGGGCCGTATTTCGATCCGCCGAAGCTGCCGGTGGATCCGTGGGGCAATCCTTACATTTATTATTATCCCGGCAAGCACAACACGAGTTCCTACGACCTGCTTTCGGTCGGGCCGGACGGCAAGGAAGGAACGGACGATGACATTGGCAACTGGACAAAATAATTTTCGCCGATGCGCCTTCACGCTGATCGAATTGATTCTCGTGCTGGCGTTGCTAGTGATCATCACGTCCATCGCGGTGCCGGCGATGTCCCGTTTTATTCGCGGACGCGCGCTGGATTCCGAGGCGCGGCGGCTGTCGGCGCTAATGCACGCGGCGCAGAGCCGTGCGGTTTCCGAAGGGATGCCGATGATGCTGTGGGTGGATGAAAAAAACGGAACATACGGACTCGAAGCGGAAACGAGCGGACTAAACGGCGACGCGAAGGCGGAAGATTTGGACGTGGATTCGACGTTGCAGATCGCGGTTTTAAATTTGGGAACGGGCGCGCAGACGACATTTAAGAATTTGCCGGCAATAAGATTTTTGCCGGACGGCACGGTGGACGAGACCAGTCCGCAGACGCTGGAGTTACAGGATTCAGCCGGCTCCGCGCGCTGGCTAGTCGAAACGAAAACGCGCACGGGTTATGAAGTTAACAACGTCGCCCAATAATAAATGCGCGGCGAAGTTCGGTTGCCGGGCGTTCACGCTGGCGGAAGTTTTGGCGGCGCTGCTGTTTCTGGCCATCGTCATACCGACGGCGGTGGAAGCATTGCACGTCGCGAGCCTTGCGGGCGAAGTTGCCGCGCGCAAAGGCGCGGCGGCGCGCATTGCCGACCGGATTTTGAATGAGAGCCTGGTGACGACGAACTGGACCAGCGGCGACCAGAGCGGCACGGTCACGGAAGGCATTTTGGATTTTGACTGGAAGCTGACGAGCGCGGCGTGGCCGGAAGATTCGATGCAGTTGCTGACAGCGGAAGTGACGTTTTCCGCGCAGGGCAAGGATTATTCGGTCAAGTTGAGCACGCTGACAAGTTTGCAGACGCAGACGCAACCGGCGGCAATGACACAACAGTGAAAATTAAAACAAACAAATTAAACGCGTTCACGCTGATCGAAATGATTCTCGCCATCGGCATCGCGGCGATTGTTTTGATCGCCGTGAGTGCGGTTTTTTTCACGTCGCTGCATTTGCGTGACGACACGGCGGACATGGTGGATGCAGCCACGCCGATTGACGCGACAGTGACGTTTTTGAAGCGTGACTTGCAATGTTGCGTCACGCCGACGAACGGTACGAGCAAGGTTTTGTCCGGCGGCTTTCGCGCGGGCGACGGCATCACCAGCGACGGCGTAAGCGATCCGGTGGCGATTGAAATGTTCACGGCAACGGGTGCGTTGAGCGACAGCCAGCCGTGGGGCGACATCCAGCGCGTGACGTATGAATTGAAAAATTCCGCCGACGCGTCCGCGCCCGGAAAAGATTTGTATCGCAGCGTTTTGAGGAATCTACTCGCGGTCTCCACGCCGACGGTGGACGACCAGTTGATGATGCGCGGCGTCGCGAGTGTGAAATTTTCCTGCTACGACGGCGCGGTTTGGCAGGACGCGTGGGACACCACGAGCGCGACGGCGGTGAACACCAATTTGCCGCAGGCCGTGCGCGTGACCATCCAGATGGCTGGAAACGTGAACGCGCAACCGGTGGAAATCATCGTGCCGATTGATTCTGTGTCGCGCACAAACATGGTGCTGGCGGTGACGCAGTGAAATTAAATTTAAAATGAAATTGCAAATTCCAGAAAAACGATTGGCTCGCCGGCGCGAAAACGCGTCGGTGCTGATCATCGTTTTATGGATTGCCATCGGTCTGGTCAGCATCGCGCTGTATTTTGCGAACTCGATGAACTACGAGTTGACCGCGTCCGACAACCGCGTGAACGGACTTTCGGCGGAACAAGCCATCGAGGGTGCGGCGCGCTATGTCAGTTATGCGCTGCAAAATTTTGCGACGAATGGCGCGGTGCCGGACAACACGGAGTTCAAATGCGAGGCCGTGCCGGTTGGCGACGCGAAGTTCTGGCTCATCGGGCGCGACCCGAACGCGGACAATCCGACCACGCCGTATTTCGGCCTCGTGGACGAAGGCGCAAAATTGAATCTGAACAACGTCACCACGAATGTCTTCCAGTATCTGCCGAACATGGATTTGGATTTTGCCAACGCGATCGTGGACTGGCGCGGCACGAATGGCGTCGTCTCGCTCGATTATGCGTCGCTGGGTTACGAGCCGAAAAATGCGTCGTTCGAGACGGTAGATGAGTTGCGACTGGTTTATGGCGCGACAGAGGATTTGCTTGTCGGCGAGGATTTGAACCGCAACGGCGTGCTGGATGCGAACGAAAAAGATTTGAACAGCAACGGCGAACTCGATCCCGGCTTGTTCGAATATGTCACCGTCTACACGCGCGAACCAAATTTTCATGCCGACGGCACTTCATTGACCAATGTGAACGCGGTGGTAACCATGACGTCACCAACCCGGATCTCTTCGTTCTTCCAAACGTTTTTTCAGAATGAAAACGTCAGCAATCCCAGTGGTCTCGCCAGTTCGCTTTACAGCAGTTTTTCACAAAAAGGACCGTGCAATGGCCTTTTGGATTTTGCGCTGCGCTGCAAAACCGCCGGCATGAGTTCGGATGATTTCGCCAAACTTGCCAACGACGTGACGACTAGCACGAATACTTATCTGCGCAATCGCGTGAACGTCAACACCGCCTGCACCGACGTGCTGACGGCGATCTTCATGGGTGCGAACGTGGACGAACAAACGGCAGAAAGCGCGGCGCAGACGCTGGTCAGCTATCGCCAGCAGAATCCAAACAATCTCACTTCTATCGCGTGGGTGATTGACGCGCTCGGCAACAACAGCCCGGTCGTCACCGCGCTGACCAAGGGCAATTTTCTGACCACGCACAGCTATCAATTCACGGCGGACATCGCGGCGGTCGGCGCGTTCGGGCGCGGCTACCGGCGTGTGAAATTTATTTTCGATGTGAGCGACGGTGCGCCGAAAATCTTGTATCGGCAGGATTTGAGCCGGCTGGGCTGGGCGCTGGGCGACAAGGTGCGGGCAGATTTGGTCGCGAAGGACACGCAATGAAACCTGATGTAACATTCAATTTTAATTTTAATTTTCGGCGCCGGAAAAAACTGGCGGCACTGCTCGGCCTCGCGCTGGACGGCAGCAAGCTCGACGGCGTGGTACTCAAGCACGCGAACGGTTCGCTCGCCGTGCTGCAAAAATTTTCCGTGACGCTCTCGCTCGATCCGCTCACCGCCGCGCCGGAACTGGTCGGCTGCGAAATCCGCAACCAGCTTGACGCCGCGGGCGTGCGCGAACGGAATTGCGTGGTCGGCGTGCCGCTGAAATGGATTTTGACGGCGCAGACGGAACTGCCGCCGCTGGCGGAAGCGGACGCGAAAAGTCTTTTGCAGATGGAAGCCGAACGCGGCTTTCATTCCGATGTGACGACGCTGCAGATTTCCGATTCGCGCAGTTCGCTGGCGGACGGCAAAAAAAATGTTTTGCTTGCGGGCATTCCGAATACACACCTCGCGGCGCTGGAAAAAATTCTGGCGGCGGCGAAGTTGAAGCCGGTCAGTTTTGCGCCCGGCATTTCCGCGCTGCAATTTCCCGGCGACGGAAAATCCGGCGGCGTGCTCGCGCTGGTAATCGGCGAACGGAATGTCTCGCTGCAAATTTCGGCAGGCGGCGGCGTAGTCGCGCTGCGGTCGCTCGAAGGCGCGGTGGAAGATGAAGCGGGACGGCGCACGTTGCACGCGGACGTGGTCGCGCGCGAGACGCGCATCACGCTCGGCCAGTTGCCGGGCACATTGCGCGGCGCGGTGAAGCACATCCGTATTTTCGGCCCGCGCGAACTCGCGCAGCCGCTCGCGGATGAACTGGAATTGCGTTTTGAGCCGCTGGGTTTGCAGGTGGAATTTATTTCGGCCTACGCGCCGGATGAATTTGGCGCGACGCTGCCGGCGGGAGTTTCACTGTCGGCGGCGTTCAGTCTGGCGGCGAGATTTTTGATGGAGCAGAAACCGGCGTTTGAATTTCTGCCGCCGAAGCCAACGTTCATCGAGCAGTTTGCTTCTAAATATTCTTCCGGTCGTTTGCGGACGACGGGCGCGGTGGCGGCGGGAATCGCGGTGATCGTTCTCGGATTATTTTTGTTCCAACAAATTGAATTGTGGCATTACCGGTCGCAGTGGTCGCGCATCGCGGTGAAGGTCGGCGAGCTGCAGGCGATCCAGGACAACATCCGGCAATATCGCCCGTGGTATGACGGCACGTTTCCCAACCTCGCGATTTTGCGCCAGTTGACGCTGGCGTTTCCCGAGGACGGCTCGGTGACGGCAAAAAATATCGAGGTGCAAAACGGCAACACGGTGACGTGCTCCGGCACGGCGAGCGATTATGCGTCGCTGCTGGCGATGCAATCGCGGTTGCGCGCGGCGGACGGCGTAAACGACGTAAAACTGGAGCAAATCCGCGGCAAGGCGCCGATGCAATTTGTGTTCGCCTTCACGTTCAACAACCGAGGTGCGGAATGAAAATTGAAAATCGCCAGCAATTTCTCGTGGTGCTGACCATCGCGGCGGCAGGTTTGTTTGTGGCGGTGAATTTCATCATCACGCCGCTGGCGGGATTTTGGTCGGCGCGGCAAACGCAGATCCGTGAATTGCGGTTGCAGGTGAAAGACGGCAATCAAATGATCATCGCCGAGACGCGCACCCGCAATCGCTGGGCGGAGATGCAGACGAACGCGCTGCCGGCGAACACGTCGCTCGCGGAGCAGCAGTTGTTCAAGTCAGTAGACGACTGGTCGCGCAGCAGCGGCGCGGAGGTCACGAGCCTGATGCCGCAATGGAAGAACGATGACACGAATTACATGACGCTGAACTGCCGCGTGGAAACGTCGGGCGACCTCGGCGCATTGAGTAGATTTCTTTATGACGTGGAGCGCGGGCCGGTGGCGCTGCGGCTGGATTCGCTGGAGATCACCGAGCGCGACAAAGACGGGCAGGAGTTGACGATGAGCGCGGAAATCAACGGGCTGGCGCTGCTCCAGCCGGACAAAAAATGAAACTGAACCGCGTAAAAATAATTTTGCTGGCGGCGTTCGCGCTGACGAACGGAATTTTGGTTCACGCGCAATCAAATAGCGTGCCGGGCGCGGCAGACTATGCGCAGTTCAGCCAGTTCGTGACGGACCGGAATATTTTTGATCCGAACCGCGTGCCGCACACCATTTACACGCCGCATGTGCGCGTGCGGACGACGCGTACGCGAGTTTCGGCAGCACCGGCGTTCTCGCTCGTCGGCACGATGAGCTATGCGAAAGGCGTGTTCGCTTTTTTCAACGGGAACGATCCAGATTTGAAAAAAGCGCTGCCGGTGAACGCGAAAATCGCGGATTACACGGTGCGGCAAATCGCGCCGGGCCGCGTGTGGCTGGAATCGGAAGACAAAAAGGAGACGCTGGAATTAAAAGTCGGCGACGTGATGCGGCAGGACGGTGCGAGATGGGAATGGTCCGGCACGGGCGATCTGCCGGTCGCCGCGAATAGCGCGGCGGCGACGGAAAATTCGCCGGACGGTGAGGCGGTGACGACGCCTTCGCCCGCGCTGCAACAGAATGAAGTTTTGAAACGGCTGATGGAATTACGCAAAAAGGACGAACAATGAAAAAAATAATTTTAAACCTCATGACCGCCGGGGCGGCGGGACTGCTGGTTTGCGCCAGCGCCCAGCCCGCGCCGGAAGCAAACGGCGGCACGAACGCGCCGACGGCGGAATCAACGCCAGCGCCACCGGACATGGACGCCGCGCCGGAAGCTGCTGACGCGGCGGCGAACACTTCCGCGCCGGAGGACAAACCGGCCAAGGATCCGGTGGTGATTTTGCCTGGAGCAGCGACCGACGACGACGGGAGCATCCCATCGGATTTCAATGCGCCCGCCGAGGTGGTCGGCACGAACAACCCGGACGAGTTGCGGCTGAATTTCCGTAACGCGCCGCTGGACATGGTGCTGAATTATTTGAGCGACGCGGCGGGTTTCATCATCGTGCTGGACACGCCGGTAAACGGCAATGTCAGCGTCATCAGCAGTCACCCGATGACGCGCGACGAGGCGGTGGATTTGCTTAACTCTGTCTTGAACAAGAACGGCTACGCGGCCATCCGCAACGGGCGCACGCTCACCATCGTTGACAAAAACGATGCGAAGACGCGCGACATCCCGGTCAAGAGCGGCAACAATCCGGATGAGATTCCGAACAACGCGGAAATCGTGACGCAGATCATTCCGATCCGTTTCGTCGAGGCGCGGCAACTGGTTTCGGATCTGACGTCGTTCGTCTCGCCGCAAGCGACGGTGGTGGCGAATGAGGAAGGTAATTCCATCGTCATCACGGACACGCAGGCGAACATCCGGCATCTGACAGAAATCATCAAGGCGGTGGATGAAAGCGCGGAGGCGGAGACGGAAATCCGCGTGTTCCATCTCAAGTATGCCAGCCCGGCGGACGTGGCGAGCGAACTTGCCAGCATTTTTCCGAGCGCTTCCGGCAACAACACGCAGTCACCGATCCGTTTTGGCGGCGGCATGGGCGGGCCAGGCGGATTTTTTGCACGGATGATGGGCGGCGGTGCCGCCGGCGGTGCAACCGCAAGCAGCACGGACAACGACCGCGTCAAAAAGGCAACGCAGGTCAACGCCGTTGCGGACGAGCGCATTCAGGCGGTCATCGTGACCGCGCCGAAGGATTTGATGGAGCAAATCGCGAACATGATGACCGACCTCGACGTGCCTTCGACGCGCGACCAGAAAGTTTATGTGTTCCACATGGATAATGGCGATCCGCAGCAGGCCGTGCAGGTGTTGCAAACCATTTTCCAGAGCAGCAGCTCGTCGCGCGGCAACAGCAGCAGCAGTTCGTCGCAGAACAGCGCCTTGATGCAGCGCGTGCAGGATAACGCATCCTCGACCGGCACGGCCAGCGGTTCGAGCACTTCCAGTTTTGGCGGCACGAGCGGCAGTCGCGCCGGCGGGGGAAATTCGCAATTTTGAACTAACCATTCAACCGGATAAAAATTATGAAGACACCATTTTTCAAAAACATTCGCGGTGGCGCGCTGGCGTTCCTGATTTGCGCCGCCCTGACAGTTCACGCGCAGCAGCGGGTCGGCGGATTCGGCGGCGGTGGGTTCGGCGGCTTTGGCGGATTCGGCGGATTCGGCGGCGGCAATAATTCCGCCCGCAGCGGCTCCACCAGTTCCACGGAATACAACAACAACGGCTCCGTCGGCAATGCCGTCATCACCGTGGACCCAGAGACCCACAACATCGTGGTCATCGCCGACGAGGTGACGAGCCAGCAGATCAGCAACGTCATCGCCAGCCTCGACGCGCCCGCGCCGCAGGTGCTCATCAAGGTGGTCTTTGTCGAAGTGGACGATAACAAGGCGTCCGCCATCGGTGTGCAAGGCAATTACACCGGCCTGAACAACAACTTTTCGCAGATCACCAGTTATGTAACCAATTATACAGTGGCTGGCGGTGCGGTTGTCCCTTCCAGCATCACTCCGGTCTATTCGAGCGTGAATGCGGGCAACAGTTTTGGCCTGCCGCAGACATTGGCCGGCGCGACCGGCAACGGCGGGATTTATCAAGTCTTTGGCAATGATTTCACGGCGACCATTCAGGCGCTCGCCACCGCCGGTAAGGCGCAAGTGTTATCGCGCCCGTCCATCCTCGCGCGCGACGGCCAATTGGCCGAGATTGTCGTGGGCCAAAGCATTTATCTGCCGAGCAGCGTCAGCCTGACCACGGTTGGCGGCAGCAGCGCTACGGTTCCAACCATCAACGGTAATTACCAGAACGTCGGCATTCAACTGGACGTCACGCCGTTCATCGGACAGAACAATCTGGTGCAGATGATTCTGGAACCGCAGATCACGTCCGTTGACACCTCGACGCCCGGTCAGGTGATTCAAGGCGGCAGCCTGTTGACTTCCGCCGTGTATGCGCCCAATCTCAATAAGCGTTCCGCCAACACCGTGGTCGTGACGCCCGATGGCCAGCCGGTCGTCATCGGCGGACTCATCGGCAGCGACAAATCTTCCAACGACAGCAAAATACCGATCTTGGGCGACATCCCCGTGCTCGGCCAGTTGTTCAAGTTCAGCTCCAAGTCGAACACGAAAAGCGAACTGCTAATTTTTCTCACGCCGCACATCGTCCGCGCGCCGGACGATCTCGTCGCCATGGCCGGCCACGAAACGCAGCAGTCGCAGCTCATCACCAATTCGGTTTCCGAACAGGAACTGGATCACTACCTCGACGGCCTGCCGGTGAAGAAAAATTAGAAAATTGTTTTTTTCCGCCGCCGCGCCAGACTGGAATGCTCATGGAATTCAAACGCCGCCACCAACTCGCCGCCGGTCTGCTGGCGGCGGCGTGGCTGCTGGTCGTCGGCTGGCAGGCGCAGGAACATCGGCGCGTCGTCGAGGCCGCCAAGTCCGACCTCCGCAGCCGCTCGCATGAAATCGCCGGTACGTTGAGCGCTGTCACGCGCGCACTGCGTTTTCGCGGCGCGGTTTTTCAGGAACGCCTTGAACCGGTTCTCAACGAACTGGTTAACAGCCGCCCAAATGCGCTCGTCAAACTGATTTACGTCGGCCTGTTGAACACCGACGGCGATCCGGTCGTGGCCGTCGGCGACACCAATTTGTTTTCCCACGAGATCATCGCCGAGGGCGAACATTGGTCAGACAACGATGTTGTTTTTGTTTTGCCCATTGAGGGCGCGAGCGTCAGTCCCGAAGGCGTGACCAACAATCCTACCGTCGTGCTGCCATCCTTCCGCGACCTGACGAACGGCGCGCCGCGTGACCGCGATTTTTTCCGGCGCGAAACCCGTCCTGGCGAAACTAATGCCTTTGGATTTGCCACCACCAACTTCCCGCCGCCACCCACGAACGCCGCCGGCGAAACCGAACCGCCCGCGCCACCACCTGATGGCGGCGACAATTTGCGCGGCGGCAACCGGCGTCCGCCATGGATGCGCTGGATGAGTGAAAGCGAATTCAAGACGCTCACTGCCAAGCGCGAACTGCACGGCCTCGTGCTCGCAATGTCCACCGAGAATTACCGCGCCCTGTGCACGCACGACCTCTGGCTGCGCGGTGTCATCGTCTTTTTTGCGGGTATTTCCGCGCTTGGCGCCGGCCTCGCGTGGCGGAATTTGCGCCGTAATTCCGAACTGCAAATCCGCCTCGTCCGTGCAAGCGAACTTAATTCGCACCTCAAGGAATTAAACCTCGCCGCCGCCGGCCTCGCGCACGAGACGCGCAATCCGCTCAATCTCATTCGCGGCCAGGCGCAGATGATTGCGCGCCTGCCCGACGCCTCGCCCGAAGTCCGCGAGAAATCCAAGAACATCGTGGACGAGACGGATAAAGTCACCGCGCAGTTAACCGAGTTCATCAATTACTCGCGCCCGCGCGAAGTCCGCCGCACGCACGTCGCGCTCGCCGCCGCCGTTTCGGAAATCATCCGCACGCTGGCCTACGACATCGCGGAAAAAAAATTGCACGTCGAGTTCGGCGGCGACCCGCTGGTAGTTGAAGCCGACGAACGATTATTGCGGCAGGTTTTATTTAATTTGCTCATCAACGCCACGCAGGCCGTCGGCGAAGGTGGACAAATAAAAATTGAAGTTCGCCGCGCCAGTGCGACCGAAGCAATTTTGGAAGTGCGTGACGACGGCCACGGTGTTGCACCCGAAAACCATCAGGAAATTTTCAAACCGTATTTCACCACGCATCAAAAAGGCACAGGTCTAGGCCTCGCCGTCGTTTCACAGATCGTCCTCGCGCACGGTTGGGAAATTACCTGCCTACCCAACGAACGGCGCGGCACGATTTTCCGCCTCACGCACCTGAAAATCGCCGCTTAAATGGGAAATGTTTTCTGCCTGTTCCGCCCGGATGCTGCAGATTAGATTTGTCTAGCGGGTCATTGGGCTGCTGCGGGTGAAATACCAGAAGAAAGCAGCGATGACCATGAACCAAATCACCATGGATAGGCCAGTGAGAAACCGGATTTGCCTTTGATGGGCGGACGGCTCCGGCTTTCTCCGGCGCGGAGCACGGTTTGGCATGGCCTTACCGGATTGAGTCCGATGTCCTCTCGGCGGCGTTTTTGCGCGTGACTTGGGCGATGACAACGTGCATCCAGCCGCGGTCGTATTCCGAAGTGTATTCCAGATCCCAATTCGACCAGCCCCGGCGTTTGGCTTCGCTGGTCGCCACGTTGGAGGCCGCTTGTTTCACAAAAATGACGCGATCCGTTCCCGCCAGCGCGGTGCCTTGATAGACCGTGACTTGAAAATGGGTGTCATCGATGTTCGCAATGGTGTAGTTGGGCGAAGTTTTCAGGTCTTGGTTAAAATCCTGATTATAGGAGTGCTCGCCTTCGGTGGCGCATCCGGCGGCCAAAACTGCAAGGGTCACATTGAGGAGCAGCAACCGGAGCGTCCAGCGGATTTGATTTATTTTCATGCGTCTACAGTGAACTAGTTCCGGTTGGCCGTCTATGGGGTGAAGACCCCATAGTAATCGCACCGCCGGATAGAGTAGCTTGCGGGCATGAATCTATTATTACTCGTGGTGGTGTTGCTCCTCTTGTTCGGCGGCGGCGGCTTTTACTTTGGCGGCCCCGTAATCGGCGGCAGCGGGCTGGGCGTGATTCTGCTGATCTGCTTGGTCGTGTATCTCGCCGGCGGATTTCGCGGCTCAAAAAGCTGACCGGATAGTTAGGGTTACACCCCATGGCCTTTGACCAGCCGATGGCGCAAGCTTGGATTGTAACGCAACCAACCAAACCAAAATTATACTTATGACAAAACTCATCCTCTCCTGTTTCGCCGCCGCCGTTCTGGTGTCACTCACCGGCTGCGCGACGCCGCAACCGACCACCAGCACGACTACCACAACGACGCCCGCCACGCCGGCCACTTCGACGACCACCACGGAAACCCACCTGAATTAAGTTTCGGGGGTTTTCCTGCAGCACTTGACATTGCCGGTGGAAAAATGATAGTCCGGTGGAATTATGTTTTATTCAAGTCTGTCCGGTATGGGTCTGGCCTCCGCCAAAGGTCAGGCGGCGGTCGATGTGGACGAGGCGCGCGCAGATGCGAGCGAGGCCAAGTCCGAGGCGGATGTGCTGAAGCACGACATTGACCGCTTGATGATGATCACCGAGGCGCTCTGGTCGTTTCTGAAAAAGGAGCATGGTTACTCCGATGATGAACTGGCCAAGGCGGTCGGCGCGATTGACCTGCGGCACAGCGGGGCAGAAAAAGACGCGCAGGAGAAATGTCCTAATTGCGGCCGGATGGTGTCGGAACATCGTCGGCTGTGCCTTTACTGCGGCCAGCCGATCCCGCAAAGTTTGTTCGAGCCGTGAATTCTTGCTGACGACCACCGACATAATCTGCGGTCATTTAAATTTTTGTTACGCCGCCGGCGGCAGTCGCAACGTCGCATCCAGCGGCGGCAGTTCGGCCAAATCTTTTCCGCCCGTGCCGCCACCGAGCTTTTGGATGCGTTCACCGCTTGGTTTCACCATGCGTTCGTAACTGCCGACGGCGTCGTTGAAAGCGCCGTTGGCCTTTTCCAATCCGTCTCGGATTTTCGCGAAGTGCTCCGTGAATTTGACCACGCGCACGAACAGTTCCTGCGCCGCCTCGGCGATCTTTTGCGCGTTCTCCGTCTGCGCGTGCTGCTGCCAGCTCACGCTCACCGAACGCAGCATCGCGATGAGCGACGCGGGCGTGGCGAGCAAAATTCTTTTTTCTGCCGCCCAAATAATCAAATCGTGATCGCCTTCCAGCGCCGCGCTGAATAAAGATTCCGCCGGCACAAATAACACGACGTAATCCAGCGCGTTTGGAAATTGGCGCGGATAATCGCGGTCGGCTAATGCCTTGATCGTGGCCTTCAATTTCGCCGCGTGCGCCGCGAGCGCTTCCGCGCGCTTCACCGGCTCGGCGGATTCGAGTGCGTTGAGAAAATCAAAATCCGGCACTTTCGCATCCACGATGATGAAGCGTTCGCCCGGCAATTTCACGACGAGGTCGGGACGATTTTCGCCCGACGAAGTCTGCTCCGTGAAATCGCAATGTGCGCTCATGCCCGCCGCCTCGACCACGCGCCGCAGCGTTTCCTCGCCCCACTTGCCGCGCGCCTGATTCGAATGCAGCACCAGCCGGAACTGCTGTGTCTCCTGCGCGAGCGACTGGTTGGATTGCGCCAGCGTTTCCAAATGTTTTTTAACTTCGCCCAGCGCCGACGACTGGGCGGCGGAACTTTGCTGTAAATTTTTCTGATACGTTTCGAGTTGCTGTTTGAGCGGCTCGACCAAGGTTTTAATCGCTTCCTGCCGCTGCGCCAAATCGCCTTTCGCGGTTTCCTGAAATTTACCAAATCGTTCTTCCGCCAGCCGCAAAAATTCCGGGGCACTCTGCTTCAGCGCGTCGGCGCTCAAAGCCTTGAATGTGTCCCGCAAATCCGCCAACGCCTTTTCCTGCGCGGTTTTCGCGTCGCGCAGAGTTTGTTCGTGCAACGATTTTTGTTCCGCGAGAATTTTTTCCGCCGCCGCCTGATTCGCATAAGCCGTGGCGAGCGAAGTTTTGCTCTGCGAAAGTTGTTCGCGCGTTTGGCTTAATTCAGTTTCACGCTGCTTGAGTTGTTCACGCAATTCATTTTCCAAACGCCCATCCGACGGAGCGACAGTTTGCCTGCGCCCGCCAACCAGCCAGCCGATGAACAAACCCAGCGCGCCACCGATGACGAAGGCGATGGCGAGCTGGATTCCAAGTGGCATAAATCAGAAGTGCGCGATAACTTCGATTTCCACGCTCGCGCCTTTCGGCAAACCGGCGACTTGGATGGTCGAGCGCGCGGGAAAATTTTCCGTGAAATATTTCGCGTAGATTTCATTCATCCCGGCGAAGTTCGCGAGGTCGGTGAGAAACACCGTGCTTTTCACCACATTGGCGAACGTAAGTTTTTGGTCGTCCAAAATCGCCTTCACGTTTTCCAGCACGCGCTCGGTCTGCGCCTTGATGTCGCCGGAAATCAGATTCCCGTCTTTCGGGTCAATTGGGATTTGGCCGGCGCAGAACAGCAGGTCGCCGATGCGCACGGCGTGATTGTAAGGGCCGACGGCGGCGGGTGATTTTGCGGGCTTGATGATAGTTTTGGTTGCCATAAATGTGACCGCCAGTGTTGCGCCTTTGAAATGCGAGGTCAAGAAATCCGCTTTGCTTTTCATTCGCCCGTCGGTAGCGGTGCTGCTATCTTGCGCGGCCAAATAAATGTCTGCGCATCCAAACAAACCTCCGTCAGTCGAGCAACTGAAAGCCGCCACCGAGATGCTTGAAAAAGCGGCGGCGAACCGCGCGCTGCTCGCCCAGCTTTCCGTCGAAGAACGCACCCGGCTGCTCAAGGCGGCGGGCGACATCTATTGTCCCGACGTGGCGCAACGGCGTCGCCTCGTCAAAGCTAGTTCAAAGCAACGCAAGGCTGAGCAGACCGGGCGCGACCAGTCCAAGCTCCACGAGACCGGCATCCGCAAATTGCGCCGCGAAAAAGTGTTCACCACGCCGAATGTTTTTCCGCCGAAAGATTTCGTGCAGGCAGAAGCAAAAGACAATCCTGATTTCCGCGAAGTCGTCGAGCCGCAGAACTGCTACATCTGCAAAAAAGATTATTCTACAATCCACCATTTCTACGACCAGCTTTGCCCGCAATGCGCGGAACTGAATTTTTTCAAACGCACCGAATCTGCCGATCTGCGCGGGCGCGTGGCGCTGCTTACCGGCGGCCGCGTGAAGATCGGTTATCAGGCAGGCATCAAACTTTTGCGCGCGGGCGCGCAACTCATCGTCTGCACGCGTTTCCCGCGCGACTCGGCGATGCGTTATTCGCAAGAGCCGGATTTTGCCGAATGGAAAGATCGCCTCGAAATTTTTGGCCTCGATTTGCGCCACACGCCGAGCGTCGAAGCCTTCTGCAAACATCTGCTCGCGACGCGCCATCGCCTTGATTTCATCATAAATAACGCATGCCAGACCGTGCGCCGGCCACCGGATTTTTATCAGCACATGATGGAACTGGAAACCGGGTCATTGCATGACCTGCCACCAGACATTGCGAAGCTGCTCGGCGCTTACGAAGGCTTGCGCGGTTACCACATCCTGCCGGAAGGAAATTCTGGCGTGGCGTTGCTTGATGGAAAAATTTCCAAAGTCGCCGGTCTCACGCACGCAGCGGAGTTGTCGCAAGTTCCGCTGTTGCCGGAAGAACTTGCCGCGCAAAAAAGTTTGTTTCCCGAAGGCAAACTGGATCAGGATTTGCAACAGGTGGATTTGCGCGAAAAAAATTCTTGGCGTTTGTTGATGGCCGAAGTTCCGACGGTTGAACTGTTGGAAGTGCAATTGGTGAATGCCATCGCGCCGTTTATTTTGAACGCGCGCTTGAAGCCGTTGATGCTGCGCACGCCCGAACGCGACAAGCACATCGTGAATGTTTCCGCCGTCGAGGGGCAGTTTTACCGGAAGTTCAAGACCACGCGGCATCCGCACACGAACATGGCCAAGGCCGCGCTCAACATGATGACGCGCACCGCTGCCGCCGATTATCACGCCGACGGCATCCACATGAACGCCGTGGACACCGGCTGGGTGACGGACGAAGACCCGGCGCACATCGCCGAGCGCAAGGTGGCGGAGCATCGCTTCCATCCGCCGCTGGACATCGTGGACGGCGCGGCGCGCATCGTGGACCCGATCATCGCCGGCTTCAACACCGGCGAACACATCTGGGGAAAATTTCTAAAAGACTACCGCGAAACGGATTGGTGAGGGCGTGGCAGCTCGCCAAATAAATTACAAATCTGCTTCGGTCAGTCCGGCAATCTTCATCTGATGTTTCAACAAGCCTAGTTTCAATGGCTGATTTCCGTGAACCGGAATCACAATGCGTTCACGATATCCTTCCTTGGTGAAAATATGATGACTGCCATTGATGCGCTTGAGCAACCAGCCACGCTTTTGCAGAAGACGAACAAAATCTTTGCCGGAAATTTGTTTCATTCACTAAAGCACGGACAGTCAACTTTCATTTTTCCTCGCCGTTAATTTTCCCTGTTGAAAATCTGCTTCAAACCGTCAGTTCCATTACCCGGTCATTGGCGTTGGATTCCGTGACTTCGTCATCCACGGAGAGCCAGAGTTCGATGGCTTCGCGCAGATTGATTTTCAGTTCGTCGAGAGTTTCCGCCTGCGTGAGACAGCCGGGCAACGCCGGCACCTCGGCCCAGAAGCCGCCTTCTTCCGCCGAATGGATGATGGCTTTCAATGTCATGCGAAAGCTATACCTCAATTCCCGCCACCACTCAAGGGCACAAAAATCCGAACTGATGGACGGCGCGGCGCGCATCGTGAACCCGATCATCACCGGCTTCAACACCTGCGAACATATCTGGGGAAAATTTCTGAAAGATTACCGCGAGACGGATTGCTGAGGCGTGCCGCCTCGGCCAATAGTAAAAGAAAATAGCTTATTGATTTTCGCCAACCTTTATGACGATGTTCGTCTCACCCGCTTGGAACATGCTTGCGGCTCCCAAAGGGGAGTGTATCGAGGCATGACCGGAGGCCGCATCACTCACGCCATTGGCGGTGATTTGCACTTCCCCATCACAAACCTCGTTAAAAATAAAATTACCACGGGCATCGGTCTTCGTATTCGGAAAATCATTTGTTCCCCACGGCTGGCCTCTTCCGCTGAATCTGACGGTGATGCCAGGAACAGGTTTTCCATCAGGACCAATCACCTGTCCGGCCAGAATCCGGTCAGCCGTCTTGAGCACAATTGTCGGTAATGAGTAGTGGTTGGTTTCTGTGTCTTTTGCGGGAATTTCCGTATCGAAAGAGCCATAGCCATTTGCCTCGATATTAACAATTTCATAAGTGCAGCCTTGTGGCAGCGTGGAAACGGCGAATTGACCCGCTCCATCCGTTTTGACCGGCTTTGAGTCCAACTTTGGAGAATATCCTCCACCCGATGACCTCGTCCCTGAAAAAAACCGAAAATCCACAGTCGCGTCGCCGATGGGTTTTCCTTCGGTGTTTTTTACGGTGCCAGTTATCGTCAAGGCCGGGTGCAGAACCAGATCAACATTGGCTTTGCCGTCGGTAAAGATTTCAATGGCGGCAAGGTTTCTCGCCGCATCACGGGCGATGATGGATGTGACCGGAGTGTAAGCGATGGAACCGTATTTAGGCTTCGGGGCATGAGCTTCGTAGCGGCCATTTTTGTCGGTCAGTGTCTCCGTATAATCGCCCATAAATAAGCCACCCGGATAATAGGAGATGCATACACCTGCGACCGGTGCCCCGGTCAAATCACGCACGACACCGGAGCAAACGCTGGGCAGGTTCAAGTCCTGGGCCGGGGCGTGGCTGGCAATCAGGAGCGCGAGGACGCATCTGACAAAAGTTTTCATGGCTTGGGAAAGCAGCTTGTTCATGACCCCAACTTTGCTCCCGTCCAAACGATTCATCAAGCCAAAGGCGTCGCGCCAAATCATTCCACTTTCAAAATCTTCGCCACCTGTTTCGCGCCGCCAAAGTTGAGTTGCGGCTGGTCGCCGGTTTTCTTCCCGCGCGCGGATAGGTACGCGATTTCTGTTGCCAGCGCCAAGGTTTGCTTTTAGTGTCGTATCAGACCCAACCCAAAGACCCAAAATGTATTTCGGCGTTGATTACCATCCAGAGCAGTGGGTCTACCCCTTTGGCGGCACGGCGGAAAATCCCGAGGCGCAATGGCAGCAGGACGCCGAACTCATGGCCGCCGCCGGCTTCAACATCGTCCGCATCGGCGAATTTTCCTGGGGGCTGTGCGAGACCGAGGACGGCAAATTCAATTTCGACTGGCTCCAGCGCGTGATGGATGTGCTGGGTAAACATAAAATTCAGGTCATTCTCGGCACGCCCACTGCCGCACCGCCGGCGTGGCTAGCGCACAAGCATCCGGAGATTTTGCCCGTGGATGAAACCGGCCGTGTAAAACACGGCGGCACGCGCCGCGCCGTCTGCCTGAACAGCGATGTCTATTGGAACCATTCCAAACGCATCGTCGAAGAAATGGCGCGCGCGCTGGGTGACCATCCGCAACTCGTCGCGTGGCAGATTGACAACAGTCTCGGCGGACATTTCACCGAAGCTTCCTTCAACGAGGATACGCGGCGCGACTGGCATCTGTGGCTCGAAGCAAAATACGAAACCATCGAACGTCTGAACGAACTGCTCGGGCTGCGGCATTGGGGCCAGATCGTCAGCACGTGGAACCAAGTGCCGATGCCAATGGCCGCGCCGACGCACCACAATCCCGCGCTCGTCCTGAACTGGAACCGGTTTTGCAGCGACACCATCGTGCAGTTCGTCAAGATGCAGGCGGATGTGCTGCGCGAAATCACGCCCGACCGGCCGGTGACAACCAACCTGCGCGCGTTGCGCCACCGTTTCGACCATTTCGATCTGGCCGAACAATTGGATTTTGTCTCCATCGAAAGCACGGCGGCCATCAAATGCAAGCCGGCGGAGATCGCCTGTGAAATTGACATGCTCCGCTCGCTCAAAAAAAGCAACATCCGCACGCCCGACGGCGACAGCGGCTTCTGGGTCATGGAGCAAAAGGCCGGCAACGTGAGCTGGCAGGACGTGAATTCACTCGTGCGCCCCGGCGTTTTGCGGATGTTCTCTTATCAGTTGATCTCGCGCGGCGCGGACGCGATTTTATTTTTCCGCTGGCGGCAGCCGCGCGCCGGCACGGAAAAATTTGACGGCGCCGTTTTGCCACACCATCTCGCCGGCAGCCGCCGCGTGTTCGACGAAATTGCGCATCTCGGCGAAGAACTCAAGGTGCTCGCGCCCGTACTCAAGGACACCAAAGTTTCCGCCGACGTCTGCATCCTTTACTCGCACGACAACGAATGGGTGTTGGCGCAGCCGAACCAGCCGACCAAGCTTTTCAGCCTGCGCGAACATGTCCAGCTCTTCTACCATGCGCTCCACGAGCGCAACGTGCCGGTGGACTTCGCGCGGCCCAACGAGGATTTGTCGAAATACAAAATCGTGTTCGCGCCGTCGCTGCATTTGCTTTCCGGTAACGATGCCGACCGGCTCAAACTTTACGTCCAGAACGGCGGCACGCTGATCGGCACGTTCAACACCGGGCTCGCGGACGAAAATAACATCGCGCCCGACAACGGCTATCCGCTCGACCTGACCGATCTGTTCGGCCTCGAAGTGCAGGAATTCGACTTGCTGCCGACCGCCGAGGACAATCTGCTCATATTCAAAGGCGCATTTCAAACCACCCATATTCATCCGGCGCGCATCTGGTGCGACCTCATTGAACCGAAGGGCTGCCAGGTGCTCGCGACGTTTGGCAAAGATTTTTATGCCGGCAAGCCCGCCATCACGATGAACACTTTCGGCCTCGGCAAGGCCATTTACCTCGGCACGCAAAGTCACCAGCATTTTTACCACGACCTCGTCGGGTGGCTGCGCCAGATGACCGGCCTGCATCCGCTGTTGAAAGTGCCGGAACACATCGAAGTCTCCCTGCGCGAAAAAGCCGGCGCGCGCGTCTATTTCCTGCTCAACCACCAGAATTCTCCCGTGCGCGTCCAGTTCTACAAGCCGATGCACGATTTTCTCACCGGCCAGAACATCGTCGGCAACTACGACCTGCCGCCGCACGGCGTCCTCGTCATTGACGAGCATCCCGATGTCAAATCCGCTGGCTAAAACGCAGAAATCCTTGTTTAATCTACGCGGTGAATTTTTTGAACTTCATTCTCGCTGGCCTGGCCGTCTTAAGTTTTGCCCTCGCGCTCTGGCAATGGCTCGCCGCGCGCTGTTTTCCGTTGCACCAAAAAATCGCCGTGGAAAATTTTGCGCCCGCCATCTCCATTTTGAAGCCGCTCAAGGGCTGCGACGCCACCACGCGCGCCTCGCTCGCAAGCTGGCTCAAGCAAAATTACGCCGGGCCGGTCGAGATCCTCTTCGGCGTCGCGGATGAAAACGATCCCGTCACCGAAATCGTCCGCGCGCTGCTCGCCGAAAATCCCGCCGCCGACGCCCGGCTGGTCATCTGCCAGAATCTCGCCGGCGCCAACGCCAAAGTCGCCAAGCTCGCGCAGCTCGAAAAACTGGCGCAATACGATTTGATCCTGATCTGCGACGCCGACGTGCGCGTTTCAACGGATTTTATCGCCAGCTTTGTCGCGCCGCTCCGCGATGAAAAAATTGCGCTCGTGAATTGCTTCTACCGGCTCGCCAACCCGACGACCACCGCGATGCGCTGGGAGGCCGTCGCCATCAACGCCGATTTTTGGAGTCAGGTGCTGCAATCCACGGCGCTCAAGCCCATTGATTTCGCCCTCGGCGCCGCGATTCTCAAGCGCCGGTCGGCTCTCGCGCAGATCGGCAGTTTTGCCACGCTCGCCGACTGCCTCGCCGATGATTACCAGCTCGGCAACCGCATCGCCAAAAACGGCCACAGCATCGCGCTCTGCCCCGTCGTCGTGGAATGCTGGGACGCGCCAAAAAACTGGCGGCAGGTCTGGAACCATCAGCTCCGCTGGGCGCGCACAATCCGCGTCTGCCAGCCGCTGCCCTATTTTTTCAGCATCCTGTCCAACGCCTCGCTCTGGCCGCTGCTGTGGTTTATTGTCTCGTTTGCCACGGCCAAAACTTTCTACACGCCGCTGACGGCGGTGGTTTTTCTGTTCGTGCGGATTATTCTCGCGCTGGATCTGCAACGCCGCTTCACGCCGGACCGGAAATTAATTTCGCCCGCGTGGCTCGTGCCGGTGAAGGATGTTTTGGGCGCGGCCCTCTGGCTCGGCGCGTTCGCTGGCAACACGGTGGAATGGCGCGGACGCAAGATGAAGCTGCGCCGCGACGGCACCTTGATTTGGGAAGCTGGTGGGCACTGAGGGATTCGAACCCCCGACCTTCTCCGTGTAAAGGAGCAGCGCTACCACTGCGCCAAGCGCCCGAAACCAAAATGGTGCCAGCGAGTGGAATC
>PLHK01000001.1 GCA_003139955.1 Limisphaerales bacterium
AGTAAACGCCGCCGGCAACAAGATCGGCGCGGATGAACTGCCGTCCGTCACGCAACTGTTCACCGAGGATTACATGGTGGACTTCTTGTTGGACAACACTCTGGGGGCGTGGCACGCCGGCAAAATCCTCGCCGCCAATCCTAAGCTGGCTGAAAACGCCAAGAGCGAGGACGAACTTCGCAAAGCCGTCACGCTGCCGGGTTGCCCGTGGAAATATCTCCGCTTCATCAAAGGCAAGGATGGCAAGTGGACACCCGCCGCCGGCACGTTTGACGGCTGGCCGAAAACGGCGAAGGAATTGAAATGCCTGGACCCGTGTTGCGGCTCGGGACATTTCATCGTGGCGATGTTTGAGCGCGTGGTGGCGCTGCGCATGGCGGAGGAGAAGCTGGCGCAAACAGCGGCGGTGCAGGCGGCGATCCGCGAGAATATTTTCGGGCTGGAACTCGACCCGCGCTGCACGCAGATCGGCGCGTTCAGCCTGGCGCTGGCGGCGTGGCGGCGCGTGGGGCACTGCGCCTTGCCCGCCATGCACATTGCGTGCTCCGGTCTCGCGCCGAATGCAAAATTGGAAGACTGGTTGAAGCTGGCTGGCGACGATGGCCAACTCAGGAACGGCATGACCCGGCTGCACCAGTTGTTCAAGAGCGCCCCTGTGCTGGGCAGTCTTATCAATCCTCGCGTGGCACAGGACGAATTGCTAGAGGCAGGGTTCCTTAAACTACAGCCGCTACTGGCCAAGGCGCTGGACGGCGAAAAATTTCGCCTGCGGGAAGGCGCAGAAAACCCGACGGATTTGGAAATGGCGGTGACGGCGCAAGGCATTGCCAAGGCGGCGGAAATTCTCGCCGGCCAGTTCACGCTTGTCGCCACCAACGTGCCTTACCTCGGGCGCGGAAAACAGGATGATGTTCTTCAAGACTACTGCGAACGCGCTTATCCGGAATCTAAAGCTGATCTCGCAACTTGTTTCGTTGAACGTTGCTTGGATTTTACGGACTCTAGTAATTCAACTGTTCTTGTTACTCCGCAGAGCTGGCTATTCATGGGAACTTACAAAAAGCTGAGGATTAAACTTCTTGGTTCAACACTGTGGGATTCCGTTGCCCGACTTGGGCCGCATGCCTTTGGGACAATTAGCGGCGAGGTTGTAAACGTCGCATTACTTGGATTTACTAATGCAAGGCCCGACAAAAAAAGCACTTTCTCCGGAATTGATGTTGCCCAAGAGGGTTCTCCCAACGAAAAGGGTGAGGGCTTGCATTTAAAACCCTGCGAAAGTGTTTTGCAATTTGCTCAAATAGATAATCCCGATTCAAGAATATCATTCAACACACACAATACTTGTGATCGGCTCGCGAAATACGCCTCATCATTTACCGGTTTAGGGACTGGCGATTACCCACATTATGGGCGCTGCTTTTGGGAATTTCCGCAGGAGCCAAAAGGATGGGCATTTCAACAATGCACGGTCGAGGCACCAATCTTTTGGGGTGGGCGGGAGCATATGGTTGCTTGGGATGTGGACCNNCGTATCCAAATTCACAATCAGGATCAGAGCGGGCAGCAAGCTTGGGGACGAAGGGGCGTTGCGATTGGTGTAATGCAGGATCTACGCCCTACACTTTACTCAGGCGAAACATATGAAAAGGCAATGGCTGTTTTATTGCCCCAGTCAGATAGCTTGATACCTGCACTTTGGGCTTTTTGCAGTGATCCTTCATTTAATAAGGCAGTTCGCGAATTAGAACATAACGTGATTGTTGCAAACGGAACGCTTGTCAAAATTCCTTTCGACCTTGCGCACTGGCAGAAGGTAGCGGCGGAGAAATATCCACATGGATTGCCCAAACCGTTTTCCAGCGATCCGACGCAATGGCTGTTCAACGGCCATCCCAAAGCTGCGGACCAACCATTGCAGGTAGCCGTGGCACGTCTGGTCGGCTACCAGTGGCCTCGTCAGACCGGTTCGAGTTTTCCCGATTGCCCGGCGCTCGGCCTGGATGGTCTGACCCAACTGGCGGATGACGACGGCATCGTGTGTCTCCCGTCCGTGCGCGGCGAGTCGCCGGCGGCGGAGCGCGTGCGCCAGCTTTTGCAGGCGGCCTACGGCAAGGATTGGAAACCGCACACGGAACTGGAACTGATCCGCGCCAGCGGTTCGGACGCGGCGGACCTGGAAGAATGGTTGCGGAACGATTTCTTTGAGCAGCACTGCACTATTTTCCAGCAACGCCCGTTCGTCTGGCACATCTGGGACGGCCGGAAGCGGGACGGTTTCCACGCGCTGGTGAATTATCNNCGCCGGCGACAAAGGCAAAGGCCGGCGGACGTTGGAAAGCCTGACGCACAGTTATCTGGGCGACTGGATCACGCGCCAAAAGGACGGTCTCAAGCGCGGCGAGGAAGGCGCAGACGAACGGCTGGCGGCGGCACTGGCCTTGAAAGAAATTCTGGAGGCCATCATCAACGGCGAGCCGCCTTACGATATTTTCGTCCGCTGGAAACCGCTGGCGCAACAGGCCATCGGCTGGCATCCCGACATCAACGACGGCGTGCGGATGAANNCATTTCCGGCGGCAAGAAAGGCGCGGGCGTGCTGCGCATCAAGCCGAACATCAAGTGGGACAAAGATCGCGGCAAAGAGCCGAAGCGCGACAAGGCGGAGTATCCGTGGTTTTACGACGGCAGCACCTTCACCGGCGACCGCGTGAATGACGTGCATCTGACGAAGGAACAAAAAGAGGCCGCGAGGGAGTAATGATGATGGAGAAACGCTACATCGAATACTTCACGCCGCTGATTCAAAACTTCGTGCGCGAGGTGGAAGCGTTGCCGCATCCGGACATCAAGAAAATACCGGAACCATTCCTTCCGCTCTTCGGCAAAAACTATGAGACTTCGGCGCTTAAGTTGGTGATTGTCGGTCAAGATACCTATTGGTGGGGTGACATCCGGGAGTTCATAGAGGCGGAGAAAACCAAGCCTGGCAGCAAGCTGGCTGAAGGATTGAACACGTTTCGGTCCCATGAGTTCACGAATTGGGGCGGGCCACGGCAGAGTTTTTGGGGGTTCGCCATGATGTTTCTGGCCGCTCTGCACGGGAAGGATGACTGGGGAGCGATGAAGCAGGGTAAAATGGTGGAGATTCTCGACAGCTTTGCCTGGGGTAATGGGAATGCGGTGGAGCTTTACGGGAGCACGGCGGCCAAAATCGGAGTTCCAGCGTCCTACTGGGAGGCGATCCGTCTGGCTGGTGAACCACTCAACCGCTTCCGCCATATCCAAGAAACACTGCGGCCGGATGTGGTCTTGGTGATGTATCGTGGAAT
>PLHK01000003.1 GCA_003139955.1 Limisphaerales bacterium
TGCGATCATTCCTGCGAGACGCCGGACCGACTCGGCGTCGAGGCCGACCGACGGTTCGTCGAGCAGCCAGAGCGGACGGTCGTAGGCCGCGAGCCGGGCAAGGGCAAGGCGCCGCCTCTGCCCGGCCGATAGAAAGCGACACGGCGTCTCGCGGAGCCGTTCGAGACCGAGGGCAGCGAGCGCCGCGGCGATCCTGTCGGGAGCCGCGGGCGCCCCCGCGAGCGCCATCCAGAATCCGAGCAATTCGGCGACACGCAGCGCGGGTTTGACGGCGTAGGCGTGGCCCAGGATGTGAAGGCGGCCCCGATATTCCTCGATGTCCTCCCAGATATCGACGCCGTCCCAGGCAATCGACCCCCCGGTCGGTCGACCGAACCCTGCCAGCAGCCGCAGCAGCGACGATTTGCCGGAGCCATTGGGGCCGACGAGCACGGTGACCTGGCCGAGGGTCACGGGCTGACTGTCGCCGGCGAGACTGCGATAGTTGCGAATGGTAGCGCGGGTTATTCGGGCATTCATGGGAATCCTTGTCAATTTGAACCGTTCATGCGTGATGCTGGGATCAGCGGGCGGCGGAACGAGGTGCGTGGTAAATGAGGTGCCGGCGGACATGGCGGCGGCCATTTCGTCATAGGCAGTGAGGATGCGTTCGGCGGTCACGAATTTGCCGGACGTTTTCAGCTCGCTCCGCCGCAGGACTTCAAAGGTGTTGAGCACATATTCCGTGTCTGAACGGTTGAGGCCGTAGAGATGGAAAAAGGCGGCGTCCAATTCGGCGCGGAGCTGGGCGCGGCGCGAATCATCCCAGCGGAACGGCAATTCAAAGTGACCGCAATCTTGGGCAAAGCCGCCGAGATCATACGCCGTGAAACACAATTCCAAAACATAGGGCCGCAACCAGTCGGCCAGCGTCATGCTGCGCTGCCACGGCGCGGGCTGCGCGTAGGTATCCGGCGGCAGAATGGGAAATTGATAAACCAGGAAAAAATTCAGCGTGGTGCTGCCAACTTTTTGACGAGCTGCAAAATCATGTGCAAATGAAGCCATGCTTGCTTGCAGGCAATGAGCAAATGATTTGTTTTCGTTGGCAATTGAAACAATCGGAGCTTTGTTACTAACGCCGGCCCATGGAATAGTTGTTGATATTGCAGTGCGTTCGTCAGTAGCCCGGGCAGTGTCACGAAATACCAGAAACCATTTCGGCACGCGTGAGCGTAGCAGCGACCAAACAGCTTTGACCTGCTCGGCCAACGGAGCATCAAGAATTTTTGCCAAGGTAGCGGCTTCCGCCGGTGTCAGTTCGTATTCTTTTGCGAGTTCAAGTGCCGCCGCCTCCTCGTCACGCCATTTTTTTTCTGAACGCTTTTTCTTGGCTTCGGCCAAAAGCTCGCGGAGAAGTTGTGCGCCGGCAGCCACTTCACCATTGACCATACGCCAACCGGCAAGCCAGCGGCCAAGCTCGCGACGCAGATTCGCTGCGCCATCTTTGTCATCGCCGGAATCGGGCCTCCAAACGGCGCGGAGGGCGCTGGCAAGTTCTGGAAAAATTGCGGCAGCGATTAACAGACAATCCCGCTCATCCACCCAGTAGCGCGGTATAATGAACCTGGACGGATCAATTTTCTCACCGGAAGCGAGGTCACGAGTTTCTTCGGCATCAAGGTAAGTAGCCCAGCGATGGTCAAACTGATGAAACAGTTTTGNNGTTCCCATGAGTTGGCTTCAGCATCTGCGCGTGTGACAAACCATTTCGATGCACCTGACATGTGCAGCATCGACATGAAAGAAACACCCCAAGGATTTTCCTCAGGCTTGTCTTCGCCCTGCGCTTCCCGAAGTAGCACGGGCACGCGGTTGTAAATGGCCCGCGTGATTTCCGCGTCGCGACGGGTGCGGAAAATCGGGCAAGTCCGAGTGTTTGGATTGATCCGTGAAATATCTTCTGGAGTGAGTTCAATTTGACGTTCTGGATCGGCCAGGTCTTCCACGCCGAACGCAAAGAAAAAGAAGCGTGCGGAGGATTGCTGGTCTGCCGTTCCCGTAACCGTCAACAATGTGAACTTCATCCGCGAATCCACATCCGGGAAAAGTTTTTTTCGATTCTCGAAATCACGGAACACCGCCAATCGTTTACCATCCACGAGCGATTGGAAAAAATATTTGTTGCCGTCATCGGTTGCAATACCGGTAGGCACAATGAAGCCAGAGCGCCCAAGTGAGGCGGAGACACTGACCATGGTTTCGGCGAAGACGCCGTAGGTGTTCACATCTCCGCGTCCACATAACGGATAAAGTCCACTATCGCGAAGCAGATGACTCTCTCCTTCCGCCTTTCGCAGCGCGTCGCAAAAGTCGCGGTAAAGACTTGGGTCACTGGATTCAAGTTCACCGATTATTTGTTTGCGCGCCACCGCTGTCAGTGCGTTGGTGATTCCTTCATGCTTGCCAGCGAACCATTCCAACTCCGTAAGTTTGACCCGTTCCCAAGGTGGGTTGCCAATAACAACATCGAATCCACCGGACCAGCCACATTTCGGATTTTCCGGCGGTGTGCCATTGGTCGCCGCGCGGAACACGCCGGGGAAGCGCAGATGCCAATGGAAGAAACGGTAGCTTCGTTCGCGCTCCGGCTCGGTCAGTTGCGGCGCATTGCCGCCCAGCCGTTCGATGGCCGCAATCAATTCCGGCGACAACTCGTTGATGCCTTGTTCCAACTTGCGCAGGTGGGCCGTGTGGAAGTGATAGGTAAAATCATTCGCGCGCCGGGGCAGCACAAAAGCGGCGCACCAGGCATCATGCAAAAAGGTGGCACGCTGATATTCGCCGGAGCTGATGATTTCCTGCCACTCCTCCTCCTTGTGCAACAACGCGGGCGCGGAATCATCCGGCAGCGTGTCCACGCGGGCAAAAGCCTGGGGCATGGCGCGGAAAAATTCCAGCGGCTCNNGTTCCTGGCCGCCGGATTGGTCGCGATTGTCCGCCGCGAGATTGCGCGCGGCCACCGGATCATCGCCGGTGAGGGGTTTGAAGGCTTCATCGGGCAAACCCTTTTTCAACAGCGCGGGCGTGCAGCCGAGGAGCGAGTTGCCGCATTGGATGTGGCTTTCCAGAAACGCGAGCGGGCGACCCGGTTCCAACGCCTCCAGCCAGATGGACACTTTGCACA
>PLHK01000152.1 GCA_003139955.1 Limisphaerales bacterium
CGCGACAACGCCATCTCCAAGGCGCGCTTTGAATTCCGCTGGGAAGATCAATTCAACCTCGCGCTCGACCCCGTGACCGCGCGCGAATTCCACGACGAAACCCTGCCGCAGGACGGCGCCAAGACCGCGCACTTCTGCTCCATGTGCGGCCCGCACTTNNGACGTCCGCAAATACGCCGCCGAACAAGGCATCGCCGAGGAAGAGGCGCTGAAAAAAGGCATGGAAGAAAAGTCGAAGGAGTTTGTGGAGAAGGGCGCGGAGGTTTACGCGAAGGCTTGAAAGAAAATGACTGCGGCAGAAATAGCCCAAAAATTTCGTGCTCGGGCAAATCCTCCTGCCGTATTATTTTGTTACCGACCTCCTGCGCAACGAACGCTCGACGAAATTTCTAAACAGCAAATACATATTGCGAAGTCAGATGAACTAAATGATCCATTTGAATGCTCTGCTCGTGTTGTGTGGGATTTTGATTTGTTAAGGCGGAAGTTCATCGAGGAATATGCGCCAAAGCACGGACTTTCTATCACTGAAGCAGAAAAACAATTTGATTTATATTCTCCCGCTTGGCGAGAAGAGTTGCCTCGGAGCACAGCAGAATTAATTAAGCAAAGTGGCATCATATGTCTATCTGCAATTCCTGATTCCATTCGAATGTGGTCTTATTATGCGCAATCGCATAAGGGAGTTTGCATTGGCTACGATACTAGAAAGCGACCTTTCTTTATGGCGATGGACGTTAAGTATCAGAATCCAGAAACGCCATTAGAAGCTGTTGCCGCATTAAAAATAGATCCAACAGAAGTTGCTGCACATACTACTCTTCGAAAAGCAGAGGAGTGGAAATTCGAACAAGAGTATCGAATTCCAGTCAATGTTGGAAATATGCCGCGGCTAATTTCAGTTGAAAGTGGAGCAATTTCTGAAATTCGATTTGGAGCAAGAATAACGCATGAGTTTAAGCAACAAGTATTGGAAGCAATTTCTTATCTTCCTAATCGTCCAAAACTAATTCAAATGGGCTGTGATTTCGACCGATTCGTTTTGACCGAATTAGTCATTTAACTGTAATGAAAAAAGAATTATCGCCAAAACAAAGCAACGAGTTGCTGGCCGCATTGAAAGCCCGGTTTGACGCGAACAAGGCCCGTCACCCAGGTTTGGTGTGGGCCAAGGTGCAGGCGCGGTTGGAGGCCAAGCCGGACAAGCTGTGGTCGCTCGCGGAAATGGAACGCACCGGCGGCGAACCGGATGTGGTCGGCGTAAAGTCGGGCGAGTTCGTCTTCATGGATTGTTCCGCGCAAAGTCCCAAGGGCCGCGTCAGTTTTTGCTATGACCGCGCGGCGTTGGATTCGCGGAAAGAATTTAAGCCGAAAAACAGCGTCATGGATATGGCGGCGGAAATGGGCGTGGAGGTTTTGTCCGAAGAAGAATATTTCGCGCTGCAAAAGCTGGGTGAGTTCGACACGAAGTCGTCGAGCTGGCTGCTGACGCCGGCGGAGATCCGCGAACTTGGCGGCGCGATTTATGGGGATCGCCGTTACGGTCGCGTCTTCATCGGTCACAACGGCGCAGAGTCTTACTACAGCGGTCGCGGATTTCGCGGTTCGCTCAAGGCCTAGCCGACGGCCAAGCCAACAAAATCGTTCCTTGTTTTTGCGCCTTCCGTGCCGCATCTTGCGGGCGTATTAGACGATGAGTCCCCAAACCCAAAAAGCGGTGCGTTTTTTGCAGAGCTGGGTCATCAACACCGCAGCGGTGCTGGTGGCGGCGGCGATTCTGCACAACCACATCACCTACGAGGACAAGCTGGAAAACCTGCTCATCGCCTCGTTGTTGCTGGGCATACTCAACGCCTTTGTCCGCCCCATCCTGATGCTCATCGCACTGCCGCTGCTGATTTTTACGCTGGGGTTGTTCACCCTGGTCATCAACGCGCTGTTGCTTTACTTCGTCGGTCAGTTGCTCGACCCGAGGTTTCATGTGGACAGATTTCGCTACGCCATTGTCGGCGCGCTCATCATCAGCGTCATTTCCATCGCGCTGAACGTGCTGACCGGCAACGCGCGCGTCTCCGTGCAGCGCCGTCCGCCGCCCGGCCCGCCGAAAAATCCCGGCGGCGGCGACGGGCCGGTGATTGACGTGTGAATGAAGAAAAACTCGCCGGTGCGCGAACTTAAATTTCTTCGTTCTTCTAATTTTTTATTTGAGTTGATACGCCGCGCGCAACGTCGGAATGCCTTGCACATTAAAACCCCGCTCGAAGTCCGTCACGATTTCCGCCAGCGCCGGCGGCGACGGGATTTTTCCAAAAAAATCCGCCACGCCGAAAACCTCGTTCATCTGCTCGAAATAATCAACGTCGTCCGTCCGCAAAAAAACCACGCCGCCGGGCGTGAGCGCGGCGCGGGCGAGCGCGGGAAAATGTTCATTGATGAGCCGATTTTTGCGATGCCGCTTCTTCGGCCATGGATCGGGAAAATAAATGTGCAGCGCGGACGCGGACTGCGGCGGCAACAGGTATTGGAGCAAATAAGCCGATTCGATGCGCACGCCACGCAGATTGGCCAGCCCGGCGAGGCGGCCTTTGCGGTCGAGTTTCTGGATGCGGCCGAGCAGCCGTTCGACGCCGATGAAATTTTTCGCCGGATTGCGCCGCGCGTATTCGACGAGAAACGAGGCGTCGCCGCAGCCGAGTTCCACTTCCAGCGGTTGCGGACGCGGGAAAATTTCCGCCAACCTGAACGGCTCGATGATGGAGCACAATTCAACCACGAGGTTTTCCGGCGCGTGAAGGGGAGTTTTCAAAGCGGGAATCGCCAGTCGAAAAATTTGGATTGAAAAATGGTCGGGGCGGTGAGATTCGAACTCACGACCTCTTGCACCCGAAGCAAGCGCGCTAGCCAGACTACGCTACGCCCCGACGTTTGAGTTGGAAATCATGCCACGCCAAAGCCGGAATGCAATCGGAAATTTGGGTTGCCGCCGCTTAAAACTTCCAGGCGTTCGCCGCGCGGTCGGCGTCACTGATGCACCAAAGATGCACGGGCGAAACGGCCTGCGGATACTCGAGGAACCGCGCGCTGCCGTCGGCCATGGCATAATTGGAGCCGCCGGAACCGCTTTGGCCGCCGGCTACGGAGCTGGCGTTGCGGTTGTCATGGCGGCATTGTTCGGCCACGCTGGTATCATTGCCGCCGACGGCGGGATTCTCAAAAAGATCCATGTAATAATCCCCGGCGTCGGACAACTTTTCTCCCAGCACAACCGTGTCGCTCGCATAAAGAATGACGCTTTCCTTCAAGCCGGTTTGCGCGGCGGCGTTTCCGACCTGTTGGAAATCCGTGGTGCCAATCTGATCCGCATACCAGTCGTTCCAGCCGTTGATTAAATAACTGCGCGGGCTGGCGTCGGCCACGTTGTTGGAGCCGGTGCCGGTCTGCGGAATCTGGCCGTTGAGGCCGTCGGTCGGGCAAAGCAACAGTTTAACATTTTTGCCGTAATTGCCGTAAAACTTGTCCGGCCAGCGGTCGGTATTGCTGCGCAACGGATAAGTTCCCTGATTGTCGTCCACATAAAGATGCGCGGCGACAGAAAGCTGCCGGAGATTGCTCAGGCATGAAATCCGCCGCGCCGTCTCCTGCGCGCGACTCAACGCCGGCAACAACATCGCGGCGAGAATGGCGATGATGGCNNACCACCAGCAGTTCAATCAGCGTGAACGCCGGGCGCGCGCACCGAACGCGTTCGCACCGGTTGCAAGATGGGATTTCAATTATTTTCATAACCACGGCTTTCCCGGCTGCGTCTGACCATGAGTTCGACGCGGCTCCTGCGCGCGGCGTTACATAAATCTATAATGAAAAGAAACCGGTTCCTCATCGTCGGCGCATTTTTATTGGCCGCCGTCTATGCGGTTTATTTCACCGACTGGTTCAAGCCGAAGACGCTGCAAATTCATCACATCTACCGCGACCTCTCGGCACGCCCGCCGCGCGACGGGATGCTGCCGGCCTTGATTTTCGGGCTGAACCGTCCGTGCCGGCTCACGGAAATCAAAGTCGTGCCGCTCGCCGCGTATCAAATCAACCAAAGCATCCTACCGCTCTGGCATCTCGTTTCCGATTCCAATTCGGTGCCGGTGAATGTCTTCTTCTACGGCCAGCGCATCCGTGGCCTCAAGCCGGAGGTTCCCGGCACGCATGCCCAGCCCTTGACCAATGGCGTCACCTACCGGCTCATCGTCACCGCTGGAAAATTTCGGGGCGAACATGACTTTGAACTTAAATGACCCGCCGCGCCACGGTTCTGGGTTCAGTTCATTAACGCTTGCCGTCCGGGAAAAAACCATTATTTTTTCAAGTCCGATGCGCGCTTAGCTCAGTGGTAGAGCATTACCTTCACACAATTAAAAGGCCGGTTTTAGCTATTTTTAGCAGGTTTTTATTCCCCTTGGAAATCATTGCAGAACTATTGATTTAATTGGTGAAGCTCGATGTTCAGGTGTCATCTGTCGCTATCTCACAAAATCCGAAAAAAATATTTCGGGTTACAAGTCGGGTGCAAGTTTTGCCATCGATGAGGTTGATTTGACACGAAGCCGGATTCAAATTCTCACGCCGCAACTTTGACTTTGAGTGGTCACATACGTTTGAGAAATGGAGCGTGCCATTTTGATTTCAAACGACCCGGCCACAATGCTCATGTCCTGATGCGGATACTTTTCTGCCAGGTGTTCCCTAACCTGTGCGTTCACATCGTCCTTCCAAACTCTCAAAACCTGCCGCTGATCGCGCACGAACGCTTGCAACACGTCGCGCGCGTCGTGGCCGCTGTTCAGAACGTCTTTTAACTCCCCCGACTTCAACGGCAGGGATTCGACGATGGCAAATTCCAACCCTGCCGGTGTGTGGCGATGGCAAACGGAAGTGATTCCCGTCAGATCAACGGCGTGCTGCCATTGCGCGCCGTCGTCGGTCTGGATGATGCGGTCTGACGATTGCAGCGCGACTCTGATAGCATCACCTGCTGTCATTGACAGATTGCGCTCGATGTTTTGCAGCGCGTCGCAATTCGCTTTGAATTGCTTCAGATGTTCTGCGAAATGCTGCATGGCCTCGGTGTGGGCCTGTTCTTGCAGCGGTGTGGGTCGTTCGTAGTAGTTCATAATTCACCTCATTCAGTTCCCAACAATTTTAATAATTCAGTTCGCGGCACGAGCAGTTTGCCGCGCAAGGCGCGACAAACTTTCAATTTGTTACGCTGGATTAAGCGATAGACGCTGAAGTAATTTACGCCGAGCATATCGGCGGCTTCTTGAATTGAATACGCCAGCCGCTCGGTCGGCGCCTCATCATTTTTTGGAATGGTTTCCATACGCTTCTGCCATTGGTGGGGTTTTCATTGAACAAATCATTCTTTCAACCTGATTGCGCCAGTCAATTTCGGCCAGCAAATCACCTGGGCTAAGGCCGAGCGCGGTGGCGATGTAATACAACTGGATCAGATCAATCCGTAAAGAGCCGTCCTCAATTTTGGAAACGGTGCTGCGCGTGGCGTTATGCCAGCCGGCGAGCTGCAACCGATCGGCAAAAAAGTCCTGCGACCAATCGAGTTGGTCGCGCTTTCTGCCCAACAGTCGCCCGATGAAATTTCGCTGCTTCATTTCTAGCCACTCAAATTTTCCAGCTATTCGCAAATGCTTAATCTAACGAAACTGTTGCCTCAAAAAATCAACTATCGTATTTGACGATAATTCGTATAGGCATTTCCGATAACTGTTGGCACGGATTGCACAATTTTCCTGGATTCAAAAAACCGACTTCCAAAGGCATGGCAAAGCCATGCAAAGGGAAGTGGGGGTCATCAAACTGACAGCAAAATCAGCGTCAGTTCTCACCAATAAGTTTCCTCATTTGAGGACGCATCTCTGCGTATAAACAGGCATTTGCCTGACCTATAAAAGGATTTGAAGGCATCATCGAACCGGCTTACGCCGACTCTAGCGAAGTGGGAGAATCCAGACTTTCGTCCTGTCTCAGGAAAATCAATAGCACAGCCACAACAAAACGCAAGCCGGACAAAACGAAAAAATGCCCGGGCGAAAAAGTGATTGATTGCGTCGTTAAAAAACAATCAATCACGATGCGCCGCGCGGCGCGAGAGCGCAAACCGCAACCTGACTCGGCCAAGCCACGCCGCCAGCACCCCCGCCGTGGAAATTTACAGATGACAGACGGAAGCACGACACTGCCACACTACAAGCCGCCCCAATTTTCAGTTCAAAAGAACAGGATGTTTTTTTGCGAATCAGGCGGCTACCGCAATCAGTCCAAGAGACAACGGGTGTCGGAATATACATCTGCCATCAGCGGCAAAACGCTAAATTTGTGATTTTTGACGAAAACTCTTGTCAGAAAAATTTGATGTGCGTATAACTGCATTAGTTCCACGCGATTACCCGCAAGGCAAGACGTGTAGGCTTTGCAGAATGGGCGTGGTCAATCATGAGCCACACGTCTAAAAGGCAGGTTGAAGCCAGCTTCAAAGGCAACGATAACATCCGCGCCGGAAAGAATTTTTTCAGTCAAACCCCGGCATTAAGAGCGTCCTTGAAAGCCCTTCATCGTCAGGCCTTCACATTGGTTGAACTATTAGTCGTCATCGCGATCATCGGCATTTTGGCGGCGCTGCTGCTGCCCGTGCTGGCCAAAGGCAAACAGAAAGGCACGCAAACCGTGTGCCTGAGCAACCAGCAGCAACTGGGACTCGCTTGGGAAATGTATGCCAACGACAATGGCGAGAAGGTGGTCGGCTTCAGCACTTTTCCCGACAACGGCACACCAGGCGTCACGCCCCCGGACCCGGAAGACTGGCGCACCGATGTCCAATATGTGCAACCGAGCATTCCGCTAACCAGCCCGCAGGCGATCATCCAGGCGACGGAAGCCGGATTTCGCCAGCCCATGAATTCAAGCACGCAAACCGTCGCCGGGCCGCTATTTCGCTACGCTCCGAATCCCCATGTCATCCATTGCCCGGGTGACCAGCGCGCTTCGCT
>PLHK01000159.1 GCA_003139955.1 Limisphaerales bacterium
AATTCTGGCGGCTTTACCCAAATAGTCTTTAGTTTTACCAGCAATCTGCTATTTTCTCTTTGTCTAAATCAATGCAACAGACTGTGCCCATCTGTGGCTAAAACATTTCCCGCCCGGCCTTAAAACTGGTCTTCCTTCTCCTTGAACAGCACGTTGAACGTCGTCAGCGAACCGTAGCTTTTGGTGATATATTGCTGCATCTCCACCTTCTCGCCGTCCGACAATTTTTCGTGCGCGTTTATTTTTTGCTCCAGCACCCGCAGATTGTTGCGGACCATCACGACCTTGTGGAAAAAAACTTCCAGCGGCACTTCCTTCGTCTGCAACGTCCCGTCCGCCGGATGCAAGACCACCTTGCCGCCGTGCCAGCGCAGGCCGAGCTGTTCCACGACCGCATCCGGCTTTTCCAGACCGAGCTTGGCGACCGCTGCGTCCAGCGTTTGCTCCACGAATTGTTTCAGCGGCAGATTTAATCCACTTGCGGTCATTTGCGGCTCGGCCGGTTCAAGGCTGGCGGCGTTCGGCTCGACCGTGCGTTTGCCGTCGCTGAATAAAATGTCCGCCGTGATTTCGGAAATGGTTTTGACCGTGCCGAGTCCGTATTGCGGATGCCGGACGCTCATGCCGATGTGGAGAGAATCAATTTTCATAAAGCCATTTTAGCCACGGATTGAACACGGATGAAACACGGATTTTCCAAAATGAAAAATCGTGGCGACAACTTTTTCAAAACGCGCTAGGCTCAAGCACCCATGAAACCGGCGGCTGATTTTCACAATTCCAGGCCAAGGAAATTTTCCGTGGATTTGTCGGCGTTCACGTTGACGGAATTGCTGGTGGTGATTGCCATCATCGCAATTCTTGTTGCACTTTTGTTGGCGGCAGTTTCTCAAGCCAAAGGAAGAGCGCAACGAATTCAGTGCGCTAACAATTTGCATCAACAGGGTATGGCGTTGCATATTTTTCTCGCGGATAATCATGGTTATCCTCCGGTTTATGCGAATAAAAATGACGGCTATCCCGACCATGATAGAAGCTGGATTGCCCAACTGGAACAAGTAGGATTTGAAATTTCCCAGCCGCCAACAAACTACTTTGAAAAAGAAATTTGGCTGTGCCCTTCAGCTCAATGGACATCTAATGTTTTGGGTTCTCCGCCTTGTTGCTATGGCTACAACGGCGGCAGTGTTGATCAAAATGACCCCAATTATACAAATCGGCTTGGTCTTGGAGGTCGTTACAGCCGAATTTCACAAACTTTTAGCCCAATCACAGAATTAGAAGTGATCGCGCCAAGTGATATGATGGCAATAGGAGATTCTTTTGACGGCACTATTGTTCTATCGCATGCGAATTTGACACAATTAGAAAAATATGGAAACACACTTGCGCGTCATCAAGGCAAAGCCAACGTGGTATTTTGCGACGGCCACGTCGAATCGCCGACACTGCAATTTCTTTTTGAAGATGCTAGCGATGAAGCATTGAGCCGTTGGAATCGCGATCATCAACCTCATCGAGAAAAATTATCGCCATGAGTGCCAAACTTTCCGACAGCTTTGAATTCGAGCGCGCGTTGTGGAGAAAAAATGTCGCGCGCGTCGCAGGCGTGGACGAGGCCGGGCGCGGGCCGCTCGCCGGGCCGGTCGTCGCGGCGGCGGCAATTCTGCCGTCGCGCTGGGCGGAAACCGGTTTGCCCGCCGAACTTGCCGGCTTGAACGATTCCAAGCAGCTCAGCGAAACGCAGCGCGAAAAATATTTTCAATTCATCACCGGCTGCGGCGAGATTGAATTCGGCATCGCCGAAATTGACGCGGCGGTGATTGACGAGATCAACATTTTGCAGGCGACGCATCGCGCGATGAACGACGCGCTGGCGAAATTAAATCCGCTGCCGCCGCACGCGCTCGTGGATGGTCGCCCGGTGAAAACCTTGCGCGTGCCGCAGACGGCGATTGTGAAAGGCGACGCGCGGAGTTATTCCATCGCCGCCGCGAGCGTGCTGGCCAAGGTCACGCGCGACCGGCTGATGCTGAAATTTTCCGCGCAATTTCCCGAATACAGTTTCGCCGAGCACAAAGGCTACGGCACGGCGAAACATCTGGCGGCGATTGAAAAATTTGGCGCGTGCCCGATCCATCGGAAAAGTTTTGCGCCGCTGAAACAAAAACTATTTTAACCACGGATGGACACGGATAAACACAGATTTGAAACGGTTTGCGGCAATTTTTTATCCGTGTGCATTTGTGTCTATCCGTGATTGATTTCACCGCATGAGTTTTCTGGAAAAATTGAAGGCGAAGCTTGCCGGCATCCCAAAGCCGGAGCATTTGCGGCGCGGCGAACTGGGCGAGCGCGCGGCGAAAAAGTTTTTTCAGAAACAGGGATTGAAATTTCTCGCGGCCAATTTCCGTTCCGCGCGCGGCGAGATTGATCTGATTTTCCGCGACGATGACTGCTTGGTGTTCGTCGAGGTGAAAACGCGTTCGTCGGAAGAGTGGTCGCGTCCCGCTGCCGCGGTGGACGCGCGGAAGAAAAAATTGCTTTCGCAGACGGCGCTGGATTATTTGAGACTGCTGAAAAATCCCGAGGTGAAATTCCGTTTCGACATCGTGGAGGTTTTGTTGGCCGAGGGCGCAGTGCGGGAAATCCGCCATTTGCCGAACGCGTTTGCGTTGTCCAAGCCGTATCGCTACGCGTGAACGGGTGGACGAGCGCGCTGCCAATTTTACTTGCGCAAACGCGCCAACGGGCAGAACTTGCCACTAAACCATGAGCCACGATTTGCTAATTGTGCGGAATGTGTTCCTTTCGCTGTTCGGGCTGGGATTTATCGGATGGCTTTTCTGGTATGCGCTGAAAAAGAGTGATGATCCGGCAAAACTGATTTTCAAATGGGTGCTGACGGCGGCGGTATTCTGGGCGGGGTTGAAATATGCTCTGCCAGCGTATGCTGAAGGCGGCCTTTCCGCAATTTACGGGTTGGGATTGACGATGAGTTTGGCCATGGCGTTCAATGTTCTCTGGCGGCACAGCATTATTGAAATCTTGATCAAGCCACTGACGAACATATTTGACGGCGGCAGCGAACCGCCGCCGCCAAAGCCGGTTTATTCCATCGCGCTGGCGAAACGAAAAACCAACCGTCCGCTCGAAGCCATCGTCGCCATCCGCGAGCAACTGGCCAAATTTCCCACGGACTTCGAGGGCATCATGCTGCTGGCAAACATTCAGGCCGAGGACATGAACGACCTGCCCGATGCGGAGATCACGCTGAACAATTTTTGCAATTCGCCCAACGCGCCCGACCGGCAGGTGGTCGCGGCGCTGACGCAACTGGCGGACTGGCATTTGAAAAAAACTGTGGACGTGGACGCGGCGCGCGCGGCGCTGGAAAAAATCGTCGCGCGGTTTCCCGACACGGAAATTTCCCTGCGCGCGGAGCAGCGGTTGGCGCATCTGGGCGAGACGGAAAAAATCCTGCTCGCGCAGCACGACCGGCAGGCGATGGCCGTGCCCGAGGGTGTGAAAAATATAGGATTCCTGGACTCGACGGAATTTTTGCGACCGAAGGAAATTGAACCCGGCAAGCTCGCCGCCGTTTATGTGAAACATCTGGAGCAGCATCCGCACGACACCGAGGTGCGCGAGAAGTTGGCGGTGATTTACGCGCGAGATTTCCAGCGGCTCGATCTGGCGACGATGGAACTGGCGCAATTGATCAACGAACCGAAGCACAAGCCCAAGCAGGTGGCGCACTGGCTGAACCTGCTGGCGAATTTTCAGGTGGAACTGGGCGCGGATGTGGCGACGGTGTCGGCGACGCTGGAGCAGATTGTGGCACGGTTCCCGGATTCGCCGCTGGCCGAGATCGCACAACGGCGGCTGGGGCGGATCAATCTGGAATTCAAGGGGCAGCAGGCGACGGCGGAAGTGAAACTCGGCGTCTATGAGCAGAACATCGGTTTGAAATACGGCCGGCCGCGCCAGTCGTAACGCGATTCCCGTTTGACACGCCGCGCACGCGGCTTCATTTTTGCGGCATGGATTTTACTTCATCCCGCTGGCTGCCGATCGTGCTGCTGATTTGCTCAAACGTGTTCATGACCTTCGCGTGGTATGGTCATTTGAAATTCAAGGACAAGCCGCTGTGGTTGGTCATCCTCGCGAGTTGGGGCATCGCCTTTTTTGAATACTGCTTTCAAGTGCCGGCGAACCGCTGGGGCAACTCGGTCTATTCGGCGGCGCAATTGAAAATCATCCAGGAAGTCATCACGCTGTCGGTGTTCGTGGTGTTCGCCATTTTTTATCTCGGCGAAAAAATCCGGTGGAACTACGTCGCGGCGTTCGGGTGCATCCTCGCGGCGGTGGCGTTCGCGTTCTGGCCGCAAAAAAATTAAAAGCCTTAACCACGGATGGACACGGATAAACACGGATTTGAAACGGTTTGCGGAAATGTTTTTATCCGTGTCCATCCGTGGTTAAAATTCTTGGCAGTTCCGCTGCATTCTGTTTAATTGGCCGCGCTTGATGAAACCCTTTTCCG
>PLHK01000132.1 GCA_003139955.1 Limisphaerales bacterium
ATGCCTTCTTTTTTCGTTAGGCGACTTACACATTTATGAAAACATCCAAAGTTCTTGGTGCAGCATGGCTGGCATTTTGTGGCTTTTTCGGTCTCTTTATTTTCTGGCAGCTTTTATACGCCATTCTGATCAAGCCGAGGCCAATGCCAGGCTTTTTTTTATATTTGGGGGTATTTATCTGCGCTGTTTATTTATGCGGCATAGTTGCGAGCGTTTTCCTTTTTCGTGGCGCACGATGGGCGCGTGGTATTGTTGGTTTTGCCGCCACACTGACTTTAGCCGTGTCCGTAGGACAGATTATCGCATGGCCGTTTTCATGGCTCTCTTGTGGAATCGGTATTTTCGCATTGGTATCACTTGTGTTTTTAGTTCAGTCCAGACATGAGCCAGTCGCCTAACCAGACGCCGGAGCCAACCGCCGTTGGCGCTGGCCGTTCCGCTATCGCGATTCACGTCGCGAGTCGGTGGTGGCTCAGCTTTCTGCTTTAGGCCACTTTGCCATGCGCACTATATTTACAGCACTCTTGTTCACGACGACCGCATTCGCGGGATATTGTCCGTTCGAGCTTTTATCATTTACGAAGCAGCCAACACTGATTGATGCCGCAAGGACAGCTTCCATCACAAATGGCGTCACCCTTGGATTGGTGGTTACAAATCTAGGGCCGGGTTGGATAATGGTGGATGATGGTTTTATTCGATGGAGTTTTACGGATGGCAGAGAACTCCAAGTGAGGCCGTTCAGAAACACGGCAGACGAGGTGCTCCACACAAACGTAAGTGAGCCGGCTTACTTTTGGTTCACGACTAATGCAAACAAGATTGCATCAAAATAAGCGGCCTAACAAGTTGCCAGCGCTAATTGCCGTTGGCGCTTTGCGTCCCGCTCTCGCGGTTCACGCAGCGTGAAGAAATTTCAGAGTTTCCCCTTGGTGCTCGGCAACTGGCCGGCGATGCGCGGGTCGTGCCGGCGCGCGGCGTCCACCGCGCGCGCAAACGCCTTGAACAGCGCCTCGACGATGTGATGCGGCTCGTCGCCGTAAAGCAGTTCCAGATGCAGATTGCACCGCGCCTCGTTGGCAAAGCCCTGGAAAAATTCCCGCGCGAGGCCGAAACGGAACGCGCTGGAGGCGTCCTGATTTTTTTCCGCGTCGGAAATTTTCTTTTGCGAAAAATTATTTAATCCGCGCCAGACCAGAAACGGCCGTCCGCTGAAATCCACGACGCAGCGCGCGAGACATTCATCCATCGGCACATAGGCTTCGGCACCTGGCGGTGCGGCCACCTTTTTTTTGCCCGGTGGCCGTGGTGCAAACCACCCGTAGCGGCGGATGCCGCGTTTGTCGCCGAGCGCGGCGGCGACGGCCTGACCAAGCGCAATGCCGCAATCCTCGACGGTGTGGTGCGCGTCCACGGCGAGATCGCCATCGCAGCGCAACTCCAGATCCACCGTCGCGTGCTTCGCAAACAGCGTGAGCATGTGGTCAAAGAACGGGATGCCGGTGCGGATTTTGGATTTCCCCTTGCCGTCCAGATTGAGGCGGAGGGAAATCCGGGTTTCCAGAGTGTGCCGTTTGATTTTGGCCGTGCGCGCTTTCATCATGGAAATTAAAGCAGAGCGGCGGCGGAAAGACCAAGCGGAATTGCGCGGTCAATAAAGCTTGGCCGGCGCGACGGGGATGAGCGCGGCCATTTTTTTCTGGATGTCGTCAATGCGTTTTTGCAGCACGTCCGGGGTAAGCGAGACTTTTTGCGCGGCGTGCAACCAGTCTATCGCGCGCGGCAGGTTGCCGGCGTTTTCCTCCAGCTGGGCGAGGTGCGTGGTGATCTGCTCGAAGACCAGTTTGTTGTCGCTCTGCGCGTCGGCATCGAGCTTCATCCATTTCCGCACGGCCTCCTCCCACACGTTCCGCGCGCGGGCGGTGTCGTGGTAGCTTTCGTCATAGAGGCGACCGAGCTCAAAGAGGATGTCGTAGCTGTCGGGATTGTTGCGCAGCCCTTCGTGCAAAAAGACATCGGCCTCGGCGACTTTGTGCATCCGTTCGCGCAGCCAATACGCGGTCACGGTGTAGGTCTGCGGATTATCGGGATCCAGATCGGCGGAAAGTTTCAGCCACGGCAAAATTTCGCGGACATTTTCACTGCCGCTTAAATCATCCGTCGGGCCGCCTTCATCCAGATGCGTGTGGCGGTCGGGGAAAAAATGCCGGCCAAAGGCGTCAATCCAGTTGCGTTTCGGGCCGAGGAAACTTTCCTCGTCGCCATGGTTGTTGCTGTTGACCGCGCCGGTGTCCTCGGCCATGTGCTGGGTTTGAAACGCCTCCTTGTTGTCGAACATCGTCGGGTAATAGCCGCTGTGATAATAGGCGTCGGCCTTGACATAAAAACTTTGGGCAAACATCCGGCGGCTGTCCCCGAGCACGACGTTGAAGATGTCGCCGCCCGAACGGCTGCCGCGCCAGGATTGAAATTGCGGCGACAGTTGCGCGGCGAGACCGAAACAAAAGACCAGCAGCGCCAGCAGCAGCAAAAAAATGATCCGCGGCGAATTCATGTTTCAATTCACCGGCTTGCGGCGGAACACGAGGCATGCGCCGAGCAGAAAGGCGAAGATGTAGGCCGTCGCATAAAGCAGCGCGAGCACGATGTATTTCCACTCGATGAGCGGCCAGTTGTGGATGATAAGGTCGCGCAGGTCGTAAAATTCCAGATGCGGGATGGTAAAATAGAGCGCGTTGACGATGGCGCGCAGCGGTTCGTGCATCGAGGTGGCAACCTGGTCAAGGTGCCGGCCCACAAACAGAATGCCGCCGATGATGACGAAGCAGATCGTGGAGTTGGATGAGGGCGCGGCGAACACCAGCGAGCCGAGCAGCGTCATGGCCACGACGATGCCGAGCATGAACCAGTGCATGACGGCGGCCTGAAAATAATCAAGCAGCGGCCATTGATGTTCGCGGGCGGCGGCCAGCGCGCCGAAGAAAATATAGAAACAGAGCAGCGCCAGGCCGCAGGCGAACCAGCAGCCGAAGAATTTTCCGAAAATCAACTGCGGCCGGGTCAGCGGCTTGGCCAGCAGCGGCAGCAGCGTGCGGTTTTCGCGCTCCGCCGGAATCTGCCGCGCCGTGGTGGTGATGGCGATGACGAGCGACGAGATCCAGACCAGCAGCAGGCAGATCTCCTTCAAATAGCGGGCGATCTTGGGGTCATTGAAGATGTTGACCGAGGCCATGACGAGGCAGATCAGGACGGTGATGATGAACAGGACGTAAAAATCCTTGCGACGATACAGTTCCTTGATGACAACGCCGGCGACGGCAAAAATGTTCTTCATGGCGCGGTGGACGAATTGAAACCGATGATTTCAAGAAAGGCTTTTTCCAGACTCGCATGCTTGCCGGTGATCTCATGGACCCCGCCAATCGCCTTGAGTTCGCCCTGATGGATGATGGCGACGCGGTCGCAAACGGTTTCGACTTCGCCGAGTTCGTGCGAGGAGAAGAAAACCGTTTTGCCGTCATGCTTCAACCGCTGGATGATCTCGCGGACTTTCATGCGGCCGAGCGGATCGAGCCCGCTGGTCGGCTCGTCGAGGATGAGCAGGTCGGGATTGTTGATGAGCGCCTGGGCAAGGCCGACGCGCTGCTGCATGCCCTTGGAATAGGATTTGATCGGTCGCTTGGCCGCGTGTTCCAATTCGACGAGCTTGAGCAGTTCGGCAATACGCTTGTCCGTCTCCCCGCGCGCGAGTCCGAAAATTTTGGCGTAGAAGCGCAGCAATTCCTCGGCGGTGAGAAACTTGTAGTAGTAGGTCAGCTCCGGCAGATAGCCGATGCGCTGGCGGGCGATGGGCTGGCGGACATCAATGCCGAATAAACTCGCCGCGCCGCTCGTCGGCGGGACGAAGCCGAGCAGGACGTTCATCGTGGTGGTCTTGCCCGCCCCATTTGGCCCGAGAAAACCGAAGACTTCGCCGGCGCGGACTTCGAGATCAAGGCCGAGCAAGGCGACCTTTATGCCTTGGCGCATTTCGCGGCTGCGATATTCAACCCGCAGTTTTTGGGTTTGTAAAATGGCGGTCATTTCAGGCGGCAACCAACTTGCATCGCCCTGTTTCGTAATGGAAACCGCCGCCGGAGTCAATCTTGGCTTGGCAAAAAATAATCACGGAACTGCACGCCCGAATTAATGATGCCAGTCAAAACCGCTCACGGCAGAACATGAGCCGGGCTGACCGTGGTACCGAGCGAGCATTGGGATTGCGGATTATTTCCGACCGTCAGCAGGCTGTAAGTGCCGCCAGCCGGGCACGGCGGAATGGAATTATTCGAGTTCAGCTTGACGTAAGGCGTTATGTCCGTCGTTAAGCTAATGGACGCACCCGGTGCCAGATTTTTTGCGAAGGCCACCTGCTGGCAGGCCGATTCGATCTGCCTAAGGTTGTTGATGCAGGTATTGGCCTGCGAGGTGGCGCGCGCGTGGATGAAATTTGGCAGGGCAATCGCCGATAAAAGTCCGATGATCGCCACCACAATCATAATTTCGACCAAGGTGAATCCACTCGAGTCGTTAATAGTTATAGTCCGGTTTGTTTTCATTTTTATTGACGTCGTGAACCTCTGGCAGGCGGATTATATTATTCTATGTTGTTCACGGATTGCCTGCCGGAAACGTTAAAGCGTTAATTAGCACAAGCAATGCCACAATTCAATTTCCAAAATACTATGCTACCCCGCCAGCTGGGGAAACCCAGCGCGTCAAAACAAAAAACCCCGAAGCCGAAGCTTCGGGGTCGTGAACTAAACAATCAATCTTACTGGAGCGCGTGGGGCGGTGTGAGCGTGCTCAACGTACAGGTCGGGTTCGTGCCAACCTGCGTGAGGGCATACGTGCCGCCAGCCGGACACGGAGGAATGCTCTGGTTCGTGTTCAGCTTGATGTAGGGCGTCAGGTCGGTGGTCAACACGATGGCCGCACCGGTGGTTTTACCCTTTTCCAGCGCGAACTGGTTGGCCGCCGCGTCAATCTGGCGCAGGTTGTTGATGCAGGCGTTGGCCTGCGAGGTGGCACGGGCTTTCACGAAGTTAGGAATCGCAATCGCCGCCAACAGGCCGATGATGGCCACGACAATCATGATTTCAACGAGGGTGAAACCCGCTTTACGGATGTTTTTGGTCTGTTTCATTTTGTTTTGCTTTCTGTTTTCACGCGGCGGAACTGCACATCAGGCGGGTTATATGATTACGACTTCGTTCCCTTGATTGCCTGATGCAACCGCGTTGACTGACATTAGCACTAGCAATGCCAAAGTCGAGCAATAAACAAAAAAGCCCTAAAAAGCCCTAAANNCCCTAAAAAAACCTAAAAAGCCCGAAAACTGAAAAAATACCATTTAGGAGATCTGAAAACGGATGATTCCTGCATTATCTATAAATCAAGAAAGGCATCCAAACGGAACAAGGAACAAACGAACGCTTTTTGGCGTCCTCTTTAAGGACACTGTCTCGGTACATTGAACAATTGCATGACAATTGCAATGCAATTGCAGAACAATTTTAGGTAATCGGTCAATTTAAGAGGCTTGGCCTTGGCCATCGCGTCTGTGGCCATAGCCGTCTGGTTTAACTGGCCATTCAGATTACCACCGGGTGAGACGGCTATAATTCAATGACCTCATGCAATTCTGGCAACTGCGGCTTCAAATTATAACGCTGCTCGATCAATTTCGCGAGGATTTCGCGCTGCGGATTTTCACCGTGGGTCAGCGCCACGCGCGGCTGGCTCGGGGCGATGACGTTGAACCACGCCAGCAAATCCGTCTGCCCCGCGTGCGCGCTGAAACCGCCCAGCGTGTGGACTTGCGCCTTGACCGCGATTTTTTCGCCGAAGATGCTGACGAGCTTTTCGCCATTCACCAGCCGCCGCCCCAGCGAATCATCGCTCTGATAACCGACGATGACGACGTGCGTCTCCGGTTTCCAAAGGTTTGCCTTGAGATGATGCAAAATGCGCCCGGCATTGCACATGCCCGCGCCGGCCATGACGAGGCACGGCCCCGGCTGGTCATTGATTTTTTTCGAGTCTTCCGCCGTCGCGCATAATTTCAGCGTCTGCAAATCCGCGCGCACCGGCTTCTGGGCAACGTATCGCAACATCTCCTCGTCGAACAATTCATGGTGATGCCGGTAAATTTCCGTGGCGGCGATGGCCATCGGGCTGTCGAGAAAAATGGGGAACGGCGGGACCAATTGGCGCCGGAACATCTGGCTCAACAGCGTCATCAACAGTTGCGCGCGGCCGACCGCAAACGTCGGCACGAGAATTTTCCCGCGCGCGCCGACCGCCGTCTGCACGATGCTGAAAAATTCCTCCACCGTTTCGCCAAACGGCTGGTGATCGCGGTCGCCGTAAGTGGATTCCAGAAAAACCAGATCCGCCTGCCGGAACGGTTCATAGTCTTTGAGAATGGGCGCGTTCCGCGGGCCGAGGTCACCGGAAAAAACCACGCGCTTCGTTTTCCCCCCGTCATCCACCAGCAATTGAATGCTCGCCGAGCCGAGCATATGCCCCGCCTCGGTCCAGATCGCTTGCAGGCCGGGCGCAACCGAAACGGCCTGCTGATACGGCACGGGTTTGAATTGTTGAATGATCGCCTCCGCGTGCGCCGACGTGTAAAGCGGTTCCAGCGGCGGTTCGCCCGCGCGCTCGCGTTTGCGGTTCACGCGCTCGATGTCCGCCGATTGGATGTGGGCGGAGTCGCGCAGGATCAAGGCGGACATTTCAATCGTCGCCGGCGTCGCGAAAACCGGTCCGGTATAACCCGCCTTCGCCAGCAACGGCAAACGTCCCGTGTGGTCGAGATGCCCGTGCGTGATCAGAACGGCGTCCAGCTGGCCATCCGGCGGCAGCGGCGGACGGTTCAACTCATCCGCGCGCTGGCCGCCTTGAAACAAGCCGCAGTCCACCAGCACGCTGGCAGATTGGGTTTGAACCAGATAAGCCGAGCCGGTGACTTCGCCGCCCGCCGCGCCGAGAATGGTGATTTTCATGATTTTAATTTCGGCGATGCGCGGACGTTGTCCATTACAAATTTGATCCCGGACTACAACTTTTTCTCCGGCTCCGCCGGTTCCATGAACCGGCTAGCGGCCGCCCATTCCACCACCAAATTATACCCGACCGCCAGCAAGGTCGGCCCCAGAAAAACGCCGATGAAACCGAACGTCAGCGCGCCGCCGAGCACGCCAAAAAAAACCAGCAGGAACGGCATATTGCTGCCGTGGCTGATCAGCCACGGCTTGACGACGTTGTCCACATTGGCCACGCCAAAGCCCCAGACCAGCATAAAAATTCCCCAGCCATTTAAACCCTGATGAAAAAGCCAGATCGCCGCCGGCACCCATGTCAGCGCCGTGCCGAGCACGGGAATGATGGAGGCAAAAAATGTCAGCAGCGCCAGCAGCGCCGCGCCCGGCACGCCGGCGATGAGAAAACCGATTCCCGCCAGCACCGCCTGGATCAGCGCGGTGCCGAGAATGCCATACACCACGCCGCGCACAGTGCTGCCCGCCACGGCGAGCAGATGTTCGCCGCGTTCGCCGGCGATGTGCCGCACCAAGGCCGTCACCCACGCGCCCGCCGTCGCACCGCTGCGGAATAAAAAAAACGCGATCAAAATACTCAACGCCATTTTGATCAAACCACCACCGAGCAGGAATCCGCCCCTGAGCAGCAGCGCACCGGCCGGTTCGACCAACCGCTGGGCGTCCGTCCACAACCTCGCCGTGTCCGTCGCGAGATTCTGCCAGTAATCCGCCGCGCGTTCGCCGACCAGCGGGATTTTCGCCAGCCATGCCGGCGGCGCGGGCGGCCCTTCGGCGATGAACCGCTGCGTCGCCGCCGTCAAAGCCCTGACGTTGTCCGCGAGCGTCGTGCCGACGATGACGAACGGCAGCAGCAAGATCAGAATCATTCCCAGCGTCATCAACAATGCCGCCAGCGAATGCCGGTGACCGACGTAGCGCAACAACCGGCCATAAACCGGCCAACTGGAACACACCAGCACCACCGCCCACAGCAGCGCCGAGAAAAACGGCAGCAGCACCAAGAGACAGCCGCAAAACAGCCCCAGAACGGCCACGACGAGAAAGCCTTCCTTGATGCCAAACTTCATAATTTTATTTTCCGACAAAACCAAACCGGCTTACGCCGGCGTTTTCATTTTGCGATAACGGCGGATCAGGTTGTTGGTCGAACTGTCATGTTTGAGTTTCGGCGCGGTTTGGCTTTCGAGTTCGGGAACGATTCTTTGCGCCAGAACTTTGCCGAGTTCCACGCCCCATTGGTCGAACGAATCAATGTTCCAGATCGCGCCCTGCACGAACACGCTGTGCTCGTAAAGCGCGACGAGCTGGCCGAGAATTTCCGGCGTGAGCTTTTCCGCGAGAATCGTGTTCGACGGCCGGTTGCCCTCGAATACTTTGTGCGGCACGAGCGCGGCGGGCACTTTTTCCGCCTTCACTTCATCCGCCGTCTTGCCGAACGCCAGCGCCTCGGCCTGCGCGAAAACATTCGCCAGCAAAATGTCGTGATGCCGGCCCAGCGGCGTGAGCGCGTGCGCGAACGCGATGAAGTCGCACGGGATCAATCGCGTGCCTTGATGAATGAGCTGATAAAAAGAATGCTGCCCGTTCGTGCCCGGTTCGCCCCAATAAACCGGGCTGGTCTGATAATTGACGTGCTTGCCGGCGAGCGTGACGTGCTTGCCGTTGCTTTCCATCGTCAATTGCTGCAAATAGGCCGGGAAGCGTTTCAAGTATTGTTCATAAGGCAGCACCGCCACGGTTTGCGCGCCGAGAAAATCGTTGTTCCAAACCGCCAGAAGTCCCAGCAGCACCGGCAGGTTTTTTGCAAACGGCGCGGTGCGGAAATGTTCGTCCAGCGCGTGAAAGCCGGCGAGCATTTTACCGAAGTTGTCCGGGCCGACCGCCAGCATCGTTGAAAGGCCGATGGCTGAATCCATCGAATAACGTCCGCCGACCCAGTCCCAGAAGCCGAACATGTTCGCCGTATCAATGCCAAACGCGGACACTTTTTCGGCGTTGGTGGAGACGGCGACGAAATGTTTGGCCACGGCCTTCGCGTCGCCGCCCAAACCGTTGAGCGTCCAGTCGCGCGCGCTTTGCGCGTTCGTCATCGTTTCGAGCGTCGTGAACGTTTTGGACGAAATGATGAAGAGCGTTTCCGCCGGATCGAGGTCGTGCGTCGCCTCGACAAAATCAATGCCGTCCACGTTCGAGACGAAGCGGAAGGTCAGGCTGCGGTCGCTGTAATGTTTCAGCGCCTCATAAGCCATCACCGGCCCCAGATCGGAGCCGCCGATGCCAACGTTGATGATGTTCTTGATGCGCTTGCCGGTGTGACCTTTCCATTCGCCGCGGCGGACGCGATCGGAAAACGCGGACATCTTGTCGAGCACCGCATGGACTTCCGGCACGACATTTTTTCCGTCCACAAAAATTTTAGCATCGCGCGGCGCGCGCAACGCGACGTGCAGCACGGCGCGGTTTTCCGTGACGTTGATCTTTTCGCCGGCGAACATCGCGTCAATCTTCGCGCGCAGACCGGATTCGTCCGCCAGTTGCAGCAGCAGCTTCAATGTTTTTTCCGTGACGCGGTTTTTGGAATAATCCAGAAACAGTCCGGCGGCCTGCGCGGTCAATTTTTCGCCGCGCTGCGCGTCGGCGGCGAACAATTTTCGCAGGTGTAATTTGGAAATTCTTTTGCAGTGCGCGCCCAGCGCTTTCCACGCCGCGCGCTGCGTCAAAGGTTTGCTGACAGATTTTGTGCTCATAAATTTTGCGGTTCAATTTCAGCCCAGCGCGTTGTTCACGATCTGCTGCGCCTCGCTGACGATGGTTTGCAGATGTTTTTCGTCGCGGAAACTTTCCGCGTAGATCTTGTAAATGTTTTCCGTGCCGGACGGGCGCGCCGCGAACCAGCCGCTCGCGGTCACTACTTTCAAACCGCCGATGGCGGCGTGGTTGCCCGGCGCGCGTGTCAATTTCGCGGTGATGGCATCGCCGGCCAAATTGGATTCCTTCACCGCTTCGGGCGAAAGTTTGGACAGTTTCGCTTTTTGCTCCGGCGTCGCCGCCGCGTCAATGCGCGTGTAAAACGGCGTGCCGAATTCCGCCGTCAGTTCGCGAAAATGTTCGCCGGGATCCTTGCCGGTGACGGCGGTGATTTCCGCCGCGAGCAGATCCATGATCGGGCCGTCCTTGTCGGTCGTCCAGACCGTGCCGTCGCGCCGCAGGAAACTTGCGCCCGCGCTTTCTTCGCCGCCGAAGCCGAACGAGCCGTCGAACAATCCGGGCGCGAACCATTTGAAACCGACCGGCACTTCGCACAACTTGCGGCCAAGTTTTGCGACCACGCGGTCAATCATGCTGCTGCTCACGAGTGTCTTGCCGACGATGACGTTCTGCGACCACTGCGGACGGTGCGTGAGCAAATATCCAATGGCCACGGCGAGATGATGATTCGGGTTCATCAAGCCGGCGGACGGCGTGACGATGCCATGACGGTCGGCGTCGGGGTCGTTGGCGAAGGCGAGGCGGAATTTATCCTTCAAACCGACAAGCCGCGCCATCGCATACGGACTCGAACAATCCATGCGGATTTTCCCGTCGTGATCCACGGTCATGAACGAAAACTGCGGATCGAGTTTCGGGTTCACGTTCGTCAGATCGAGTTTATAAAGCGATGCGATCGGTTCCCAATACGGCAGCGACGCGCCGCCGAGCGGATCCACGCCAAGTTTCAAACCGGCGTTGCGCACCGCGTCCAAGTCCACGACATTTTTCAAATCCTCGACGTACGGCAGAATGAAATCAATTTCGTGCGTGGTCGCCGCTTTCAACGCCGACGCGAATGAAATTCGTTTCACGCCGGAATTATCTCCGCGCAGCAATTCATTCGCGCGATCCTGCACCCATTTCGTCACGTCGGTGTCGGCGGGGCCGCCGTTGGTCGGATTATATTTGAAGCCGCCGTCTTCCGGCGGATTGTGCGACGGCGT
>PLHK01000131.1 GCA_003139955.1 Limisphaerales bacterium
CGTGGAAAAATGGTGGGCGTTGCGCGTCGTCAGTTTCGCCGCCCGCGCGCCCGGTCCGCAATGGACGCCCGCCGTCAGCCGCGACAAATTGGACGCCGCGCTCGCCGTGCCGGTCAACATCCGCTACGCCTCCAACTCGCTGCCGTCGTATGCCGAAATTTCCCTGCAAGCCGTCCTGAAAAACTTTGACCCGTCCGGGCAGGTTGAAATTTTTCAGACCAAGCTGCGCGACCTTGAGCTGATCCAGCTCCGCCTCACGCCGCCGCTGGCCGCCGTGGCCGCCGGCTACCGCAAAGTTCTGGCGGATTTTCTCGGCGAGCGGACGAAAGGTTCTTTTCACCGTTCAGCGGGCGCACATGGGACGATGAAGGCGCTGGACGCGCTCGACGCCCAGCGGCGCGAAGTCGAATCCAGGTTGAAATTAAGTGTGCTGCCGCCGGATTTGAACCTAAACGCGCCGTGAGCGGTCAACTTGACAGGACGCAAACCGGAATTATAGTTCGCCATTAGACAATGCAGACGGAAAATTCATCCACGGAACGCGGCGAACCGCCTTCGGGTAACTCGATTCAAGCGTTGAAACAATTCCGTTCCGCCGGACGTGGCTTCTGGCGCGACGTTGCGGAAACGGACTGGAACGACTGGCGCTGGCAGATGAAGCACCGCATCACGACGGTGGAGCAGTTGGAAAAATTTCTGCCGACGCTCACGCCCGAGGAACGCGCCGGCGCGCAGCTTTCCAACACCAAGCTCGCGCTTGGCATCACGCCGTATTTTTTCAACCTGATTGATCCGGCGGATGAAAATTGCCCGATCCGCCAGCAGGTCATTCCCAAAATTCAGGAGACGCATACCGCGTCCTGGGAAATGAGCGACCCGTGCGGCGAAGATTCGCACTCGCCTGTCGCGGGTTTGGTGCATCGCTATCCCGACCGCGTTTTATTTTTGGTGACGGATCGTTGCGCGAGTTATTGCCGTTATTGCACGCGCTCGCGGCTCGTGAGCAACGCGAGCGGCTACGATTTTCATCCAGAATACGACAAGCAAATCGCCTATATCGCCGCGCATCCTGAAATCCGCGACGTGCTCTTGAGCGGCGGCGATCCGCTGCTGTTGAGCGACGAAAAACTGGAAAATTTGTTGAGCCGGCTGCGCGCGATTCCGCACGTTGAATTTCTGCGCATCGGCACGCGCATCCCGATTTTTCTGCCGCAACGCATCACGCCGGAACTCTGCGCGATGCTGAAAATTTTTCATCCGCTGTTCATCAGCGTCCACACGAATCATCCGCGCGAACTCACGACCGAGGTGCGCGACGCGCTCGGCCGCCTGGCCGACGCCGGCATTCCGCTCGGCAACCAAAGCGTGCTGCTCAAGCACGTCAACGACGACGCGGACGTGATGAAGGCGCTCGTGCAAAAACTTTTGATGTGCCGCGTGAAGCCGTATTACATTTATCAATGCGATTTGATCGCCGGCTCCGCGCATCTGCGCGCGAGCGTGGCAAAAGGTTTGGCGATCATGGAAAAATTGCGCGGCCACACGACCGGCTACGCCGTGCCGACGTATGTGATTGACGCGCCCGGCGGCGGCGGCAAGGTGCCGATTAATCCCGAATATGTTCTGTGCCGCAACGCCGGCCGCGTGCTCATCCGCAATTTCGAGGGAAAAATTTTTGAGTATCCCGAAGCGCCCGACGGCAGACCTTGCGGTCGGCCACCAGAAAAAATTGAAGAGTCGCAGTTGGTTTAACTCTATCGCAAGCTGTGGTTGGTAATCGAACAACTTGGAAGTTCGCCAACTTTTCCAATTATATAAATGCCGCCAGCCGGACATTTTAATTCAGCATTTTCTGCAATATACGGTTTAATATCTTCCCAAGTTGGAACATCTGCATCAGTTTTGTTATGTTCTATTTTCCTTTGCTGTTTTGCTCCGTCAATTTGAATCAAATGATTCATGCAAGCTAATCTTACGGATGCTTGTCGAGCCTGAATGAATTTTGGAATGCCAACGGCCAAGGCAAGCCCGAAGAGAAGACAAACGACAACTTTAATAATTATTTTTCTACCGGAAGATTTTTTCTTTGGTTCGCTCATTCAAATAATTTCAACACCGTTTCAGCAATTTGGTTGCTGCTCTTGTTTTGAATTTACTTCCACGCATTTTTTCACCATATTGTGACCATGAGCGGAATCACTTTCATGGTGGATGAACGCGGTCAGAAGACGGCCGCTGTCATTGACCTGCGGAAGCATAAACAGCTTTGGGAGGATTTTCACGACGTGCTGCTGGCCAAGTCGCGCGCCCGCGAGCCGCGCGAAAGCCTTGCGTCCGTCCGGCAACGGCTGAAATCCCGGCGGCATGGCTGATTACTCCATCAGCTTCGCCCGTTCCGCGCGCAAGGAATTGGAACATCTTTCCGGCGAGCTCACTGAACGAATTCTAGCAAAGATCGAAACGTTGGCCGAAAATCCTCGACCGGTCGGCGTCATCAAACTTCACGGCCAAAAAAATCTCTGGCGGATGCGTGTCGGCGATTATCGCGTGGTTTATTCGATTGATGATTTTTCCAAGATGATTGATGTTTCGGTGATTCGTCATCGGCGCGATGTTTATCGGGATATGTAGGCTGCAAACTTTTCTTGGTGTCGCCGTGTCTTCGTGGTTAAATTTTCTACACATTCAATTCAGGAGACGAAAAATCATGAGCTACAAATGGAAGTTTTTCCGCGCCGGCGGCTTTGACCAGGTCAAACTGGAATCCGGTGCCGACCTCGCGAATCTCGACCAGCTCGACCAAAAGCTCTGGGTCGCGCTCGCGTGTCCGACGACTGGGCTGGAGTTCGACAGTCGCACGCTCGACCTCGTGGACACGGACAAGGATGGTCGCGTGCGTGTGCCGGAAGTCATCGCCGCCGCGAAATGGGCGACGAGCCTGCTCAAAAATCCCGACGATTTGCTCAAAGGTTCGCCCGCGCTGCCGCTCGCCGCGATCAACGACACGACGCCGGAAGGAAAACAAATTCTCGCCTCGGCCAAACAGATTCTCGCCAACCTTGGCAAGACCGACGCCACGGCCATCGGCCTCGAAGACGCGGCGGACACGGTGAAAATTTTTGCCGCCACCAATTTCAATGGCGACGGCATCATCCCCGCCGACGCCGCAAGCGATGACGCGACGAAAGCCGTGCTCGCCGACATCATGGCCTGCTTCGGCATTGAGAACGACCGCAGCGGCAAGCCGGGCATCGGGCAGGCGAAGGCCGACAAATTTTTTGCGGAGGCGCAGGCGCATTCCGACTGGTGGAAACAGGCCGAGGGCGACAAAAATATTCTGCCGCTCGGCGAAGCCACCGCCGCCGCGTCCGCCGCCGTCAACGCAGTGAAAGTCAAAGCGGACGATTTTTTTGCGCGCTGCCAGCTCGCGGCATTTGACGCGCGCGCGGTTTCCGCGTTGAATCGGTCGGAATCCGAATACGTCGCGCTCGCAGGAAAAGATTTGACGGTGAATGCCGCCGAGATCGCCAGTTTGCCGCTCGCGCAAATTGCCGCCGGCAAATCATTGCCATTGTTGGACGGCGTGAATCCCGCGTGGGCGGCGGCGCTGGCAACGTTGCAAACTGCGGCGGTTAAACCATTGCTTGGCGGAAAAAATTCTTTGACGGAGGCGGATTGGAATTCGTTGAACGCCAAACTCGCGCCGTTTGAAACGTGGTCGGCGGGCAAGGTCGGCGCGACGGTGGAAAAACTCGGCTTGAAGCGCGTGCGCGAAATTCTGGCGGGCGACGCAAAAGTAAAAATTGACGCGCTCATCGCCAAAGACAAGGCGCTCGAACCGGAGGCCAACGCCATCGCCGCCGTGGAAAAATTGATCCGCTTCAACCGCGACCTTTACACGCTTTGCGTCAATTTCGTAAGCTTCAAAAATTTTTACAGCCGTAAAATCCCGGCGATTTTTCAGGCCGGACGTTTGTATCTGGATCAACGCAGTTGCGATCTGTGCCTCACCGTCGAGGACGCGGCCAAGCACGCGACGATGGCCGGACTCGCGGGCGCGTATCTCGCGTATGTGGACTGCGTACGCAAGGCGACGGGCGAGAAGTTGAGCATCCTCGCGATTTTTTCACAGGGCGACGACGATAATTTGATGCTCGGCCGTAACGGAATTTTTTATGACCGCAAAGGCAACGATTACGACGCGACGATCACGAAAATTGTCGCGAATCCGATCAGCGTGCGGCAGGCGTTCTTTGCGCCTTACAAAAAACTCGCCCGCTTCATCGAGGAACAGGTTGCCAAACGCGCGGCCACCGCCGATGCCACCGCGACCTCGAATCTACAAAGTGCCGCGAGCGCGACGGCTGGTGGCCCGCCGCCCGCCGCATCAAACAAAATTGATACCGGCACGCTTGCGGCGATCGGTTTGGTGCTGACGACGTTGATGGGTGCGTTGGGCGTGATTTTCACCAAACTTTTTGACCTCCCAAAATGGGAGATTCCGCTTGTCATCGTAATCATTGTCATCGGCATTTCGATGCCGTCGGTCATCATGGCGTGGCTGCAATTGCGCAAGCGCAATCTCGGTCCAATCCTTGACGCCAACGGCTGGGCCGTGAACGCCAAGGCCAAAATGAACTTGCCGTTCGGCGCGAGCCTGACGCAGATTGCCACGCTGCCGCCCGGCTCACAGCGCGATCTGGTGGATCCATTTGCAGAAAAGAAAAGTCCGTGGCCGAAAATCATCCTCGCGTTCATCATCCTGCTCGCGCTGATTTATGGCTGGTGGTATTTCGGAAAGTTGGACAAAAATCTGCCGGCCAAATTGAAAACCACCAGTGTTTTCGGCACAAATGCGTGGGCTTATGTGCCGCCGACCAACGCGGTTCCACCGGTGGGTTCAACCAACGCGCCGGCGGGAAAATAAATTTTGATGCCACGCGAAAGCACCGCCGCCAAAAAGGCACGCACGGGAAAAATCTGCGCCGCGCTCCAGCGGACTTATCCGAACGCGCATTGCGAACTCAATTTTTCCAATCCGCTCGAACTGCTGATTGCGACGATTTTGTCCGCGCAATGCACGGACAAGCGCGTGAACGTTGTGACGGCGGAGCTGTTCAAAAAATATCGTAGCGCCAAAGATTTCGCCGATGCACCGCTCGCGGAAATTGAAACCGCCGTGAAGACGACCGGCTTTTTTCGCAACAAGGCGAAAAATATCCAGGCCTGTTGCGCGGCGCTGGTGGAAAAATACGGCGGGGAAGTGCCGCGCACGATGGACGAATTGCACGCGCTCGCCGGCGTCGGTCGCAAGACGGCGAATGTGGTTTTGGGCAATGCGTTTGGCATCAATGTTGGCGTGGTCGTGGACACGCACGTCACGCGGCTTTCTAATCGCCTCGGTTTGGCGAAAGGAACTGACGCGGTGAAACTGGAGCAGGAATTGATGAAGCTAGTGCCGCAAAAAGACTGGACGCTGTTCAGCCACTGGCTCATCTGGCACGGGCGGCGTCGCTGCGTTGCGCGCACGCCGGATTGCGACAATTGTGAGGTCAAAAATCTTTGCCCGCGAATTGGCATGAACAAATGAATTGGCTGCTTCATCAATCCGGCAAGTGCGGCGCGGCGTTCAACATGGCGCTGGACGAACTGCTGCTCGAAAAAGCTTCGCAGCTTGGCCGGCCAGTTTTGCGTTTTTACGGCTGGACGGAACCGGCGGCGACGTTTGGCTATTTTCAAAGATTTTCCGAGGTCGAGCGCGCGACACATCTGCGTCCGCTCATCCGGCGTCCGACCGGCGGCGGCATTGTGCCGCATGACGCGGACTGGACTTACAGCGCGATTTTTCCGCCGGGCCATGAATGGCATTTGCTCGCGGCGTTTGAAAGCTACCGGCGCATTCACGCGTGGATCCAAAGTGCGTTCGCAAAATTGAAGGTCGAAACCAAACTCGCACCATGCTGCAAAAAGACGTTGCCGGGACAATGTTTCGTCGGCCATGAGAAATTTGACCTGCTCTGGCACGGCAAAAAAATTGCGGGTGCGGCACAGCGGCGGAACAAATCCGGCCTGTTAATCCAAGGTTCGGTGCAGCCGCCGCCCATAAAAAACGTGCGTACGGATTGGGAAAACGCGATGTGCGGCGCGGCGGAAAATCAGTTTTCCGTGACCTGGACGGATTTTGCCGCAGACGCGCAATTACGCCGTCGCGCAGAAACTTTGGCGCTAGAAAAATTCTCACAAGCCGACTATAACCAAAAACGGTGAAGTTCGTTGCCACCACGCGCTACAGGGATTAACTTGCGCGCGGCATGATTCGGCTCGTTTTGTTCGACATTGACGGCACGCTCGTCCACACGGGCGGCGCGGGGACGAAAGCGTTTGCCAAAACCTTCGCGACGGAATTTGGCCTGCATCACGGCTCGGAAAAAATGAAGTTCGCCGGCCGTACCGACGTGAGCCTGGTGCGCGAATTTTTTAAGATTCACGGCCTCGACGATCGACCGGAGCATTTCAACCAGTTTTTTGCGTGCTACGTTTTTTGGCTCGACCACATCGTAGAGCAAAGCACGGGCGGTGAATGTCCGGGCGTGCGGGAATTCATCGCCGGCCTGCGCGCGCTACCGCAGCCGCCAATGCTGGGACTGCTCACCGGCAACATCCGTATGGGTGCGGAAATCAAGCTGCGCCGGTTCGGCCTCTGGGATTTTTTTGCGCTGGGCGGTTTCGCCGACGATCACGAGGATCGCAACCACATCGCCGTCGCCGCGCTCGAACGCGGCCGCCGGGTGCTGGGAAACGATTTGCAGCCGCAGGAGATTGTCGTCATAGGCGACACGCCGTTTGACGTGCGCTGCGGGAAATTCATCGGCGCGAAAACACTGGCGGTGGCCACTGGCGGATCCAAGCTGGAAGAATTAAAGCCGTGCACAGCCGACTGGACGGTGCCGGATTTGACGTGCATCCGCGCACGGGAAATTTGTCCGCGCTGATTTCAGCCGGTTTATAAAACCGCGATAATTCTGTTCGGATTGCGAAATTTCCAAGTTCCAAAATTTTGAAAACACGAATCGCGCGCCCTTTTGGCGGGCGTTTTAACCGTGATTCAATTCCGGTTTAACCTGAGATTAAAAGCTGGCTTAAGTCTCGATTAACGCAATGGGATTCCTGCGCAACGCGCCATTGAGCGACTGGAGCGACTTGGAATTGTGAGGCAATCAGGTGATGCGAAGCGCGACCGGGTTTATTGTGCCAAGGCATTGCTCGACATACTTGAAGAACCGGCACGCTTGAAACCGGCCGAATAAATTCGACCGACTTTCCACTTCCGCAATTGCCGGTGTAGGCTTGCGCTACTATCATCATACTAGGTATTCCAGAGCCATCTACGGTTTCATTGATGGTTTGTAGTGCCGGATTCATATTGTTTTCCCTCAAGAGGCGCAAGCATGAGTGATAGATTGTGGTTTAGTTTCACATTTGAAGTGCGAAAAAATGGTTAGTAGTAGACTTCGTTAGGTGTCTTGAAACCGAGGCGTAATCAGGGACGATTGTTTAACTGTTCGGCAACCCAAGCAAAAGGCCACTCAAACCCTGAGTGGCCTTTGTCATTGCCAGAAGAATCACTGCTTCCCGGCTTTGATGGCCGCCCATCTCGCCTTTTGGGCCGCCTTGATCCGGGCAATGCCTTCCGGGCTGATCTTCCGTTTGGCGGGTTTCGCCGCCGGAACCGTCCCTTTCGCCGCTTTGACCTTGGCCCAGCGTCTTTTTTGGGCGGCCCTGATCTTGGCGATGTGGGCTGGGCTGATGGTGCGCTTAGCCTGTTTCACAGCCTTGATGGGAGCGGGAATTGCCTTCCCAGAAGTCAGGATGAGCGCGAGTTCTTGGTTGAGAGCCGCAATCTTTTCTTGGAGATCGGCGGCCAGTCGGAGTTGTTGCGGGGTCAAGTTTATCATAGTGGAATGATTAAAGCAGAGGATTGGTTTGGCCACAAGTTTTGCGAGGAGTCAAATGGACGCGGTGTGGTGACAAATTTGACCCAGTCCGGTCAGTTTATCCGGAGTGACGGAACATAGGTTGCCGGATTACGATTTCAGGAGTGGATGGTTTTCCTGCACGAGGGGCAAAAGCGCGTTGTGGACGAGGATTTTGAAATGCCGGCGGTTCTCACCGGCGTTTCCGGTTCTGGAAAAACTTGTGTCTTGGTTCACCGGGCCAAGCGTCTTTCACGCAAGTATCCTCAAGACAGAATCCTCGTTCTCACATTGAATAAGAGTCTAGCCAGACTGATTGAAAACCTGGTTACTCAAATTTGTTCGCCGGAGGAGAAGACTCGGATTGATGTCCGCTCCTATCACGAGTATTTGTCAGATTTGATTGGTTCACTTGATCTGGACGGATTTTTGAGAACACTCGGCGAATGCACCGGTCATGGCGACGCGGTTCAACAGTTGATAAACCGTTTTCCTCCGCATGAGGTGGGGCGCTTGTTTCAAGCACTGGACGAATTGGTTCTTTTTGGAAAGTTTCGAGAATTTCTCGACGATGCAAACCATCAGGGCAGCGAGGCGGCGGTGAGGCTCTGGAGTTTTTTAAGCACGAATGAAATCAATGCGGACCCCGTTCATTATTTGTATGAGGAATTGGAATTGATTCGCAGCGCGTTTCCTTCATTGAACCGATATGCGGGCTATCTTGAAGAATACGAACGCCCTGGCCGCTCAATCGGATTTCAGCGTAATCGTCGCGAACAAGTTCTTAATCTGCTTCACGCATGGGAACATCACCAGTTACAGGGGGGCTTTCTTGACCACATGGGGCTAGGTCAGTCGGCAGCCGTGGCAGTTGAAGATCGCGGCGGAATCCCGGCAATCTTCCGTTACCGCTGCGTGCTCGTGGACGAGTTTCAGGATTTTTCCACCTTGGACATTGAGTTGCTTCAAAAAATCGCGACCGCACCAGCCAATGGTCTTTTTCTCACCGGTGATGTTGCACAAAAAATTTATGCGAAGGAATTGAATTTCCCGAAAGCCGGCATGGGACCAGACAAGCGCACCATTCGTTCTATCCGAAAAAATTATCGGAACACTCGGGAGATATTGCAGGCCGGTGGTGCGCTGCCCAGCAGCCACCAGTAATGATAGGCATTGGCATTTCCCACGGTCATGAAGTTATGGATCTCCTGCGCCAGTTGCAGCCCGTTCGTTATGCTGTCGTCCGAGCCAAAGTAATGTTCCGTCTCCCACACCGGCACCGTATTGGAACTACTTAGGTTGCTGGTGAAGAGCGGGGTGGGTGCCTGGTTATAGTTGTTGTTGTAATTGTGCGCGGCCAGGATGCCGATGAGTGGCGCAGTATTTGTATCATTCCATGTGTCAGTGGCCAGATTCCACTGCCAGAATTCATCCTCCGGCAGCATGATCTTGGTGCTGCCGACGCCGGCGGTTATCAGATTAGTGTAAAGATAGGGAACAAAATCGTGAATCTGCGCGGAAGTCCACAGGCAGGATTCGTAGCCACTGGCTCCGGGCGCCTGGACGTCCGGCTCGTTCTGCACCGAGACGGCGTAGAGGGTTACACCATAGGAGTTTTTCATGGTGGTCACATAGCTGGCCAACTCGCCGGCGTAGGAGGCATTATTGGCGGGGGTGTCAATATAGTCACCGCCATTGACGTTGCCATTGTCCTTGAAATTGGTGGGCGGGCTCCAAGGTGTGCTCCAGACGCGCGCGCCGCGCGCCGCCGCTTGCTGGGCGATGGTGCCTTCTGCGTCGTCAATCACACCGCCGGGTGCGATGCGCGTGCGCAACAGCGACAGCCCGGCACCGCTGGTGGTGGAGAAGATAAGGTCGGCGTCGGCGGTGGACAGCGGAGCGTTCATCCAGGCCGACGAGGCGCCAAAGCCGTCAATCCGCTGCTGGGTGTTTGTGTAGTTGATCGTCGCCGTGCCGTCCTGAGCCTCGATTTTGAGGACGGCAAGCAGCCCGAAATAAATCAACCATAATTTTTTCATCATCGGTGATGGATGGAAAGAATATAACACCTGACCCCGGTTGTTAATAGGATTATTGGTCTACGGATAAACCATTCTATAAAAACTATATTGGAGGTGGCCATCATGAAAACCTGCACCGCCTTCAACAACAAGTCAGGCCGAGCATTGAATAACGATTTTACCTTTGTTCCGTCAATTGGTAAAAATCAGGCCCATGAAATATCGCGAGCTGGGGAAAACCGGGCTGCAAGTTTCTGAGATTGGCGTAGGCGCGTGGCAACTTGGCGGGCCACTGCTGCTGGACGGCAAGGCCGACGGACACCCCGAATTGGGTCGCGATTTTTGCATCAACCTGATCCGGCAGTGCGGTGACCTCGGCATCAACTTTGTGGACACCGCCGAACAATACGGCAACGGCGAAAGTGAGCGGCGGGTCGGCGTGGCGCTCAAAGGCCGGCGCGGGCAATGGATCATCAGCACGAAATTCGGCAACCAAGTTGGTCCAAACGGCGAGCGACTGCGGGACGCTTCACCCAAGCGCGCCGCTTTCCCTCGAAGGTTCGTTGCGCCGGTTGCAGACGGATTATCTCGACGTATACGTCTGGCACATCAGCCCGAAACCCGGCGAGGCGGAAACGGTGGCGAAATTTTTGGTGGCCGCCAAACAAAAAGGCCAGGTGAGAGCGGTGGGTATTTCCACTGCAAACATGGCTGATGTGGAATTTCTCCATTCGCTCGGCTGCCTCGACGTGGTGCAGTTCCCGCGCAGCCTGATCAGCCCGCCTGACCCGATTGTGGATTTTCTCGCCAGGCACGAGGTTGGCGGTGTGGTGCGCGGCGCATTTGCCGGCGGACGGCTCACCGGAAAATATTTTCATCAGCCGCCACAATTCAGTTCCGAAGACATCCGCAGTAATTTCAAGGATGGCGCAAAGGAACTTGCCGCCGAATACGCTCGCCACGTCAAGTTCGAGGAATTTCTAACACCACAACGCGGAATGATTCAACTGGCATTGCGCTGGCTGCTCGACGAGCCGACGACGGATGTCATCATCCCTGGCGGAAAAAGTCTGAAGGACTATCGGCAGGCTATTCGGGCCACGAAGTTGCCGCCTTTGACGCCGGTCGAAAAGGCGAACATTGTGACCGGGTTCACTTTTCTGGTCCAGTTCATGAGTTAGTCCTGGGACATGGTTGAGGTTATGTTTTTGTTTGTTCTTTGTCCATCCC
>PLHK01000153.1 GCA_003139955.1 Limisphaerales bacterium
TCTATTTGGGGAATATGGGTTTACATTGATCCGCCCTACAACACCGGCGGCGAATTCATTTACCCGGACAACTACAAGGAAGGGCTGGCCGATTATCTGAAATTTTCCGGCCAGGTCAGCGGCGAAGGCATCCGGCTGCCCGTGCGCGAGAATGGCGAACGGTGCTTTGACCCGCTAATCAACCGGCTCACGGTGGTGGCGAGCGAGAGTTTCAAGGAATTTGCCAAGAAGTTGCAGGACGAGATGCAGAAAGAGTGCGGCGTGAATTTCGAGAATCGCATTTTGAACAAGCGCGAGCGGCGCAAAGGCGTCTTGAAAAAACAACGCCTGCTCGACCCGGATTTCCAGAATCTCTGGGACAAGATCAAACGCAAGACGCGCTTTGCCGTTAAATTTTCCACCGCCGATTTGATTTCCCGCTGTGCCGGTGAGTTGCGGGAAATGCCGGAAATTAAATCGCCGTTCATCCGGCGGGAGAAACACGAGTTGTTCATGACTTTGAAGGAAGGTGTATTCGGCCAGGAGCGTTCCGCGCAGACTATCCGCGCGCCGGAATATCGCGCGCCGATACCGGATTTACTCGGCCATCTGCAACGCGAGACGGAATTGACGCGCCCGACACTGGCGGAAATCCTGCATAAATCCGACCGGCTCGGCGAGGTGACGCACAATCCGCAGCAATTTTTGGAACATGCCGTCGCCGCCATTCAAAAATCATTGCACGACCTGATGGTGCAAGGCATCGAATACGAGCGGATCGCGGATGCCGAGTGGGAAATGCACCGATTGGAAGTCGAGGAACTGGAAAGCTACGTCTCGCGCCTGCTCGAAGTGCAGCACAGTATTTACGATGTAGTCGAATTTGAATCCAAGGTGGAATATGAATTTGCTAAGACGCTGGATGGGCGAGACGAAATCAAATTATTTTTCAAATTGCCGGACTGGTTCAAGATTGAAACGCCGCTTGGCACTTACAATCCTGATTGGGCCATTGTGCGGGAGGAACCCGACGGCCAGAACAAAGTCTATTTGGTGCGAGAAACCAAAGGCACGACCGATTATTGGAAAATTCCAGAAATTCAGCGCAAGAAAATCCAGTGTGGCAAAGCGCACTTCAAAGCGGTTGGCCTCAAGGATGGCGGCTATGATTGGGTGGCATCGGCTAGCGAAGTATAGAATGCCCATCGGATATTCGTTCATGGCCATCCGACCCGTCTCGCCACTTGCCGCTGCGTCAGCTTGAAGGCATTATCATCGCGTAATAGCCATGCGTAAACCCGCCACCCTCCATCTAATTCTTAAACTGGAATATTTTGCGCAGATCGCTGCCGAGACCAAAAAATATGAATACCGCGACCAGACACCTTACTGGCGCAAGCGTTTGGAGGGCAGGAAATATGACGTCATCCATTTTCGCAACGGCTACGCCACCAAAGCGCCGGTAATGGTGGTTGAATATCGAGGACTACGTCGCATCGGTAAGGGTCGTGGTGCCTATTACGCCATCCGTCTGGGCCGCATTCTCAAAATGCTACGCTGGAATAAACCAACCCGGTCATGACCTGGCTGCTTTACATTTTTTACGGACTGGTGATTGGCCTCGCCATCGGCTCCGGCTTCGCGCGGCGGCGACATCGGCAAAACTACGGCGAAGCCATCCTCGCCCAGACCATCAGTAGGCACTTTAACCGTCCCCATCTCCTGCTCAACAATGTCACCCTGCCAACTGCCGGAGGCACCACGCAAATAGACCATGTCCTCGTCGCCGACACCGGCATTTTCGTCATCGAAGCCAAGCACTACACCGGCTGGATTTTCGGCGACCCCCAAGCCCGCCAATGGACGCAGACCATCTACCGGACAAAATTCCGGTTCCAAAATCCCATCCACCAGAACTACGGTCACGTCAAAACCCTGGAAGCCCTGTTTAATTTACCCGAGGACCAATTTTACTCCGTCGTGGTGTTCACCGGCCAAGCCGAGTTCAAATCCGATTTCGGCCCCAACGTCATCCAACTTGCCGACCTGATACCGTTCCTGTCCGCTGACCGACCCGTAGTTTTCGACGAGCGCAAAATGGCCTACATCATCGGCCGGATCGAAATGAAGCGCGAACGCCGCTCCCTCGAAACCGACGAATACCATCTCAATCATCTCCGCAGCCAAATTGCCGAAAAGGGAATTGAGCCATGACGATCCTTGACCATCCATTGACGGAGCAGGAAGAGGCCGTTTTTCGCCTCTGCGAGGCTGGGAAATTATCCTACGCCGACATCGCCCGCCAACTGGACGTGGTTCCCGCCTACGTCAAGCAAGTGCATATCATAGCCGGCCGCAAACTGAAGGATTTCGCCGAGCACGGGGCGGACTCTTTGTGGTTGGTGCCTGGGCGGGCGCGCCGGGTGTTGGCGGATCGTTGCATCACCAGCCGGGCGCAAGCGCGGGCGGTCATCGAATCCGGTCAGATGAAATGGGAGAAATGCTGCGGTGGCGCCATCTTTTGGGGCGACCGCATGATCCCCAATGTGAGCCACAAAACCTGGGCCATCATCTACGAATGGGCCGGACGTCCACCGTTGCCGTAAATTCATGTCGCCGCCGAATGCCATGAAGTCGCTTGATTCATTTGCTTTTCAGCAGCCATTCCAAGCCGGTTGCTAACGAGTTAAAATTCATGGCGTCAAGACCGCGATTTTTTGCCACCATTAGAGAGAATTTTCCCGAACGAACCCATTCCGGACTGGCCACATGCGCAATCTTGACCGATGACTTTGCGTTGGAAGAAATGCGTTCGGCAAGATTATATCGTTCAGCAATTCCGGGCGGGTGAAATCCCGACACCCCGGTTGAGTCAATCAGCAGTTTCTTAATTTTGTTTTGGCGACAGCGAAGCACCGCGCGGCTGATCAAGTCAGCCATCTTGTCAAACGAGGCCTGTCCCACGGGACAAAACACCGCATGTTCCTTTCTCTGCTCGAAGTGCTCCAACTTTTTAACCACATGTTGAGGAAATTATATTCAGCCACTTTTATCAAGTGAAAACACTTCAAAATGAAATGGGTTTGGGGTGAACACCCCATGGCATCAGCAGAATATTCGGCTATCGTGTCTTAAATGTCCCCTAAATGTATCTCTGATTTAAATAATCCGATTTGCGAACCATTTCATCGCCAGCGCATTCTAAAAAATGTTCTGTCCAAGACCGCCAGCGCTGGCGATGACATCCCCCTGCCGCCGTTGCCGCCAGAACCACCACTGCCGCCGCTGCTGCAATTGTGCGCCTGATAATTCACCGCACTTGATCCATTAAACCAAATTACACGCTTATGATACCAACCAGCCTCCACCCTGTCAGCCCAACCCTGCAGGCCATGCCTTTGGCATTGATTTTTTCATCACGATTGCTGCTGACCGAAAAAGCATCCGGCGCGGATAATGGATTCACGTCAGCAATCTGGATCGAAAATCTCACGATGCGCGCCACTCTTGTGACTCCAATGCTAAAAGATATTCGGGGCTACCCGCATGGCGGAATCAATGATTGAACCCGTGGCATTTTCTATAAATCGCAAACCGAGCGCAAATTTTTCACTACGCTTATGAGAATCCCCCAAAACTCGACTAAAATCAATTCTTCCCTGAGAGTGATGGCTGCCATCCAGCATCGGCGTTCCGTGCGTGATTATACGTCCCAGACAATTGGAAAAAACGTCATCCATACGCTGCTGGATGCTGCCGTCCACGCTCCCACCGCCATGGATGAGCAGCCATGGTCATTTGCCGTCATCCAGGATAAAAAGGTTTTGGATCGTTTATCTGAAAGCGCCAAAAAACTGGTGCGCAACGAAGCCCAAGGTTCCGATACCCAACAGGCAAAACATTCGCTGCATGTGATGGACAAGCCGGATTTCCATGTTTTCTATAACGCAGGCACACTGATCATCATTTACAGCAAAATATCAGGGCCGTTCGTCGTGGCGGATTGCTGGTTGGCGTCGGAAAACCTACTGCTGGCTGCTTATGCGCAGGGTCTCGGCACCTGTGTCATCGGTTTTGCGGTCTCAGCACTGAACACGCCGGAATGGAAGGCGGAACTTAAAATCCCGACTGAGATGACCGCCATCGCACCGATGATCGTGGGTGTGCCGGCAAGTGTAACGCCGCCGGTGCCGCGCAAACCACCGGTAATTCTTTCTTGGATCTGACATCGATGTGGTGCAGTCGCAAATAAATTCTTACCCTCATGTTAGGAAAATCCGCGCTTTGACTGTCCGGCTTTCCTGCGGCACTCGGAAACCGGCCAGACAAAGCGCCTCAAAATAAAACCTAGTCGGCAGCGCAGTCAGCATCCATTTCCAAAATCTCCGCGACTCCACAGCCGTTACGTCCGCTCCGATTTCAAAAACGGATGTTCACTGCGCCCATCATCATCCAATTTTGATACGTTCAATCGAACGTGATTTGTGACGGCTTTCTGTAACTTGAAAGCCGGTAATTTTGGATGACACCATCTCCTAACAACTTTGTTGGGAAAAAACGCGGCGTGAAAACGCGCGGCAAGTTGCGGCAAAAGGCGGCAATGAACTTGCCGCCATTTGCCGCAACGACAGGTGAAATTTTGCCGCCACTTGCCGCCCTTTGTCACCGGCAGTTGCCGGAATTTGCCGCAGTGCGCGGCGCGGTTTCATCTAACTTTAACTTTCACCTGCTCGCTACCACGGTTTTTCGCCGATGATTTATTCTGTCCGTTGATGACTGAAACGGCACAACGAAAACGTGGTGGCAGAGCGTATCACAGCGTCCTGGAACCGCACTTTGATTTCATCCACCAGCAACGCCAGCGGCGCAAATCGTGGCAGGAAATCGCCGATCTTCTGTTCAGCGAAAAAAACATCCGTGTCACGTTCTACGCGCCATATCGCTTTTATCGGCGCAGGCTGAAAAGAGCGGCCAAACCGAATTGGGAAAATTCATCCGGAGATTTTCAATCCGCCCGGCCAAGCGCACCGGCCAGCCGTCCGCAATCTCGTCCGGCACCACTACCGATGAAACCCGATTTCAAACGTCCCAATCTCTCAACCATCAACACCGAAGAATTCACATGAACATCACCAAGCGCATCCACATCAATCCCCAATCCAAAGGCAGCCTTGGCAAAAGTTTCGAGGCCGAGTTCCGCACCGCTTGGCTCGATTATCACGGCATCCAGTGGAATGGCTCCGATCTCGATGACCGGCATCATTCATTCGCTGACCGTCATCCCGAACAGGTGCAGTCTCACACGCTTGGCAGCGATGATGAAAGTAAGTCCACCTTGCTTGGATTATTCCGTAGCGTGACGCGCAGCGACGCGCCAGTTCACGTCATTGATTGCCGGGCGCAGGCCGACGGCCTCATCGTGCAGGCGTTGGATTCGTTGCAATTGCTCGAATCGCTCGCCGCCCAGGACATCCGTTTCACTTTCTTCCTGTTTCCCAGCGAAGACACCGAGAGCATGAATAATCTGCTCAACCTGTTTTATTTTGCCGGCGACCGCGTGGATTATGTCATCGTCCATAATCCGGCCAAAGTCAGAACGAATTTGTTCCGAAAATCAAACATCGAGGCGGAGTTGAAAAAATTTGGAGCCAGGGAAATCACTTTGCCAACGGTGACGAGCATCACCTTGCTGGCCATCAAACGCGCCGAGGCGAAGGCCGGGCGCAAATTGAGCTTTGCGGAAGTGGCCAGCCGCGAACGCAACCGCTCGCCCTCCATGCGATTTTTTTCCGGCAACCGCAACCCCAGCGAACGGTCGGCAAAACCGATTTGAAAATGGTCAATGAGTTGGTCGTCATCGAGGCCACGGCTCGCCAGATAGGCGCGTGCCGTCGGCGTTTGTTTTAGCCGTTCGTGGTAGTAGCTCACGACCTGGCTAAACAAAGTCGCGTCGTCAGCCTCGGCATCGAGCGGACACGGCAGCTTGGGCACGGTGGATTGTTTTTGCATCGGCTGCGCGCTGAACACCGCCGGACTGCCATGCTGCAATAAATCAAAGGCGTGCCGGAACGAAACGCCGTCGTGCTGCTGCACGAACTGGATCACGTTGCCCGCCTTCCCACACGCCATGCAGTGCCACAACCCTTTGGCCGGGGACACGATGAAGTTTGGTTTGTTCCGGTCGTCGTGGAACGGACACCGCCCGATGAAGTCTTTCGTGCCGTGCTTGGCGAGTTCAATGCCCCGGCTCCGCACCAGCGCCAGCAGGTCGGTCTGCCGCTTCACCTGGTCGAGATCGGCCTCAGGAATGCGCCAGGGCATGAAGACCTCCGGGGTTTGAAAAAAGCGTCAAGTTCAAAATCAGCCTTTTCGTTATAGTAGGTGACACGTCCGCATATTTCTAGTATTCTAGTTTTCATGCAAGCTTTATCTTTTCAGCAGTCCGGGGATTTCCCGGCGGCGGATTATGATGCGGCCATGCGCAAAAAAGATCGCCCTCCGTTGGGACTGCGCCTGACCGAACTGCGGCAGGCGGCGGGACTGACACAGATCCAGTTGGCCGACAAGCTCGGCGTCCATCCGTCCAACATCGGCTTTTGGGAACTGAGCGGCACGCCGCCGCGTGGTGAAGTGTTGCCCAAGATGGCGAACGCCCTGGGTGTCAGCGTGGACGCATTGCTCGGCGTCACGCCGCCCAAGCCAAAACGCCAGGCTGCCAAAGGCCGGTTGCAATCAGTTTTTGAAGCCGCGTCCAAGCTGCCCCGCCGCCAACAGGAAAAAGTCGCCGAGTTCGTTGGCGCGTTCGTCAAACAGCACGCCGACGCCGATGCTTGATTTTTAGTTGCTGCCCGTCGCGGCAGCCAGAGCGACTAAAAGTAAGGCGGCAACCAAGGCCAGCCAGCAGCACGTCCAAGTTGCCCGGCAATGTCGCCCAGCCAGTCGTCCACCCTAAAAGCACCGGGTTGGGGCGGTGGCGGGAGCCGGGCACAGCCCGGCCCCGCTGCCGCCCTTAACCTTGTTTAATACGCTAATAACTGTCCCGGAAAAACACCCGCTGGTAACATGACCGCCGGGCGCGAAGCGCCCTTCCTTGTCTCTTTGTAACATCTCAATCAAAGGTAGCTACCTTTCAAAATGACCATGAAGCGGCAATCGCTCAAACTGGATGACATTGACTGGCAGGTTTTGCTGGGCATCGCCGCCGATTGCGGCTGCGAGTATCGCGGCACACCGTCCTGGCGTCGGCTGTTCGATGACATTGCCAGCGGCAAACTGTCCGTGGTCAACCGCCCGGACAAGCGCGTGCGCGCTTATCAAGCGAAGATGCGACAGCCCTTGATCGAGCAACGGCAAAAACAGCAGACCGCCAACTGGACAGCACGCGGCGAGCGCGACCGCTTGCGGCAGGAACAGAACCGGCGTGCCGCTGGCATTCCGCCGCGTGGCGCTCAAGAGGCGCTGGATGAAGCGACAGGCTACCGCGATGAGTCCGGCAGGCTGACCGATCCCGGATGAAAATCGTCCACGTCTCGAACAGATTTCGGACGGACATCGTCCAGAGTTCGGATAATTCTCGGACAACTCTCGTCCGCAAAATGAACTAAC
>PLHK01000026.1 GCA_003139955.1 Limisphaerales bacterium
GGTTTCATTCGGACTTATCTTGTTGATTTTCACCGCCGTGGAAACGGCGTTGAACGGATTTTCCCTCCGCAACACTGTTCGGCGGTTATTGCCGGGCGTCCTCGTTTTGCCGGCGCTGGCCTATAATGTCTGGGTTTTCAAATTTGACCCAGTCTTCAAATACTGGGGCATCCAGAACACCAATGCGAGTTACCTCCCTCACTTTTATTTATATTATTTGGCGTTCGGCGTGGCTGGCTGGCTGGCGCTGAACAGAGTGTTGCAGTTTAAACATCAACCGCTACTGGTCGAAGACCGGTTTTTGCTGGTCTGGTTCGTGCCGCTCTTTGTCTTGTTGTATCTGGGCACATTGGTTCCAGCCTTGAGCGGCAGTCCATCCATCGGCTACACGCTTTTGGTTCCGCTATTGTTGTTGGGCATGACCGTGAAGCGTTTCAATGTTCTGGCACCGAACTTCGGCGTGAAAATTGGAGCGCCTGCAGCCATGGCTTTGGCGGTGTGCCTAATAGCCTTTGCCAATATCGGAACTATTGCCTACTACAGCCTGAAGTTTTTTTCCGGCAAAACGTTCCAGCCGGATCACCGTCTAGAAGTGTATGCTGACCGCCGGGAGTTGGCGGCTTGGCGTTGGATTGACGGCCACCTGCCAAAACAAGGGTTGATCATGGCCGCACGCGCCGATTGCAACTTGATGGGAAAGTATGCAGGAGTGCGCGTCGTTGCCGGCAACCAATTCCTGACGCCCAATTATTTTCAAGTCGTGGCGCGCCTTGGTGATTTTTTTGCCAGCCCGACCCTGGGCACAAATAAATTGAATGCCCTGAGCGATTTTAAGCCGGATTACATTTACTTCGGCCCCGATGAGCGGAAGGCTGGCGGAGATTTGGAAACGAACTTTGCCTCCGGCCTGATCTATCACAACGAACTTGTTTCCATATACCGCGTTGATCTGGCCAAGCATTAAATATCGTTTTAAGACACCCGTGTGAGCGCGCCCAACCCATCCGCACCGCCGCTGAAATTATTTTCCGTCGTCATCCCAGCGCGCGACGAGGAGGACGCGCTGCCCGCGACGGTCGAGCATCTGCACTTGGAAATGAATTTGAACCGCATCCCGCACGAAATTTTGGTCGTGGACGACGGCAGCACGGATGCGACGTGGGAAGTTTTGCAAAATTTGCAGAAGAAAATCCCCGCGCTCTATCCCGTGCAGAACCTAGGCCAGCACGGCTTTGGCCGCGCGGTCACGTTCGGCCTGCGCCGTTGCACCGGCGACGCGGTGGTGATCATGATGGCCGACGAGTCGGACGACGTGCGCGAAGTGGTGACGTATTGGCAGAAGCTAAACGAGGGATGGGACTGCGTGTTCGGCAGCCGCTTCGTCAAGGGCGGCGGGACGATTGATTATCCGAGGTTCAAATTGTTTGTGAACCGGCTCGCGAATTTTTTCATCCGCTGTGTTTTTCGGATCCCGCTGAACGACACGACGAACGCGTTCAAGGCGTATCGCCGCACGGTCATCCAAGGTTGCGAGCCGCTCATCGCGCCGCATTTTAATCTCACGGTGGAGATTCCGCTCAAGGCCATCGTGCGCGGCTATTCGTGGACAGTCGTGCCGATCACCTGGCGCAACCGGCGCTTCGGCGAGGCGAAACTGAAGATCAAGGAAATGGGCAGCCGCTATCTCTTCATCTGCGCGTATGTGTGGCTGGAAAAATATTTCAGCCGGGGTGATTACAAAAAACGCTGACCGCGCGGCGGCGCAAAAAAATCATCCTCCAAAACAATTGCCACGCCGCCTTGACTCCAACCCCGGCCTTGGAAAAAGAATTGGGTTTTGCCGTTTTTTTGTTATTTAATCCGGCGAAAGATTGCCATGAAAAAAATTTCGGTCATCGTGCCCTGCTTCAACGAGGAGGCCGTGCTGCCCAAATTGTTCGCGCGGCTCGGCGCGGTTGCCGCGACATGGGATTCCGACTACGAAATCATCTGCGTGGACGACGGTTCGCGCGACCACACTTGGGAAATCCTCAAGGCGCAAAACCAAAAAGATTCCCGCTGGCGCTGCCTTTGTTTCGCGCGCAACTTCGGCCACCAGACCGCCGTGAGCGCCGGTTTGCACTATGCGACCGGCGACGCCGTCGTCGTCATTGACGCCGACCTGCAAGACCCGCCCGAGGAAATTTCCCGGCTGCTCGCAAAATGGCAGGAAGGCTTTGAAGTCGTTTTCGCCACGCGCAAAAAACGTCAGGATCCGCTCGTGAAAAAATTCCTCGCGTGGGGCTTTTACCGGCTGCTGCAAAAATTGACGCCACTGCCGATGTCCGCCGACGCCGGCGACTTTTGCCTCCTCGACCAGAAAGTCGTCGCCGTGATGAATGCGCTGCCCGAACGCAACCGCTACCTGCGCGGCTTGCGCACCTGGTGCGGCTTCCGGCAGACATCGGTTGAATTTGACCGCGCCGACCGCGCCGCCGGCGCGCCGCAATATACTTTCAAAAAATCCTTCCGGCTGGCAATGGATGGCATATTTTCTTTCTCCACCATGCCGCTGCGGGTGGCGACTTGGCTGGGGCTGGGGGTTTCAGCCGGCGCCTTTCTCGGGGCGGTTTTCACTTTTTGCGAAAAGGTCTTTGCCGAAGAATTTGCGAAGTTCGGTTTCACGCCTGGCCCCCATGGCATTCCGACGCTGGTGATCTCGATCCTGTTTCTGGGCGGGGTGCAACTGATCTGCCTCGGCATCCTTGGGGAATACATCGGCCGAATCTATGAAGAGGTCAAGGGACGACCGCATTGGGTTATCCGTGACGAAGCCGGGCTGAATGCGGAAACGGTGTCCAAGTGAAATTTTTTGATGGGCTGCCCGCCAAAAAAATTCCTCCGCAGTTCATGCACCGAGCACGTCGCGGTAAATCTCCAAGTGCTTTTCCGCGATGACTTGCGGATGAAACCGCCGCCGCGCCTGCGCCTGGGCTGCCGTCGCGAGGCGGCGGGCGAAAGCGCGGTCATCCAGAAACCGCGCCACCGCCGCGCGAAAAGTTTCCGGCTGATCCGGATGGCAGAGCAGGCCGTTCACTTCATGCTCGACGAGATCCGGCACGCCGCCGACCGCCGAAGCCAGCACCGGCACGCCCGCCGCCATCGCCTCCAGCACCACCATCGGGCAATTATCCTCGCGCGTGGGCAGCGCAACGATGGTGGCTTTCGCAAAAAATTCTTTGACGCGGTCGCGGCCCGAAAAGGGAACGTGCTCGCACCAATCCCGCAACTGGAGCAACTGCCGGAATTCTTCGCCGTAGGCCCCGTCATCCACCTGACCAATGAAAACGAGTCTGATTTTTTTTTGCCGCGCCAAAGGATCGAGCGCCCGGATGAAATCGTTTTGGTTTTTGCGCGGACAAACGACGCCCACACAAAGAATCATCGGGGGCGAAGCTAAATCCGGTGCCGGTGGCACCCCAAAAAAACCCGCGTCCACCGCGTTGGGCAGGATCCAAGTCTTCCGCGCCAGCGGTTGCACCGCGCCTTGCGTGTAGCGGGTGATGCAGACCACGCCGTCCGTGCGTGGCAGGACGAAACCCTCCAGCCGCGCCGCCAGCCAGTTGTAGGAAAATGCCCGCTCACGATTGAGCGCCGCGATGAGCCGCATATTCCCATGCAGCGTCAGCACATTGGGAAAACCGGAAAAAATGGCGCTTAAACTGCAATCCGCCTCCGTGCCCTGGCCGTGGACAATGTCCGGCTGGATTTCTTGGATTTTTTTGCGGGCGGCGCGGACGCAGCCTTGGAACAACGTTTTCATCCAGCCGATTTTGGGGACGACGAGGCTGTGAAAAAAAATGTTCGGCGCGATTTTTTCCGGCGACCTGACCGGCTGGCGGATGCAGGAAACAACGTGCACTTCGATTTCGGGAATCATCGCCAGCCCTTGCAGCAGCGCGGCGGGCGCGGTGCCGAAATGCGGCTGCGGGTTCGCGTAGTCCTTGTGCGGCTCGCGATTGTCGGTGGTCAAAACGACGATGCGCATGGGGAATTATTTTGATCCGGGACGTTGCCGCAAGTCCGCGAGCGCGGCGACAATTTTTTGCCCCACCATTTCCGGCGCCGGATGCTTGATTTCATTGGTCACAATGTAGGTCGGCACGCGAAAGAC